>CAYUDC010000081.1:0-11594 GCA_964443415.1 uncultured Chitinophaga sp. | reverse complement strand
GTTTAGAGCAAATATATATTTTTAGGTGAGACTGCAAAGTTTTTTTGGTTCAAACCGAAATAAAAATCTCCTAATTAGGATTCACTTTTTGCTAGGGTAAAGCCAAATGTGGTGCCAACGCCAATGTTACTGCGTACATTCACACTTTGCCTATGCGCCTCGATGATGTGTTTTACAATGGCTAGGCCCAAGCCAGTGCCTCCTTCTTGTGATTCGCGGGTTCTACTTTTATCAATTCTATAAAATCTTTCAAAAATGCGCACCAAGTGTTCTTGCTCCATGCCAGGCCCATTGTCGGCAATTTCGATGAGGATGTTTTCGTCCATATCGTAATAAGCTGCAGTGGTTGTGCCATTTTCTTTTCCGTATTTAATTGAATTATTTATAAGGTTCACCAACACTTGTCTGATCCTATATTTATCTGCGTACACAAAAAAAGGTTGGTTGCAGCCATCTTTGATAAGTAACTGTACTTTTTTGTTATGCAGCTGTTCGTAAACATCTTTCACCAAAAGGTTGATATCAAACCGCTCCATTTCCATCGTAAGCTCACCACTTTCTAATTGAGAAATGGCCAATAAATCTGCCACTAAATCGCTTAATCTATCAGCACTTTTAGCGGCTTTTTCTAAGAACCTAGAGTTAACAGCTGGGTCTTCCATGGCGCCGTCAATTAAGGTATGCAGGTAGCCTTGAATATTAAAAATAGGTGTTTTTAGTTCGTGCGAAACATTCCCTAAAAACTCTTTTCTAAAGTCGGCCAAACGCTTTAACTGATCTATCTCCATTCTATTGTCTCTTGCCCATTTGATTACCTCTTTGTTCATCTCGCCTATAGGGTCTTTGTCCCAATCGAAATTTTGCAGAATGGCATCGTATTTCTGGGTTTTAAGGCTATGAATGGTTTTATAGATGAGTTTTATTTTTCTATAAATGAAAAATTCTAAGGTATAGAAGAACAAGAAAAAACTTAAGCCAAAGCTCAGGGTAAAGATAATTACCGAATTAATAAATTCCCATTCTGATAGGAAGAAGCTCACCAAGCCCAAAATAGCAGATATAATCAAAGAGATTAAAAATGCGATATATATGGGTTTGGGGTTTCTGGTCATATTTCAAATTTATATCCTACACCTTTTACAGTGCCAATATAGTCGTCGCCAAGCTTTTCTCTAATTTTTCTGATGTGTACGTCGATGGTTCTGTCTACCACCAACACTTCTTCGCCCCAAACTTTTTCTAGAATATATTCTCTGGTGAACACTTTACCTGGCTTGGTTGCCAATAAAAATAGGAGTTCGAATTCTTTTCTGGCCAATTGAATTTTCTGATCGCCACGGTAAATTAAGAATGATTCTCTATCTATTAAGATGTCTTTTACTTTAATTGAAGGAGAAGCTTCCTCTTTTATTTTACGTCTGAGGATGGCATTTAACCTGGTAACAAGCACTTTTGGCTTGATGGGTTTAGCGATATAGTCATCGGCTCCAGCATTAAAGCCTTCTATCTCTGAATATTCTTCGGCTCTTGCGGTTAAAAATACCACAAAAGTTTTGCTAAACTCTGGGTCTGATTTAATGATTCTGCAAGCCTCCAAGCCATCCATTACTGGCATCATTACATCTAATAGTATTAGATCTGGCTTAACTTTTAACGCCAGAGGTATGGCCTCTTTACCGTTATTGGCTACCCAAACTTGATAACCTTCTTTCTTTAAATTATAGCTAATAAATTCACAAATATCTGCCTCATCATCTACAACCAGGATTTTTCCGTTATTTTCCATGGATTAATTTTTTGGTAAGATTCCACCTTTCAACTTATATCAGTGTGAATTTAAGGTTAATTTATTGTTAAGCAGCTCTAGTTCTTTAAAAGCCAAATATTTCTTTCAATTTATTTTCTAAAGCAGCACCCCTTAGTTTGGTGGCGATGATTTTTCCTTCCTTGTCAACTAATACAGTGTAAGGAATGCCATCAATGCCATATTTGCCAATTAAAGGAGAATTCCATCTTTGCAAATCAGAGCCATGCGGCCATAATAATTTATCTTTATTGATGGCATCAATCCAAGCATCACGGTTGTCATCTAAGCTTACCCCAAATATCTCGAATCCTTTGCTTTTGTATTTGTTGTAAAGGGCTACATTTTTCGGGTTTTCTTTTCGGCATGGAGCGCACCAACTTGCCCAAAAATCTACCAATACAATTTTGCCTGCAAAAGATGAAAGACTAACTGTTTTACCAAAAGGATCGCTTAACGTAATTTCTGGTGCAGGAGCACCCACATCTGTTTTCTTAAGGGTTTCTACACGTCCATGTAAGTTAATAGCGTATTTGGAGTTGGCAAAGTTCTTTTGTGCTTTTTCATCAATCACTTTTAAAAACGAAACGGGCGCATCGGGCAATAAAAAGTTAGTGGAGAAGAGCGCTACAAAAGAGCTCGACATGGTTTCGGTTAAATCCATCAGTCCTTGCTGATGTGCTTTTTGAAGACTGTCAAATGCAAATCTTATTTGCTCCTCTACTTCCGCAGTAATTTTATCAGGGGTATAAGATTCAAATCTTTTTTCTATGGTTCTGCCCGACTTATAAAAGGAAGTATTGAGGTTGAAAAGGCTTTTAAGTTGCTTGTTTTCTTCTGGTCCGCTTACCACATAATTGCCAGGGTCGTTGGCATCAATTTCTAAATTAAATTGGGCATTGGTATCCACTACCAAGGCAATGTCTCCGTTTTCTTCGAACCTAATGATACAAAAAGTTTTTTCACTTAAAACGCCTTGCATTAAAAAGCTGCCATCTTCGGCCACCGCAGCTGTATCTAAAAGTAACAAGCCACTGGGTGTAAGTTCGTGCAGGGCAAGACTACTAATGTTTCCTTTATTTTTTAGTTTCCCTTGAATACTAAAGCCTTTTTTGGCTTTGTCTCCATTGCTATTGCAAGACATGAGTCCTAAAACTAGCGATAGCAATAGGGTGTAGGTCCAAATAATATTTCTCATTTATTTATTTTTCTAATGCTTCTGTTAATAATTTGGCAGCTGCTTTAGGGTCTGCTTTTCCTTTGCTATATTTCATTACTTCGCCCATAAACAGACCTGTTAAACTTTTTTTACCAGCTTTATATTCTAAAACTTTTTCTGGGTATTTGGCCAATGCGTCTGCAATCCATTTGTTGAGTTCGTCACTGTTACTTTCTTGCAGCAGGTTTAACTTTTCTGCCAATTGTAACGCAGAAAGGTGGTGTTCTTCTAACATCGCAGGAAACAATCTTTGCGAGGCTGCGCTATGGCTTATTTTATTTTCATCGATGAGGGAAATAATCTCGGCAATTTTTGCTGGTTGCAACACAAAATCATTGATTTCAAGCGCTTGCTCATTTAAGTAACCTTTAACATTTACCATTAACCAATTTGCAGCGGCTTTTGCGTTGTTAGTATGTTTTAAAATTCCTTCGAAATAGCTGGCGATGTCTTTATTTTCTGTGAGCACTTGCGCATCATATTCACTCAGGCCAATCACTTTCGTAAACTTTTCGAAAAGTGCTGTTGGCAGTTCTGGCATTTTAGTTTTTACAGACGCCAAAAACGTTTCGGTAATGTGCAAAGGTGGAAGGTCTGGTTCTGGGAAATAGCGGTAGTCGCTAGCGCCTTCTTTGCTTCTCATGGTGAGTGTACGACCTTTTAGAGCATCAAAGTTGCGGGTTTCTTGGTAAATGGGTTCTCCAGATTCTAAAGCAGTTATTTGGCGTTCAATTTCAAAGTCGATGGCCCTTTGCACGTTGCGCATAGAGTTCATGTTTTTCACTTCTACCTTGGTGCCAAATTCTTTAGCGCCTTTTAACCTAACCGAAATATTGGCATCGCAGCGCAAGCTACCTTCTTCCATGTTGCCATCACAAATGTCTAGGTAGCGCACTAGCTTTCTAATTTCACTTAAATATTGATAGGCCTCTTCACCTGTTCTGATATCGGGTTCAGAAACAATTTCTATGAGTGGCACCCCTGCGCGATTAAGGTCTATTAAACTATGGTAAACATCTTGGTCGTGCATGCTTTTGCCGGCATCTTCTTCCATGTGAATGCGGGTGATGCCCACCACTTTTTCGCTACCATCTTTCATGCGCAAGTGTAACTTGCCATTGGTGCAAATTGGTGTTTTGTCTTGGGTAATTTGGTAACCCTTTGGCAAATCGGCATAGAAGTAATTTTTCCTTGCATAATATTGGTGCGAGGCGATGGTGCAATTGCAGGCAATGCCCATTTTGATGGCATTTTCTATGACGGCTTTATTGTGTTTTGGCAAAGTGCCAGGATGACCAAGGCTTATGGGGCTAACTTGTGTATTGGGTTCGCCACCGTAATTGTAGGGGTCTGAGCAGTAGGCCTTACTTTTTGTAAGCATTTGTGCATGAACTTCTAGCCCAATTACAGCCTCGTATTTATTAAAATCTATGGTATTAGTTTCGCTTGTCATAAGGGTACGAAATTACATAAATCCCTGATGGGGATTGTAAAAAAATAAACATTTAAGGGTTGGTGGTAGAAAATCGTTTGATGCCAATCAGTTCGTCGTAGTTGTAGATGAGGTTGCGGGTATATACCAGCACAACATATTCGTTTTCGGTTTGAAAGTGGTTTCCTTCTAAACTGGTTTCATCTGGCTTGCCTTGTTCGTTTTTAATGGCGTAGCAATATTCATATCTGCCTTGCTTTAAAGGTACGTCAAGGTCGTAACGTTGGCGATTTTTATTGTAATACATTTTGTATTCTGGCAGCAACCTCCAATCGGTAAACTCCCCGATAACATATACTTCTGCCCCTGGGGGTACACCCATTACTGCTGAAAGCTGAAAGGTCATATAAGCATAATCACCGTCTATGTCGCTGTTGGTGCCCTCTTTGTTTTGCAATATCCTTCTTCCATTGTAGTCTAGGTAGTTAAAATATTGTCCTGCCCCTCTGCTTTCGTCCATGTTTAGGAGGCAGTGCACTACGCTATCTGTTCTTTTGCTGCGCACATTAGGGCTAAATTGCCTTAAATTTCTGGTGTCGAACCACCTAAACTCATTCCCTCCGTTAAATATGCATTGATCCAAAGATTCGTAGGTGAGTTTATTGTTGCTCATAAATTGTGGTTTAAGGCCTGTGATGGCGTTGTCCCATCTTGCATTTTGAAGCACCACTACTTTTATGTCTTCTAAGGGATTAATCACCTGAGCGGGATTAATCCCCACAGTAAATTGCACTTCTTGTTTGGTATATCTATATTCTGCTAAGGTGGCTTGGCGGGCAATTCCTTCAATGGTAGACGAATGATTCACCACCATCATTCTGCGGGTAAGAACAAGGTCTTCTTCGTCGAAATTTCGATATACTTTGACAATGTAATTACCAGATATTTTAGGTTTCATATTGTCGTTGGGAAAGAAAATATTGTAGTGTACGTAATTCACATACACATTGGTAGAAAACCTAAAGTCGTTGATATTGTCAAAATTCATTCCGATAAGGTATTCATTAGAGTTAAGTTTGGTGGGTCTCCAATTGGCATCGCAGTGCACCAAGGTATATTGGAGATTTTCTGATTGATTGCCTAGCATATCAAAACTTAACTTTATGACTTCATTTCCGTTAAGGCTTATTACTGCATATCGGTCGTCTGTTCCTACTTTACCAAACATTACAGATTGAACCCTTGGGTCGATGATGTTGTTTTCCCAAACATCTTGCGCTTTAACCCATGGAGAAAGAATCAAAATAAATAAAATAGCCCTAATTTTTAACATGGTACAAGTTTACAAAAAAAGCAGGGAATGCTTTCTTTTTTAAGCTTTAACGCTAGAGATAAATAGTATATTTGTTGCTTCATTAAAAATTGCATGAAAATCGTTGGAATCATTCCTGCCCGCTACGCTAGCACTCGTTATCCAGGTAAACCTTTAATTTCTATTTTAGGAAAATCAATGATACAAAGGGTGTATGAGCGAGCCGCCCAATCTAAATTCTTGTCTAAAGTGGTGGTTGCCACAGATGATGCGCGCATTGCAGAGCATGTGGCAGAGTTTGGGGGCTTGTATGTGCTCACCAAACCAGAGCATCCTAGTGGAACCGATCGTTGTTTTGAGGCATTGAAACAGTTAAATGAGCCTTTTGATTATGTAATCAATATCCAAGGTGATGAGCCTTTTATTGTGCCGGAGCAAATTGATGAATTGGCGGATGTTTGTGACGGCAAGGCAGAGCTGGTTACCCAAATGATTAAGGTAAATAGCGAAGAGTCGTTGTTTGACCCAGGAGAGGTAAAAATTGTTTTGAACCAAAAGCAGGAAGCCATCTACTTTAGCAGAATGGTCATTCCGTTTTTAAAGGGAGTAGACCAAAGTCAGTGGCATCTAAATCATGCATATTACAGGCATGTGGGCATGTACGCCTATCGAACTGATATTTTAGAAGCCATCACTAGGTTAAGTCCTTCTCCATTAGAATTGGCAGAAAGTTTAGAGCAATTGCGTTGGTTAGAGCATGGCTATAAAATACGTTTGGTTCAAACCGAATACGAAAGCCATTGTATTGATACACCGCAAGACTTAGAGAAAGTGCTTAAAACGCTCGCCGACGAATAACATTTAGGGAGTTCTATCTGCATACAGCAGATATTTTTGGCGAATGGCTTTGTACTTTTTTAGGTCTGCCTGCCAAGATTTTCTAATTTCTTCTTCACTCATGCCCATCATGATTTGTTTTTTGAGGGTTGCGTTGCCTGCTAGTTTGTCGAAGAAATTATTGAAAAATTGGGCTGAGTCCTTGTCATTTGTATAAAGGTCTATCATCCAAAAAAGGTTGATTTTTCCTTGGTGTGGCGCAATGTTTTTGCCATATTCTCGGAGATTAAAGCCTCTGCAAAGTTTTCCTTCGTGAGGAGGGTGGTCTGCTATGCCAGGTAAATGCTTGGGGGTAAAGGTGTCTGAGCCAATGCTAATATTGGGTTTGCCCACACATTCAAAAGGCATTGGGGTGCCTCGTCCTAAGCTATAGGAAGTTCCTTCAAAAAAGCACAAACTAGGATACAGGTAAATGCTACTCATGTTTGGCAAATTTGGCGAAGGCTTAATGGGAAGCTTGTAGGTGGTCCAATGCGTGTAGTTTTTTACTTTTACGATGCTAAGTTTACATTGAACCTTGTTTTTGAGCCATTGTTCTCCATTGATCATTTGAGCATATTCTGCAATAGTGCAGCCATGAACCACCGGCACCGGATGCATGCCAACAAAAGATTTGTAGGCAGTATCCAAGACTGGGCCATCAATGTAAAACCCATTAGGATTAGGGCGGTCTAAGATAATCAAGGTTTTGTTTTGTTCGGCACAAGCCTCCATGACATAATGTAAGGTAGAGATATAGGTATAAAACCTTGCGCCAACATCTTGAATATCGAATAATACAATGTCTAGGTTTTGCATCATCTCTTTGCTAGGTTTTTTTTGGTTGCCATACAAAGAGAAAACGGTGATACCTGTTTTTGCATCGATACCCGATTTAACTTTTTCTCCAGCACTATGGTCTCCTCTAAAACCGTGTTCAGGTGCAAAAATAGCTTGTATATTTACCTGCTTTTGCTTTAATAAATCTACCAAATGTAAGTTGCCAACCGTAGAAGTTTGGTTAACCACTAACCCCACTTTTTTCCCTTTTAATTGAGGAAGGTAAGCCTCAGTTTGCTCGGCGCCAGTAATTACTTGGGTATTGGCAATAAATTGACTAAGGATAAAAAGTATAAATAGCTGTGTATATTTGAACATTGAAACCATGAATATTGGAAATTATATAGCTGCCAGATTAATGCAACGAGCTTCTCTTCAAAGTAAAGGAAAGCGAGGCGGATTTTCAAAAATGATTGTTAATTTGGCCATGAGCGCGGTAGCTGTAAGTGTTGCGGTGATGATTCTGGCTGTTGCCATTGTAAAGGGATACCAAAAAGAGGTTAAAGAAAAAATAGTTGGGTTTCATGCGCCCATCCAAATTTCGCATCTGGCAGTAAATAATAGTTTCGAAAGTTATCCTATTAAAAGAGATTTTGAGTTAGAGGCTGCTGTTCCTAAGATTTTAAATGTCACCCATATGCAACAGTATGGTACCAAGGCAGGCATCATTAAAACAGATGAGGCATTTGAAGGAATTGTATTGAAAGGGGTTAATAATAGTTATGATTGGAACTTTTTTAAAAGCAATTTGCTAGAAGGCAATGTGCCTGAGGTAGGGCGAGACACCCTTAGAAATGAAATTTTAATCTCTAAAGAAACTGCCCAAAAACTCATGGTAAAATTGGGAGATGCGGTATTGATTTATTTTATTCAGGATCCTCCTAGGGTTAGAAAAATGAAGATTTGTGGCATTTTCGAAACAGGCTTGGGCGACCTTGATCAAATTTATGCCTTTACAGATATCAGGCATGTGCAAAAGCTAAATGGATGGGATAGCACTCAGATCTCTGGATATGAAATAGGCATCAAAGATTTTGCTGCAGCAGAAATGCTCAGAGAAGAGGTGGCTAATTTTACGCCATATAATATGGGTTTGAGCACCATTGCCGATTTATATCCTTCTCTTTTTGATTGGCTGAGTTTATTAGATATGAACGTGCTGATTATTTTGACGCTCATGGTAATTGTGGCCTCCATTAACATGATAACAGCCTTGCTTATTCTCATTTTGGAACGTTTACAAATGATTGGGGTTTTAAAAGCACTAGGTAGCACAAATGCGCAGGTATCCTCTATATTTTTATGGATGGCGGCAAGAATAATTGGGGCTGGATTATTGTTTGGGAACTTAATAGGTATTGGTTTGGCCATGGTGCAAAAGCAATTTGGTATTTTTCGGCTCGATCCAAATGCCTATTATCTGAATAGAGTGCCAATAGCTTTGGAGTTCTCCGACCTTCTATGGATTAACTTATTGGCATTTGTAATTTGTTTGTTATTACTGCTTTTGCCAGTAAGGATCATCGCCAAGGTGCAACCTGTTAAAACCATCAAATTTAATTAAAGGATGAAGCGCTTGCTGCCTAATTGGTTAAAGTTTCCGTTTTGGTATTTTCTTAAATCGCCACAACGCAAGGCAGGTGTTGGAACAGTTTTAAGAGACTTATTGGGTTTGATGCAATGGGCTTGGGTTCAAACCATACCTGTCAAAAAAACGAGCACTTTAAGTGTTTGTGTTGGAAACTACAATAGAAATCAGATGATTTTAAACTATTTGCTGCCTAGTTTAAACCAAGTAGACCAAGCCGAAAACATTGAGTTGGTGCTGGTAGATTTTGGCTCGGATGATTTTTTGGCTTTACAAAATACATTGAAAGAGAAATGGCGAGGGCGGTTAAAAATTGTTCAACTACAAGAATCCTTTACGAGGGCAAGGGCTATAAATACAGCGGTTTTGCAGGCATCTGAGGAGATCGTTTTTATTTGTGATGCAGATTTTTCATTGCCAAAAAAACTAATCGAATTTTGTCATCGTTATACATTAGGTGGAAGCGTTTGGTTCCCGATAGTATTCTATCTTTACAAAGGCAAACCCGCAGTTTACGGTAAAGGAAATGGAGAATGGTTGCAATGGGGTGGTAAAGGGATTTTGGCCATTAAAAGGGAAATATTTTTAAAAATGAATGGTTTGGATGAGCGATTTAAAAGTTGGGGAGGTGAGGATGAGGAATTCTGGTTACGCTGTCATCAGCAAGGATTGGTGGTGATAAGAAATAGATGCAAAAAAATGCTACACCACTGGCATCCAAGTTTTAATCCCAAATTCAAGAATTAATAATTGTTAATTTCGTTTGAAGTAATATTATATTTGCAGCGAGATGAAGAAGCCTTTAGTATCTATTATTACCCCCTCATTTAATCAGGGAAAATGGCTTGAGCAGGCGATAGTATCTGTTTTAGGTCAATCCTACCCTAATATTGAATATATTATTATTGATGGTGGTTCTACCGATGGTTCAAAAGAAATCATAGAGAAGTACCAAGACAAATTAGCCTATTGGCAAAGTAAGCCCGACGGCGGACAGGCAGACGCCATTAACATTGGTTATAGAAAGGCCAAGGGAGATTTAGTTGCCTATTTAAATGCCGACGATCTATTGTTTCCAAAGGCAGTAGAAGGAATTGTTAACGCCTTCGAGGTAAATGAAGAGTTTGGTATTTTTTACGGACTTTGCCGCACCATAGATGCAGAGGGAAATGAGATTGCCGATTTGCAAGGAGACCAAACAAAATTCGACGTATTGGTAAGGGAGGGTATGTTGCCCTATGTTTATCAGCCAACCTGCTTTTTTAACAGGCAATTTTTGGGAAGAGACCAATTAGTTAGAACGCAGTATAAATATGCCTTTGATTACGAATTAATTCTTACCATTTCTCAAACTAAGAGTATTTTGTTTTTAAATAGAGAAATTGCAAGCTATAGGGTTCATCAGAATAGCAAATCTAGCTTACATAAAATAGAAGCCTATAAGGAGAAGTTAACCTTACAAGAGAAGTTTAACTCTGCAGATTTTTTGAGGCTAAAATGGAAGCGATTGAAATTATCCTTAGCAGAAAAAACTGGAAAAATAGTGAATGGTAAAGCAGCTTTATGAGCTGCTTTACTTTTATGTATTAAAAATATCAATCATATTTAATAAGTCGCTGTTAAGCGGCTTTTTTTGTTGAATGGCATCAATAAATGGGGTGAGGCAAATTTTGTTGTTGATAAGCCCAACCATTTTATTTTTTTCTCCGGCTAATAGGGCATTTACTGCGCCATAACCCAGTTTTGAAGCCAAAACCCTGTCGTAAGCGGTGGGTGAGCCTCCTCTTTGAATATGTCCTAATACCAAAACCCTCGATTCGAATCCAGGGATTTCTTTATTGAGCATTTGAGAAATGGCAGTAGCACCACCTTCGTAGTTTCCTTCGGCCACGATGATAATGGAGAATGACTTTTTACTTTGCGACCTGCTTTTAAAGAAATCTACTACTTTGCTATGGTCTTCTTTGATTTCTGGAAGCATAGCAATTTCTGCTCCGCCCGCTATCGTAGCAGCTAAAGAGATAAATCCGGCATCTCTTCCCATTAATTCGATAAAAAAGGCACGGCCATGGCTATCTGCAGTGTCTCTTACCTTGTCTATAGCTTCTACTGCCGTATTAATGGCGGTGTCAAATCCAATGGTAAGGTCGGTGCCAAACAAATCATTGTCAATTGTACCAGGCGCTCCAATAGATGGAATGCCATATTCATTGAAAAATATTTCTGCTCCTGTAAAGGTTCCGTTACCTCCAATGCAAACGATTCCTTCTATGCCATTTTCTTTTAAATTATCATAAGCTTTTTTGCGGCCTTCTGGTGTCATAAACTCTTTACTTCTAGAAGATTTTAAGATGGTTCCGCCGCGCTGTATGATATTACCAACTGAACGTGAATTAAGGGGTACAAAATTCTCTCCACCCTCAATCATGCCTTTGTAGCCTTGCATAATACCCACTACTTCTACTTTGTTATAAATGGCGGTTCTAACTACTGCTCTAATGCAGGCATTCATGCCCGGAGAAT
>CAYUDC010000080.1:3481-11734 GCA_964443415.1 uncultured Chitinophaga sp. | reverse complement strand
ATTATGAAAACGAATTTTATCAAATCTCTTTTGTTAGCCTTTATGGGGCTGTTTGTATTTGTAAATAACACACAAGCGCAATACATTTTTACCACTGCCACCTCTACGGACGTGAGTTCTGTGAACACAGGAAGTCAGATTACTTATACCTTTAACTATTCAACTGCTGCCAATACCACCTCGGGGCAGAATGTAGTGGCCGAGTTAAATTTACCTGATAATTTAATTCCATTTAACGAAAGTACTTTTAGCAGTAATGTAATTTTTGCACCTTCTCAAATTTCGTCAGTTACATATAATGCTTCCTTAAATAAGGTTACTGTAACGTATGTAAACCCTTTACCAGCAGGTGTAACGGGTCAGATTGAGCTAAAGTTAAAATATAGAAATGCTACCACACCAGATGGATATGCCCCCGACTTGTTTACCAAAGTAACCTTTACCAATGCCGAAGGTGGCAGCCCAGTTTACTCTGATACCATTAATGTGGTGGCCATCGCTTCTTCTAGGTTTACAGTTACTAAGATTAAAAATTCGGGTGGAGCTATTAATGATTTAACCATTTTTAAAATTACCATCGGAAACAGCAGTCCAAATGCAGGGGCACTTCAATTAGCAAACCCTGTACTTAGAGATACGCTTCCATTGGGTGTAACATTTGTAGAAGCTACTACCTTCTCTGGTTCTAACACGCCAACCTATGATCCTTTAACTAGGATTATCACTTGGACATGGACATCGGGATTGTTTAATACCAATTATTCGGGTAATGCTTATGTGGCGGTAAAATATCTTGAACCAACCTATCAAATAGGATTACAGGCTTGTAACTCTGCTACACTTAGTGGAGATTATCCTGTTTTACCATTGGGCAATACGGGTTATATTCAAAAAACAGGTTCGGTTTGTTTTGGCGTAGAAACACCAACGCCTAATCTGGTTTGTTCTGGTGGTGGTATCACTGCCGCTACAGCTAGCTGGTTGAACCGACATGTTATTACAGGAACATCCAATAATCAGTTTGCAAATGGTTGGTCTAACATGGGCAATACCGAGTTGGATTCTGTGGTATTAACCTACCAAATTGATAAGAGTGTGGATGTGTCTACTGTTAGAATAGGAAGATTGGTAGATGGTTTAGCAAGAACTGGCAGAGACACGGTTGATTTATTCTATAAAACCAATTTAAATTCAAGTTGGACATTCCAAGGAACACATATCATAACAGCAGATAAGAATGTTACAATTAGCCTTCCTGCTAATGAATATTTAACTGAAGTTAGGTTTAAAATTTATAGCCAACTTCCAATTGGAGGTAGCCAAAGTCTAACTTATAACGGAACGGTGAGAACATCGGCTCAGGGAGCTAAAGACGGCACACCCATTGTTGAAGGGGTAACCTATAATACCTCTCTTGTGGGGGATGATGGTACAGTTATTACCAATAACTCGCAAGGATCTTATTATTATAATGGGGTTGGAACCAATTTCTCTAATTGTTCTGGCTCAAGCGAAATTTTAATTTCTAGGCCTGTATTTAACTCTCCTTCCAAAACCATCACCAATGGTTCTAATTTTAAAGCGAGTGATACCATCAATTATAGATTTAGTGTTCAATTGGGTGGTAACATGAGCGCAACCAATGTTGTTTTATATGATACCTTAGACAACAGATTAACTTATGTAGATGGCTCATCTTCTATAGTGATTTCTGGTAATACCATTACGCCTAATGTAAACGGACAAATTCTTATTTGGAATTTAGGCACTGTGCCAGCCAATGGTGCTTCTTATACCATCAACTTTAAGGCATTTGTTAAACCTGGTACTGCACCAGGAACCATTGGGAATAGAATGTACATGTCTGCCGACTATCCAGCAATTTTCCCTAGGGGTACCAATGATAACGAAAACTCAACCGTTATTTCAGCTGTAGCCTTAATTGCTTATAAAGCGCAGAATGGCTGTGACCCAGGTTTTGTATATTACCCAACCAATGCAATTACTAAAGAAGGGGATATTTTAAGATACAGGGTAACGGTAAAAAATCAAGGGAATGTGGCCGCCAAAGATTTAACCCTTATTGATATCTTTCCATTTATTGGAGATACCAGAAATTCGCAATGGTTTGCAAACCTTGTGGGTCCAGTGGTATTGAGTGACCCTAATTCTACGGTGTATTATAACTCTGTTCCAAACCCATGTTATGCAGATTTTACCCCAGCTGTTAATCCTGCTGGTTGTAGCAATCCGGTGTGGACATTAACTCCACCTACCAATATCACCAGTGTAACAGCTATTAAAATTGTAAGACCAAGCAATTTACCAGCTTTAGATAGTATTGAGTTTGAATGGCCAATGCGTGTGCCTGTGGGTACACCAGCCAATATTCAAATGAACAATACCATTTACTACCAAGTGAGCAGAGCAGACATGGCTGGTACCTCAGGAAGGTTATTACCTGCGGCTCCAAATCAAGTTGGTATGATTACCAGTTGTGCGCCATTGTTAGGTTCGATTGGAGACTATGTTTGGATCGACCAAAACGGAAATGGATTACAAGATGAAGCCGCTAACAAAGGTTTAAATGGCGTAAAGGTATATTTGTATGGAACAGGCCCTAATAATGTTATTGGGGGTGGTGATGATGTGTTGTTAGATTCTACCTTTACAGGAAATAACTATAGCGGAAACCCTGGATACTACAAATTTGTAGATTTAACAGATGGCAAATACTTCGTAAAATTTGATACCACTTATGACAATTATCGTTTAACACCTATTAGCAGTCAAAACCCACAATTGGCAGGTAACAATGATGCAGATGCCATTGGTAATTCTGGAGTAGTTACCATCAATGTGGCTTCTGGTGGAATTGATAGAGACAATCCTACCATTGATGCAGGTTATTATCCGATTAATACGCCGGTTTGTACTTTAACCAATCCAGTAAGTTGCTTTGGCAACTCGGATGGAAATGTGGCGGTAAACGTAAGTGGAATTTTACCTTATACCTATTTATGGAATACTGGCAATACCACTAATACTTTAACCAATATGCCAATTGGAACTTACACCGTAGTGGTTGGATATGGTTATGGAATTACTCGCACTTGCAGTACCACAGTTACACAACCTGCCGTGTTGGCTTCCACACTAACCAATATGAATGATGTAAGTTGTAGAGGCGGCCAAAACGGAAGTATAGATATTACTGTTACCGGAGGAAACACTCCTTATGGTTATACCTGGACCAAAAATGGTTCAAGCATTTCTGCTACTTCACAAGATTTAAATAATATCAGTGCAGGAGAATACCAAGTAACCATTTTAGATAACAAAGGATGTTCTACCAGCAGAACGGTGGTAATAGACCAACCTTTAGATTCTATCAATGCTACCAATGTTAGCAGCAATGTAACATGTAATGGCTTATTGGATGGTGCCATTGCATTAACGGTAACAGGTGGAACAACACCATATGCTTATACTTGGACAAAGGCTGGCGACTTGTTATTTGGATCAAGCAATAAAGACATTAATACCTTGGCTGCTGGTACTTACTATTTAGAAATAGAAGACAATAACGGTTGTACCTTATTGGATACCATAGCCATTACACAACCCAATGTTCTAAATGCGGTAAAAGATACCGCTATAGACCCAGCTTGTAGTGCGGTGCCTTCTGGTTCAGTTCAAATTACAGTAAGCGGTGGTACTACACCATATGCTTATCATTGGACCAATAGCGCAGCGCCATCGTATTTGCAAACTACACAAGATATTTATAGCTTATATAGTGGCAATTACAGAGGTATTGTAACAGATGCCAACGGATGTAAGGATACTGTAACGGCTACTATTAGTGCTCAAATTGTAGAGGCAGATTTTGATGCCATACCACAAAATTGTGATGGCACTTACCAATTAGTAAATAACAGCATTGGTGCAGATAACTATACTTGGTTAATTCAAGGTGTGGCACCAACCGGTTTAAACCAAAGGGTTTATTGTACAACCACCGATACGGTAATTATCATGGATTTAAACCCAGGTGAATATAAAATTACCTTAACTGTAAGCAGCAATGAAGGTTGCGTAGATTCGATGATTAAAAACATCATCATCATGCCTCAGCCAATTGCCTTATTTGCTTATGAACCCATTCCTTGTTCAAGTGGTATTAAGTTTACCAACTTGTCTGTAAATGGAGCCATTACTTCTTGGAATTTTGGTGATCCAAGCTCAGGTGTAAACAATACCTCTATTAGTAACCATCCAACACATACCTTTAGCAGCAATGGGGTGTACAATGTAACCTTAATTGCTGGCGACGTGGCTGGTTGCAAGGATACTATTACAAGAACTGTAACAGTTCAATCCACTGGCATTTCACCTACTGCTGCATTTACGCATTCGGTTCAAACCAGTGCTTGTGCTACTAAGGTGTTCTTTACAAATACTTCGAGCAATGCCAATACCTACTTATGGTTGTTTGATGATGGAAGTTCATCTAACTTAGAAAACCCAACAAAATCATACCCTGTGGCAGGTAGCTACCAAGTTCAACTGATTAGCTTTAGTGCTACTGGTTGTACCGATACAGTGGAGCATACTGTAGTTATTTCGAATAATTCTTATGGGACAATTGCCAAGTTTGTAGCCAACGATTCGGTTCAATGTAAAACCAATAACAGATTCAATTTTATCAATCAGTCATTGTATTATGGGCCAGGTTGGGTATCTGATTATGCATGGGATTTTGGAGATGGAACAAGCAACAATACCAACACCTTTGTGTACGATAAGCAATATGCCAATGCCGGAATTTATCAAGTAAGGTTAATTGCTACTTCGCCAAATGGTTGTAAAGACACGGCTTATCAAATGGTAAGGGTGTTGCCTGAGGCTGATCCAACCTTTATTATGACCATTGGATGCGGAATGGTAGCAGCTTTAGAGCGCACTGCAGATCCTAATGTGAGTTATGTATGGAGTTTTGGTGATGGTAATTTTGCCAGCAATCATTTAGATAGTTTCTCGCATACCTTTACTACTCCTGGTAAATATGATATTAGACTTACCACTTATACACCAAATGGCTGTAGCACTTCGTATAGCATTGGAACTCTAGCGTCTGATGGCAGATTGCCTGAGCCCGATTTCTTCTACTATGTAGCCTGTGCCAATAATATTCAGTTTAAGAACACCTCTGAGTGGGGCTCTAGCTATATTTGGGATTTTGGTGATGGCTCTCCAGCCGACTCGAGCTACGAACCTTATCATAGCTATGCAGCAGCAGGAACCTACAATGTGACGTTAACAGTTTATAATTCACCTCAGTGTTTAAAATCTATCACTTATGCGGTGGTAGCACCACAAGGTTGGGGTGTTAAATTACCTAGGGCAAGAATGGCTTATTGGGTTCAGCCTTGCACCAATACTACCTTTGCAAGGGATAGTTCGTCAAAAGATGCAAGTAACTTTAAGTGGTACTTAAACAATGTGCATGTGGCCACCGGAGCCAACGTTTCTATACCAAATCCGGGAGTAGGCATGTATCAATTGATGATGATAGCAGATAATGGAGTATGTGCAGATACCACCTATGGTGGCTTTGAGATTCAGCCAGAGCCAATTGCAGGCTTTGATATCTTAACCAATACTTGTTCTAATACCATTATGGTGAGCAGTAATTCTAAACATGCTACCAGCTACGAGTGGAATTTTGATGATGCAGGTACATTAACCAATACTTCATATGGAGCATCGGCATCGCATACATTTAGCGCCAATGGCACTTACAATGTTAGGTTAATAGCCTATAACATTACAGGTTGTGCCGATACATTGGTTAAATCTATTACTGTAAATAATGCAAACAGTTTAAACCAAGCCAACTTTACTTACGTGAATGGTTTGTGTAATTGCAAGTGCCAGAACACAGTGAAGTTTAACAACCTAACTCCTGGCAGCGGTAATACTTACTTCTGGACATTTGGGGATGGAACTTCTTCGGTTCAAGCCAACCCAAGAAAAGGATTCCCAGCAGCTGGTGATTATATTGTAACCTTAACTTCTGTAGATGCAAGTGGTTGTATGAGTACCAAATCGATGGAGGTGACTATTGATGCCTCGGTAAATGGTCCAAGTGCAGCCTTTAGCACCGATTACCAAGTACAATGTGTAGATAGTAATAGTTTTAATTTCTATAATCATTCGGCTTATTTGGGTGCTGGATGGATTAACAAATACTACTGGTATTTTGGTGATGGCACCATGGATTCTACCAACTCATTTATCTACAACAAAAAGTATACTACCGCCGGAAACTACATAGTAACCTTAGTGGCAGTAGGAGTAGAAGGATGTAGAGATACCATGAGCATGTACATTCAAGTAAGGGCCTTACCTTGTACAGGGGTGTTAAAGTTTGTGAACTTGCAAGACGGTTCAAACTGGAATGTAGACCCGGGCATGGGAGGTATCATGAACAGCGTAAAAGAGGTAAACAACAAAATGCAGTTTAACTTATACCCTAATCCAAATGTGGGCACATTTAGCATAGAAGTAAAAGGCTTAAGCGCTAAAACCTTAAGCATAGAAGTAAGAGATATTACCGGAAGATTAATATTTGAGCAAAGAAATGTATCCAATAGAGGAGGAGAAATACCTATGAATATGGGCGAAATTTCTGAAGGTGCTTATATGGTAAGGATTATTAGTGAAGAGGGAGAAACCGCAGAAAGAAAATTTGTGGTAGTAAAATAAGTTCCTTTAAGTAATTGAGAAAAAGGCCGACACCTTAATTTGGTGTCGGCCTTTTTTGTGGATATAATATTTTAATTACCTTCGTTGGGTTATTTTTAAAGGTCCATGGCAAAAATTGAATGGTGGAAATACATAGGAGTATTGTTGGTTTTATTTGCCTTAACAGGCGGCTTGTTGTTACCTGTTCCGCAATTACCCATTTTAGAACAAAGCATTAGAAATCTTTATTACCATGTGCCCATGTGGTTTGGGATGTTGGCATTGTTAATGGCATCGGGCTATTACAGCATTAAAACTCTAAGAGAAGGCAATATGTATGACGATTTAAAAGCGTCGAGCTATGCTGCCATTGGTGTGTTGTATGGATGTATTGGATTGGCTACTGGGATGATTTGGGCCAGAAATACTTGGGGAGTGTATTGGACCAACGATCCAAAACTTAACAGCGCTGCCATTGGCATGTTGATGTATGTGGCTTATTTTGTATTACGAGGCTCGATGGAAGATGAAGAAAAGCGCGCTAGAATTGGCGCCGCTTACAACCTATTTGTATTACCAGTTTACATCGTATTAATTTATATCATGCCAAGGTTAACTGCGTCTTTGCATCCAGGTAATGGCGGTAACCCAGGGTTTAATAGTTATGATTTAGATAGTAGGTTGAGGTTGGTTTTTTATCCAGCAGTACTCGGTTGGATTTTTATTGGGTTTTGGATAGCCAACCTTCAAATTAGAATCAAACAAATAGAATTTAAAAAGCGTTTAGATAATTAATATGAAATTTTTTATTAATCAAATTCAGCAACACAGCAGCCAAATGCCGGATGCGGCAGGCACAGGTAAGTTTTATGTGGTGGTTGGTGTGATAGCATTGGTTTTTTTGGGTATAGTAAGCTACCTTATTAGTTTAGACTTAAAAATTAAGAAAATAGAAGATGAAAAAATCTAGCATCATTGGTTTAATGATTATTGCCATAGCTATTGCAGCCATCATTAGCATGTACGGCGATTCTAGCACCTATGAAGATTTCTCTGTTGCCAAAGATAATCCTGGAAAAGAATACCACATTGTTGGCACTTTAAATAGAGCCAAAGAAAAATACTACGATCCGCAAAAAGATGCCAATTACTTTACTTTTTACCTTATAGACCAAAAAGGAGCAGAGTGTAAGGTGATTTATCATAACCCAGAACCACCAGATTTTGATAGGTCTGAGCAAATTGTGATTGTAGGAAGCATGGAAGGGCAAGATTTTGAAGCCAGTAAAATTTTACTGAAGTGCCCAAGCAAATACACCGATAATCAGGTTAAAACTTAATTGTCAAGGGTTTCGGGTTGATCCGAATCCTTCATTTAGTATAGCTTTCTTAAATATTACCGATAGCCGACAGAAGCTTAGGTATTTTTACTTTATTTCCTTTTTGGTTACGGGTTTCAAGTTCTAAATTTGCCTTCCAATTTTGATACATGGAACCAATTCA
>CAYUDC010000080.1:0-3381 GCA_964443415.1 uncultured Chitinophaga sp. | reverse complement strand
GCATGGCAACACAGCAGTAGAGATTTGCCTGTATATTATATGATTTCTTGTTTTTGGGAGGGGCAAGAAGGAAGTTTCTTGCTTTGGATATTCTGGCAAATGTTTATTGGCCAAATGCTCATGCGCACTTCAAAATCTTGGTTGTTTCCGGTGATGGCTGTTTTAATGTTATCGCAAATTGCTTTAACCAGCATGTTGTTAGGGGTTAAGATTTTTGGTTATAAGCTAGGCAGCAGTCCGTTTGAGTTGTTAAGAAATGTGATGGATGCACCTATCTTTAAGCGTGCAGATTATTTAAGTAAGGTAAAAGATGGCAATGGTTTGAACCCCCTGTTACAGAATTATTGGATGGTGATTCATCCACCTACTTTGTTTTTTGGTTTTGCCACCACCATTGTTCCATTTGCCTACGCTATTGGTGGATTGTGGCGCAAAGATTATGCAGGTTGGTTAAAACCAGCTTTGCCTTGGGCCTTAATTTCTGTTGCCGTTTTAGGGGCTGGTATCATCATGGGTGGTTTTTGGGCGTACGAAAGTTTAAGTTTTGGTGGATATTGGGCTTGGGATCCTGTAGAAAATGCCTCTTTGGTTCCATGGCTCATCTTGATTGCTGGCGTGCATGTGATGATTATTCATAAGGCAACAGGCAACTCTTATATTGTGGCTTTGGTATTGATATTAGCCACCTTTTTATTGGTATTGTATGCCACTTTTTTAACACGTTCGGGCATTTTAGGAAACGCATCTGTGCACTCTTTTACCGATTTGGGGATGAGTGGGCAATTGCTGGTATTTCTGTTTATGTTTATCATTCTATCCATTGGTTTAATTATAGCGAGATGGAAAGAATTGCCACGTTCGGCCAAAGATGAAGAGATTTACACCCGCGAGTTTTGGATGTTTATTGGTAGCTTGTTAATGGTTATTTCTGCCTTTCAAGTAATCCTCACCACTTCTATTCCGGTTTTTAACAAAGTGTTCTCGGCCAACATGGCACCGCCTGCAGATGTCATAGGGCATTATAATAAATGGCAAATGCCAATAGCCATACTCATTGGTATATTAACCAGTGTGGCCCATTTGTTAAAGTACAAGAAAAACAAGGAAGAAGGACTCAAGAAAATTGGCATTTATGCAGGCATATCATTGGTGATTACCGTGGTGTTATTCTTTGCTTTTAAGCTTAACAACTATGTGTTTATTGGATTGTTGTTTGCGGCAGTTTATGCTGTGATAGGCAATTTGATTATTTTATTGCCATTTTTAAAAGGTAAATTTCAATTGGCAGGCGCAAGCGTAGCGCACATTGGTTTTGGTGTTTTGTTGATGGGCGTATTGGTATCTTCGGCCAATAAAGAAGTGATTTCTATCAACGAAAGTGGCGAAGCCTTAAACCCTGATTTTAATAGCAAAGAGAATGTCGAAAATATCTTTTTGGAGCGCGGAAAGCCCAATAAAATGGGCAATTACATCATTACTTATGTAAAAGATTCTCAGCATTGGGTAAATACCTATTATCAGGTAAATTATAAGAAACTCAATGCATCGGGCGAGGTAGATTATGAATTTAATTTACATCCAAATGGGCAAATTAATCCAAAGTTTGGCTTGGTTGCCAATCCAGATACCAAGCATTATCTAAGCCATGATGTTTTTACCTATGTGAGTTCTGTGCCTAATAGCAAGTCGGAAGCTAAATACATCAACGAGAAGGTGCATGTAGTAGGAGTAGGGGATACTTTGTACACCAACAATGGATACGCCGTGCTCCAAGGCATTAACTCTAATACGGATGCCGAGAATATAGACATGAAGAATTTTCAGGTATTGTTGGGGGCAGAGTTAAAAGTGTACACTTTGGATAAGAGTTATGATGCCATGCCTATGTATGGTGTAGAGAATAATTCGGCCGTGAGTTTTGAGGCCATGGTTGATGAGGCCAAACTTAAATTTAGGTTTACCGGGGTAGATGCAGCTACGAGAAAAGTAACCATTCGCAGTTACGAAAAAGATACTTCTGGCGAGTTTATCATCATGAAAGCCATTGTTTTTCCATGGATAAATTTGGTTTGGGCTGGAACTATCATTATGTTGGTAGGATTCTTTTTAGCTATTTTAAAACGAGTTAAAGATTTAAAGTAACCTGTTTGCTGCCCTAAACGTAGTAGATAGGTAAACAACACTTATGACGCTACGATTAAAGAACATACTTTCTTTTCTTATCATACTAACCTGCCTGCAAGCTGCGAAGGCCCAAGGTGTAAGAGGTTTTGTTGTAAACGAAAAAGGAGATTCCTTATCTTATATCAACATTTTGGTTCAAACCGCCAAAAAAGGCGCCAATACCAATACCAACGGCAGCTTTGAAATTGCCCTAAAGCCAGGCGAATACACCCTTTTATTTAGTAGCATCGATTATAAACCAAAGCAGGTTAAACTTACCATTGGCGATACTTGGCAAAGTTTAAGGGTGGTGATGAGCGAACAACAATACGAGCTCAAGGAAGTGAGTGTAAGGTCTAATGGCATTGATCCAGCCATTTATATTATGAGGAAGGCCATAGCTGCAGCGCCCTATTATAGAAGACAGGTGTTGCGTTATCAGGCCAAAGTATATATCAAAGGAACAGGCAGCATAGATTATGTACCCAAATTAGCCAAGAGCTTGGTAGAAGAATCTACCGAAATGCAAGTTGGAAAAACATATGTAACCGAGAGTGTGAATGAAATAAGTTTCTCGCAACCTTTTACGTATAAAGAAAAAGTAATTTCTATGCGCAGCACCATGCCTGTAAAGGATGGTCCAGAGCCCATGAGAATGGTTAGAGGCAGTATCTATCATACCGATTATACTGGGGTTATTTCTCCTTTATCTTCTCAGGCATTTTCGGTGTATACGTTTAAACTCCAAGGTTCTTTTTATCAAAATGGTAGAGAGATTAATAAAATTCGGTTCGAACCAAAACGCAAAGGCTCTGATGTGTATACGGGCTATTTGTATGTGGTAGAAAAGTTATGGTGTTTGCATAGTTGTGTATTAGAAAGAGAATCTCAAGGGGTAAAGAGCACCATTAAAATTTCGTTTGAACAACTGGCAGAACAGCCATTGGTTTGGATGCCCATTACCTACGACCTTAGTTTTAAAGGAGATTATCTAGGCATAAAGGGCGGCTTTAGGTACTTAGGTTCTGTGAGTAATTACCAAGTAATTTTAAACCAAAATGTAAACCACGATTGGCTTAAATCTACTATCAAAGAATCAGTAGTTGCTGCCGATAAAGCACCCCAAAAGAAACCTGTGATTACTAGAAATCAGCAAAAGATTGAGACCTTAATGGCCAAAGAAAATCTAAGCAAGCGCGAAATGATTCAATTGGCTTC
>CAYUDC010000079.1:2164-11783 GCA_964443415.1 uncultured Chitinophaga sp. | reverse complement strand
AGAAAGAGAAAGAGTGTTTTAGAATAACGTATTCTTATAGCTTGGGCCCATGCCCAAATGCCGGTAAGCTTTCTCTGTTACTTCGCGGCCGCGTGGCGTGCGCACCATAAAGCCTTCTTGTATTAGATATGGCTCATACACTTCCTCTATGGTTCCTGCGTCTTCGCCAATGGCGGTTGCAATGGTGGTTAAACCAACTGGGCCGCCTTTGAATTTATTGATGATTGTTTTTAAAATGCGCGCATCCATTTCGTCTAATCCTTCTGCATCTACATTGAGTGCATCGAGTGCATACTTGGCAATGTCCATCGTAATGGCGCCATCTCCTTTTACCTGGGCAAAGTCTCGGGTTCTTCTTAATAAGGCATTGCCTATCCTTGGCGTTCCCCTACTCCTTCGGGCAATCTCAAAGGCGGCCTCTTCATCTATAATTGTCTTTAATATATCTGCAGAACGACCAATAATGGTTTTCATCAGTTGTTTGTCGTAATACTCTAATCTGCTATTGATACCAAACCTAGCCCTTAAGGGCGCTGTTAACAACCCACTTCTTGTAGTAGCTCCTATTAAAGTAAATGGTGCTACTTCTATCTGTATGCTGCGGGCATTGGGCCCACTGTCTATCATAATGTCTATTTTAAAGTCTTCCATGGCCGAGTATAAAAACTCTTCTACCACGGCACTTAATCGGTGTATCTCGTCTATAAACAATACATCGCCTTCTTCTAAGTTGGTAAGCAAGCCCGCCAAATCGCCGGGTTTCTCGAGCACCGGACCAGAAGTTGTCTTAAACCCTGCGTTTAGTTCGTTGGCAATGATATTGGCCAAGGTAGTTTTTCCTAAGCCTGGAGGGCCATGCAACAATACATGATCTAAGGCTTCGCCCCTTTGCCTTGCCGCCGCCACAAATACCTTAAGGTTATCGATGGTTTTTTGCTGCCCAGTAAAATCGCTAAACACCCGCGGCCTTAACACACGCTCCAAGTCCTTCTCGGTATTTCCTAAGCCAGATTTCTCTGCATTTAAATTTGGATTTCTATTCAACTCACTCATGCCTCACAAAAGTAATTAATCAAAATCAAATCCGACCTTTTAGGTCAAAATCTTTCCTGCTATCAATTAATTCGCTATAAATATTTCGGTTTGAACCTATATTTACCGAAAAATAATGAGATGAAACAATTCTTTAAATTCATGTTTGCCAGTATTCTGGGCGTTATCATAGGTAGTTTTTTATTGGTATTTATTTTAATCGGTATCATCAGTGCCCTAGCTTCTGGTGGGTCGAAGAAGGAATTTAGCTTGGCCGAAAACTCGGTATTTGAGCTAGACATTAATTATAGTATTCCAGAGCGTACCTTAAACAACCCTTTTGAAGGCCTAAACTTAGGAGGGATAAGCCAGCCTAAAGCTGTGGGTTTGCAGGATATTCTAAGCAGCATACAAAAAGCCAAAAACGATGGCAATATCAAAGGTATCTTATTAAAGGCAGAGATTTCTCCTAATAGCTATGCGGTGTTAGAAGAAATCAGAAATGAGTTAATTAACTTTAAGAAGTCGGGTAAGTTTATTGTAGCCTATGGCGAATACATGGACGAGCATGCTTATTATGTGGCTTCTATCGCCGATAAAATCTATTTGCATCCAGCGGGTGAGCTTTTGTTAAATGGCTTCTCGCAACAAGTGGTATATTTAAAAGGCATGTTTGATAAGATTGGGGTTGAACCGCAATTGATTAGACATGGAAAATACAAATCGGCTGGTGAGCCTTTGATTGCCGACAAGATGAGTGCAGAAAATCGTCAGCAGATTGAAGCTTATATGGGCAATTTGTATAAGCACTTTATTGCCCAAATTGCCAAAGCACGTAAAATCAATGAAGGCGACTTAAACAGCATTGTAAACGAGTTAAAAGTAAGAAGTGCCAAGGATGCAGTAACCTTAAAGGTGGTAGATGGCCTTAAATACCGTGATGAGGTAGAAGCAGATATTAAAAAGAAACTTAGCTTAGAAGAAAGTGCCAAGATTTCTTTTGTGAACTTGGGCAAAATGAACAAGGTAAAAGGCAATACTTCTATCTCAGACAATAAGATTGCTGTAGTATATTGTGTAGGCGACATCATGAGTGGCTCGGGTGACGACGAGACGATTGGTTCGGACCGAATTGCAGAAACCATTAAGAAAGTGCGTGAAGATGATAGCTACAAAGCCTTGGTGATTAGGGTAAATTCGCCAGGCGGCAGCGCCTTGGCCAGCGATGTAATTTGGAGAGAGATTACACTTTGCAAAAAGAAAAAGCCTGTAATTGTATCTATGGGTGCAGTAGCTGCCAGCGGTGGTTATTATATAGCCGCACCTGCCGATGTAATTGTAGCGCAACCCAATACCATCACGGGTTCTATTGGCGTATTTGGCTTAATGGTAAATGCCAAAGAATTGTTGAACAACAAATTGGGTGTAAAAATAGAAACGGTAAAATTTGGCGAGTTTAGTGATTTGGGTTCGCCAGACAGGCCTTTGACACCTGCAGAGAAACAAGTGGTTCAAAATGCCATCGATAGAGTATATACAGATTTTGTGAAGCGCGTGGCAGATGGGAGAAAATTAACCGAAGCCCAAGTAGATTCTATTGCACAAGGCAGGGTTTGGAGTGGCATTGAAGCCAAACAAATTGGCTTAGTAGATGAATTTGGGGGCTTAGACCGCGCCATTGAAATTGCGGTGAAGAAAGCTAAATTGAGCGAACACCGTGTGGTAAGCTTGCCAGAGTTAAAAGACCCATTGGAAGAACTCTTTAAAACCATGAGTGGCGAAGCCAGTGCTTACTTTATGAAACAAGAACTAGGCAGCAATTACCAGCAATATTTAGAAGCTAAGAAAGCCCTACAATACCAAGGCATTCAAGTGAGGATGCCGTTTACGGTTGATGTTGAGTAAGTAATTTACTTAAGGTTTAATTCTTACAATCTTATTATCACGTAGGATTACCAATTCGCTGTTTTTGGAGCGCTTAAACTCTATTAGTTTTTCATAAACCTTTTCAAGTCCTTTTAGTATTTTCTTCTTTTCTTCTTGCTGTATTTCAATGATTGTCATAATACGTTTTAATTAGGTTAAATTTTTGTTGATTGACAATGTTTAATAATCCATTAAAGTGGCTGTCTGCTAAAAGTTCATGGACACCTTCAGAATTATCGAAAATCAAGGCACCATCCACAATTGGTAGATAAATATCAAATAGATTTTTTATGCCTCTAAGATACCTTCTAGCAATTACTTCTTCATCAATAAAATGGCCGCCCTCAGCGACCCGCGTTCTTACACGAGCCTTTGCTAGTTCAATGCTTTGTAACCAAAAGAATAAAAGTGTTACCCGATATCCCTTTTGCTTTGCTTCAATAATCTTTTGTTGGTAGCTTTTGGTTGATAGGGTTGTTTCAAAAGCGAAACTTTCATTATTACGCAGCAAATCATTAATCCTATTTAGCATGATTCTGCCTGCTTCGAATGCTACTTTTTCTGGTTGAAAAGGAGACAACCCTTTTGCTATTTCATCAGCATTAACAAACTCTTTACAATCTAAAATTTCAGGTAAAATTGTAAAAGAGGCAGTAGTTTTACCTGCGCCATTGCAACCAGAAATTATATAGAGTTTTTTTTCTATCACAATAGCAAAGTTACACTTAAATCAAATTAGCGCACACTTTTAAAACAGGAAAATTGTTTGACCTAAAAGAAAAGCTTTACAATACCAAGGCATTCAAGTGAGGATGCCGTTTACGGTGGATGTTGAGTAAAGAAATTTCTATCAATAAAAAAGGCTGGTATAACCAGCCTTTTTTATTTAACTATTTTCCAATATTTATCTACCAAACGGCATACCTCTCATGCTTCGGCCAGCGCCTTGCATTTTGCCAATGCTCTTCATCATCTTGCGCATGTCCTCGAATTGCTTGAGCAATTGATTTACTTGCTGAATATCGGTGCCACTACCAGAAGCAATCCTCTTTCTTCTTGAGCCATTGATAATATCTGGTGTTTTGCGCTCTGCAGGGGTCATAGAATTAATAATAGCCTCAATGCCTTTAAAGGCATCGTCGCTAATGTCTAAATCTTTTACGGCCTTACCCACGCCTGGAATCATCCCCATCAAGTCTTTGAGGTTACCCATTTTCTTGATTTGCTGAATCTGGGTATAGAAGTCCTCAAAAGTAAATTGGTCTTTTAACAGCTTCTTCTGAATCTTCTCGGCTTCTTGCTCGTCAAACACTTCTTGGGCACGCTCTACCAAACTCACAATGTCTCCCATGCCCAAAATTCTTTGGGCCATCCTATCTGGATGGAAGGTATCCAAGGCCTCCATCTTCTCGCCCATACCCATAAACTTAATGGGCTTGTTTACCACACTCTTAATAGATAAGGCCGCACCACCGCGGGTATCACCGTCTAACTTGGTTAAGATGACACCTGTAAAATCCAACACATCGTTAAATGCTTTGGCAGTATTTACAGCGTCTTGCCCTGTCATGGCATCTACTACAAACAGAATCTCCTGAGGGTTTAAGGCCTTTTTGATGTTGCCTATCTCGGCCATCATCTCTTCGTCAATACTTAAACGTCCGGCGGTATCCACAATTAACACTTTGGCATTGGCTTCTCTGGCGGCTTTTAAAGCGTTTTGCGCAATGCTCACCGGATTTTTATTCTCCATTTCAAAGAACACCGGAACATCTAATTGAGCTCCCAACACTTTTAACTGCTCTATGGCCGCAGGCCTGTATACGTCACAAGCGGCTAACATAACTGAACGGCCTTTTTTCTTTAAGAAATTGGCCAACTTAGCCGAGTGCGTAGTTTTACCCGAACCTTGTAAACCCGCCATTAAGATAACAGTTGGGTTGCCAGTGAGGTTGATGTCTTCTGTTTTACCGCCTAATAACTCGGTGAGTTCGTCGTTGACAATCTTAACCATTAACTGCCCAGGAGAAACGCTGGTAAGTACGTTCTGACCCAAAGCCTTTTCTTTTACCGTATCGGTGAAGGTCTTGGCTATTTTATAGTTTACGTCGGCATCAATTAAGGCCTTTCTTATCTCCTTCATGGTTTCTGCCACGTTGATCTCGGTAATCTTACCTTGACCTTTAAGCATTTTGAAGGCTTTCTCTATTTTACCACTTAAATTTTCAAACATTTTTCAACTGAATTGGGTCACGAAAATAAGGAAACTGCCTATATTCGAACACAAAAAATTTCTATGAAAAAGCTTATTTACTCATTATCACTCGCGGGCCTTATGGTTTATGCCTGTAGTTCTGAGGACGCAAGCTTGGTATTATACACCTCTAATGCATTAGCCAGCAAATAAATGACAGAATGGTTGCCTTTATGGTTTAAGCAGCTTTTGCTCCCGCAAGAAACGCCCAGCATTGCGGCCTCGGTGGTATGTGTTTTTATGGTATTGTTCTTAGGCATTATGTTGGGCAAACTCAAGTTTAAGAAAGTTTCCCTTGGTGTTTCAGGGGTAATATTTGTAGGCATTTTATTTGGGCATTTGGGTTATCGGATCAACCCGGCCATACAAGAATTTTTAAGAGATTTCGGGTTGATCCTATTTGTGTATGCGATAGGCATGCAACTTGGACCTTCCTTTTTCTCTAGGCTTAAGCAGGATGGCTTAAAGTATAATGCTTTGGCCATTTTTACAGTGGTAGCAGGCACTTTGCTTACCTATGGCATACACTTATTTTTTAAGATGCCTATGGAAAGTGCTGCTGGTTTAATGACCGGTGCTGTTACCAATACTCCCAGCTTAGGCGCGGCCAAGGCGGCATTGCAAGACCTCTTAGGGCATGGCGCTGGCCGCGCCTTTGCAGACCCCACCCATACCTATGCCATTGCCTACCCGGTTGGCATCTTAGGTATTATTTTGCTCTTAATGTTGGTGAAGCTTTTTTATTCCAATTCCCTTGAAACAGAAATCCGCTTGTTCAAGGAAGAAATCAAGCAAAAGCATCCAGAGCCCCAAACCAAAAAGTGCCGTGTTACCAAGCCCACTGCCATTGGCCAATCGATAGAATCCCTCCTACAATCCCACCAATTAAATCTCATTGTTTCTAGGCTAAAGCATTCGGGCATCGAAAAAGTATATACGCCCCAAGGCCATGAAGTGCTCAAAGAACGAGATGTATTGATGTTAGTGGGCATGGAAGCCGATCTAAACCGAGCCATCGAATTGTTTGGCTATGAGTCTACAGACACCTTTATAGAATCTCAGCAAGACACGCAAACACGCACTTTGGTGGTTACGCGTAATTTGGTGATTCAAAAAACGCTTGCCCAATTGCACCTAGAAAAAGCCTACGAAGCCAAAGTAACGAGGGTGTATCGCTCGGGCATGGAGTTGTTGGCGCATCCAGAATTGGTGTTGCACTATGGCGATAGGGTGCGTGTGGTAGGCTCCTCCTCTGCCTTAGATGCCATTGCCAAGATTTTTGGCAACTCAGAAAAACGCCTACAAGAGCCTCAGCTGCTCTCTATTTTCGTGGGCATTGTCTTAGGGGTGATATTAGGCAGTATTCCGTTTGCCCTGCCTGGCTTATCTGTGCCTGTAAAGCTAGGTGTAGCCGCTGGCCCTTTGCTGGTTGCCATTCTTATCAGCAGGTTTGGAGGCATTAGCTCTTTGCATTCTTTCTTGCAACAAAGTGCCTTGGCCTTTATGAAAGACTTTGGCATCTGCTTATTTTTTGCCAGCATTGGCATTCATGCTGGTGAAACTTTCTACGAAATTTTTGTAGCCAACAATGGTATGCTTTGGGTGGCGCAGGGCTTAATGATTACTTTAATTCCTGGCCTATTATTGATTGTAGTGGGCAGGTATATTTTTAAGCTGCGCATGATTCCCTTGCTTGGACTAATTGCTGGCGCCCACACCGATCCTGCTGCACTAGAATTTGCAAATAACTATTATAAAACAGAACTTCCCCTGCAATCTTATGCTACGGTATATCCTTTAACTACCTTGGCAAGGATTGTTTCGGTTCAACTATTAATTATCTACTTTATATGAAAAAGTTTCTATCTATTACCATGTTGGCCTTAAGCGTAATGCTGGCGCATGGCCAAACCAAACTGCTTAGCGTAAGCGATGCCGTGCTAAAACAAAGAACCACCTTGGCGCCTGAACGCTTAAGCTTGTTGCAATGGATACCCGGCACCAGCACCTTTTCGTATATCGGAAAAAGAAACAACTCGGATGTGCTCATTAACCAAGATGTCAAAACCGGACAAAGGGATACCGTCTTAACTATGGATATATTTAACGCGGCTTGGATCAACCTATACCCTAAAGAAAAATCTATGAATAGGTTTCCGTTTATTACTTGGACCAACAAATCTGCCTTTAGGTTTTTCTATAGCAATAGTTATTACTTATTTACTTTTAACGACCAAAAGATTCGTGTAATTGCCAGTGCACCAAAAGATGCAGAAGACTTAGATTACGACCCAGTGTCTAATAAGTTAGCGTATACCTATAATTATAATTTGTTTGTAAGCACCGAACCCGGAGCTTATGAAAAAGGCACCACTGCCAATGGCGACGAGGTAAACAAAAAAGACATGATTACCATGGATGGTGGCATGTACCATCATTATGGCAAGGTGGCGCACCGCAATGAGTTTGGCATTAACAAAGGCACTTTCTTTAGCCCGAAAGGCAACAAGATTGCCTTCTATAAAATTAATGAAGGCATGGTGAGCAATTATCAATTGATGAATGTGAAAGTGCCGGATACCATTGGCTCTAAGCTTACCCAGCCTACCGAATTTGAAACCATTAAATATCCAATGGCCGGTAATGCCAGCCATCAGGCCAAAGTGATGTTGTATGATTTTAAACGCAAGCAAGTATTGGAAGTGAAAACCGAGGGCGACCCAGAGCAATACCTCACGAATATCGCTTGGAGTCCGGATGAAGAATACTTATACATTGCCGTGGTAAACCGTGCGCAAAACGAGATGAAGTTAAACTTATACGATGGCCAAACAGGTGCCTTTATTAAGACTTTGTTTACAGAAACCCACAGCGCTTATGTAGAACCTGAAAAGCCAGTGTACTTTATTAAAGAAGACCCAAGCAAGTTTATTTGGACCAGCGAAAGAAGCGGTTTGAACCAATTGTATTTATATAACAGTCGTGGTGTATTAATTAAGCAACTTACCGACAACACCCAGATTGTGGCTGATATTATTGGGCATAACTCGGATGGTAGCTTTTTATTTTACCATGCGTATAGCCTTGATGGCCTAAATAAATATGTGTGCAAGCTCGACATGAAAACGGGCAAAAACACCAAGATTAACATGCTCGAAGGGCAACATACTGGACTTATTTCTCCTGACTATAAATACATCCTCGACAACTTAAGCAGTGTGACCATTCCAAGAAGGATTACTTTAATGGGGGCAGATGGAACCGATTTGAGCATTGTTTTAAACTCTATTAACCCTTTAAGAGAGTATCAAAAATGTGATATCCGTTTGTTGAAACTAAAAACCAAAGATGGCAAAACCCAATTAAATGCTAGGATGATTTTGCCTCATAACTTTGATTCTACCAAGAAGTATCCAGTGGTGGTTTATGTGTATGGCGGCCCGCATGCGCAGATGGTTAGCAATACTTGGTTGGGTGGTGCCGATATGTGGTTGTATTATATGGCTCAACAAGGCTTTATAACCTTTACCTTAGACAACAGAGGCAGTGCCAACCGCGGGTTCGACTTTGAGAAAGGCATTCACAGGCAATTGGGCAATATAGAAATGGAAGACCAGTTGCAAGGAGTGGCTTATTTAAAATCTTTAAAATATGTAGATGCTAGCAGAATGGGCGTATTTGGCTGGAGCTTTGGTGGCTTTATGAGTACCTCCTTAATGACCAAAACCCCAGATATATTTAAAGCGGGTGTGGCAGGCGGACCGGTAATTGACTGGCGCTTTTATGAGATTATGTACACCGAGCGTTATATGGATACGCCGCAAGAAAATCCTGAGGGTTATGCAGCTGCCGACTTAAAGAACTATGCCAAGCATTTAAAGGGCCGATTGCTTTTAATACATGGTACCAACGACAATGTAGTATTGTGGCAACATACGTTAAGTTACTTGAAGAAGTGCGTAGAAGATGGTGTGAACGTAGATTACTTTGTGTATCCTGGGCACGAGCACAATGTGCTGGGGCCAGACCGAGTGCATCTGATGAATAAAATTACCCAATACTTTAAAGACTACCTTTAATAAACCACTAAGCGCTGCTGCATGTGTTGCGTGCCGGCAGTAATTTTTAGAATATAACAACCCGCTTGCAGCTTGTGCTCAATCGGGTTGTTTTGCATATAACGGTTTGAACCGAGGCGTTTGCCGCTAAGATCGTAGTATGCTACCTCTATATATGGGTGGTTACTTGCAGCTATTTGAATGGTTAAAGGCTCGTTGCTATGAACAGGATTGGGGAATATCAGCGCCTTTGGTTCAACCCGAAACCCAGCCAAACCATTGACATGATTTACTGGGGCAAAAGCAGCAGCACCCAAGTTAAGGTAAGAGCCCGAGGCACAAGTTTCTA
>CAYUDC010000079.1:0-2064 GCA_964443415.1 uncultured Chitinophaga sp. | reverse complement strand
CGTTGGCGCAAGGTTGGGTCGCCCATAAGGGCAATGTGCATAGAACGTTGGGAGCTATTGAAGTTGCCAGTGAAATAAAATCCTTCGTTGATTTGCGAAATCAAGGTGCCTTTGCCTATTCTTTGGCCAAGGGCCATGTGGTGCACATACCATTTGGGGATGCCACCCCAGAAAGAGGCGAGGCTACTGCTGGCAAGGGGTGCGCGAAGGAAGTTATTGGCCACATCCCAATCTCCAAAATAGCTGCCTGCCAAGATGGTGAACACATTTTGAAAGCTATCGTTTACAAAGTTGGCGGTATTGCCAATGCCGCTACAGCTGGTAAAAGAACCAGCGCCACAGCCATAGCTCCATAAAAACGAGCCATTTTTTTGTGCGGTAAAGTAATCGAGGTTATCAAAAACGCTGTCGATGCCCACCAAGCTTGGGAAGTTGGCATATCCTGTAGAGGCAAGATTTAGTCCGGTAAAGTTATTATCTATCAGGGCTCTTTCGCGCACTTTCCATGCGCCGGTGCGCCAAGCGTGGTTACGTTTAAAATAATCTTTAAGCAAGCTGGTATCTGATTGGTTAAAGGAACCTAAATTAGAAAGGTCTACCCTACCAATTTCTAAGCTAGGGTTGGCAGGTAGTTTGGTTTGATCCCACTTGCCGTCGCCGGGGATGTTGTGGTTTCTGGCGAGGTTGCCAGTGGTGCAGTTTACCCATTGGTCTGTAAAGGAGGATTCGTCGAAGATGCCATAATACACATCTGCGGGCCAGGCGCCAGTATGGTTGCCACTGCCTTCTACGTGGCCATCGGGTGGCGGAGCATCGCCGTTGGCACTGTAAAAGCCGCTATAAGGTACGGGAACTTTTCCGATGATAAACAAGCAAGAAGGTTTGGGATTGGCTGCTTGATAGGCTTGGTAAATCTTTTGTTTGATGGCAGTGGGTGTTTCTGTACGCGCTACAACAAGGCGTATTGGTAAATAATTTTCTCCCTGTAAATCTTGTTGCAACTGTGCCAACTCAGCTGCCAAAGGCTGCTCCATGTGTTGGTCGATGAGCAAGAGGATGCCTTGTTTTTTAAGGTTTGGTTCGAACCGATTGCCAGCAAAAATATACCCTAAAGCAATGTTGGCGCTGCCATTGTGTTTGGCTACGAGGTACTCGAAAGCCTCGCCGGCTTTTACAGAAGGGTCTGAGTAGGAATTAAGGTTACCAGGCACCGAGGCGATTTCTGAGCCCCAATCTTCGTTGAGTTGGGAGTTTCTTTTGAAAATTTTATAGGTTCCAGTAAAATTTTCTTGAGGCCAAATAAGGGTAATGCCATTGGGATTATTGGCCACTGCACTCAATTGCACCACTTGTGTTTTGGCGATTTGGCCAAAGCCTATGAAAGAAAAAAGAGAAGCAATGGTAGAGAGTATTAATTTCTTCATACCATCGAAGATACCAAATCTCTAAAAATTCGGTTTACTTTTTACAAAGTTTTAGGAGGTCTTTGTATTCGCCTTTAAACACGTTAAAGTCTACTTCACCACGAATGCCTTTTACTTTGCCACCTTCGTTGTGTTGCCAGAAGTGCCATTCTTTGGTAAGGCGGTTGAGGTCGTCTGTGGCGTAATGGGCTATCCACAGTGGGTATTTTTCGAACTCTTTGGTGTTAAAGTAATTTTTATAAAAAGAATAGGACGTATATAAGATAGGTGTAACGCCATAATGTTTTTCGGCAAGGGTCAACCATTTTTTTACGGTCTTTCTAAGCTTTGCAGGAGAAGCAGAGCCGCGCATTTCAACATCTAAAACCGGAGGCAGGTCTTCTTTTTCTAGCTTAACGATGTTTTTAAAGAGGTTAAATTGTTCTTCGGCGGTAAGGTGCGGTCTAAAGAAGTGGTAGGCACCGCGGAGCATGCGATTGGTTTTGGCTTCTTTCCAATTTCTTTGAAAGGTGGCATCGCGCACGGTGCGGCCTTCGGAGGCTTTGATAAAGGCAAAGCTGATACCGATGTTATTGGAGGTATGGTCGCTCACTTGTTCCCAGTTGATGGTACCTTGGTACCTAGAAACGTCTATGCCATG
>CAYUDC010000078.1:0-11929 GCA_964443415.1 uncultured Chitinophaga sp. | reverse complement strand
TTGGTAGCAGTTTGGAACTTTTTACTTTTTTTATCTAGCAAGGTAATGGTTACACCTACTAAACCACTTTGATCACTTTTATCAATAATTTTTCCTTTTACACCTCCTGTACCCGGAATAGGCTTCTCGTAAACCTTCTCGCTAAACAAATTTTGTTGGGCATCTTTTAACTCCTGCTCTTCATTTATTTTTTTTCTGGCCAGAAAGATAGAGGGCACCATTTGACCATTCTCATAAGAAAAACCACATAGTTTTAAATCTACTTTTAGCTGCAAACTTGTTTGCCTACTCACACGCAGGTTTTGCAGGATGGTGACACATGAACCAAAGCGTGTAAACCTTAATTCGTACATGCCGGGCTCCATGTCTTTAAATAGAAATCCACCGCTCACGTCGGCAAAAGAAATTCCTTTAATCACCCCATTTTGTTCGAGGGTAATCACTACATCTTGTGCTGCGTTGCCTTCATCTCTAGTAACAAAGCCCCATACTTCAGAGGAGTGTTCTGTTTTATTTACTTCGTATTTGGACAACTTAATTTTAGACACATAATCTTCTACCCTGTAAGTAATTTGATTATTCTCGAACTCGTTTTGGGTTTCTAATAACTTACGTGTAAGCGCTTCGAGCGGCAACAATAATTCGCAAGGCTCTTTAAATAGTGCTGTATCAGCTTTTATATACCAAGCACCTGCTTGTTCTTTGGCCTCTAGGTTTAGTACCATCAATTGCTTTTGCCAGTCTATTAAATACACCGTATGCGAACCCGCTGCAAAGTGTAACTTTTTACCCATATCGGTATGGTAGATGGTAGGCAAAGACAAGCTCCTTTTAGGATAAGTTTGATTATAAAAAAAGCTATAACTTAATTGCGATGCATGCTCACCTACCAAGTGTAAACTATATAATAATGGCACTCCGTTTGGCACATAATGCTGCGATAGCTGGCATTTTTGTGCAAACTTTCTATCTTCTACCATCGTGGTTTCTTCTACATTTTCATTGGGATAAAAAACGGGAGGTTCTTTATCATAGGTATTAAACTTGGCACTAAAATCGGTATGCCTCGATTGAAAATAAAAGGCATTAAAATCTATGTTGAGTTCAATGGATTCTTGGTACACTATTTTATTTTGGTAATAGGCATAGTGTTTTTTCGGGTTGAACCAAAAGGTTTGAACCCATTGTCCGTCTTTATATACTTCAATAGAATCAAAGGGCTTAAATGGACCATAAGCCCATTTAGAGATTTCGCCACGCTCATTATTTGCTTGTATAAATTGTTGGTTGGCTATAATTTCATTTACTCCTTGCTTAAATTTAATTCTACCTAAGTCGTTCACCAATTGGCCTGGCTGTAAAAACATAAAATAAGTTTTAATGGCTACTATCTCCTCCTCACTAAATTTTATTTTATCTTTTGTGGGCACTTTGGTAATTCCTGCTGGCAAACACAAGGTATCAAAACTCATCACGTATCGCTGCTTTGGGTCAAACCGAAACTTAGGCAAATGATACCAAGCTGTTTGGGTGCGCAAAGAAATTTGATGTAATCCTTCTGTTAATAATATTGGAAAATCTGCTGTTTGGTATAGGTTTCTCATGGCCCGATAATGGCCATCTACCATGATGGCATAAACTGGAATTCTTGCACCATTTCCCACTACAAAAGGCATTACTTCTGGGCTAGTTTGATAAGTAGAATCTTTTACAATCACCCATTCTTCGTTAGGGTACATGAGCCTATAATCGCCCATGGTCATTAACTTAGCCTTTAACAAAGTATGGTATGACATGGCTCCAATAAACTGTTGGATATACGAATTTGGCCACCTTGCAAAGTTGGTTCTTTGCACATTTAGCAAAGGCGGAACCTCGCTGTTAAAGTTGGGTAATTGGGGAGCATAATTGCCACCAAATTGTGCATTGATGGCATAAGCGGTAATGTTTACATCGGCAGCAGGCTTTCTATTGGGTAACTTTAAATCTAAATCTACAGCAAGCGTTTGCCCAGGGTAAATTTCTGCAGGCAGGTTATGGGTAATTTCAATGGTTTTATCTAAGAACTCAAACACACGTTCTTTCACTTCAAAATTATCTTGCACTTGCAAGCTGTAAATTAAGTGGTAAGAATGTTTAGAGGTATCCACTTTATGGTAGCTAAAGGTATCCGCATAACAATCGATGATTTTGTCTTTGCCTCTAAACAATTGGATATGCATCTTTAGGCTAGATGGATTAATTAAACCTATGCTGATAAGTCCGGGTTTTCTGGTGCCATAAAATGCCACATAATCTTGCTTTCTATATAAGTTAATTGCATTAATTAGTTTGTTATTGCTATCCAATATTTCGGCGTACACTGCATACTGCTTCATAGGTAATTTTGCTGGCAATTGCAGTATTTGACTATCCAATACCATGTCACCTATTTTCTGCCTTAACTTTACTTTTACCGCGGCAGGCTTACCTTGGTTAATGCAGGAAGCATGAATGAGTCCATCCTCTGCAACTTTTAAAGTATAATACACCTGTTCTTGTACGGTTTCAAAATCAAAATGAAACACCTTGGTTTCGCCCGAGATATCACTCAGCAAAACCTCTGCATGCAGGGTAGCATCAAAGTCTTTCAGGATAGTATCGGGTAAGGTGATAATGGTTGGACCATTGCTTTCTATGGGTATTTGAACTTCATACATATTTTGATACCATTCTTCTGGAATGAAGGTTTTGGTACCGGTAAAGTTTCTAAGGTGTCTGATAGAGAACTTTGCCCTTACCTGCGCATTGGGCAGTGGCAAACCATTTACATCTAAGGCACGAACCTGAATTTGAACAGGCTCACCTTGATAGTATTTATTCTTGGTTAAAAAAGCATCGTAGGTATTGCTGCGCAGTTTATAATCCTCAAGTTTAAAAGAACTAGACCTTAGCAAAGTGCCCTCTCTATCGATGTATTGAAGCGAATAGGTTTGATCTATTTTTAAGGTATCGGGCAATTTAAAATCATAAACATAAGCACCTGCAGAAACTGGATTAAGTTGAGCGAGCAGCATGCGGTTTCTAAAATAATTGGAGTATAGGTAAATGCCTACCTTGCCTTTCACAGGCTCGTTATCGTCCCATAGCAAATAGGCCTTTGTTTTCACCGAATCTTTGGGTTTATAGATGGGCTGATTGCATAAGGCATACCCATAACTATAGGTTGGTGAGCTTCGATAGTCTGGCGCACTCCGAGGGTAAACTTCATTTAAATCTGGAGAGAAATTAAAGGTGCTATACTCAAAGTACTTTCCATCGCTTACATAAACAATATATTCTTTTTTGCTTTGAGGCAATAGATAACATTGGCAATGAGGGTCTTTTTCGAGTAGTTTTCCATTGGCATAAAACTTTAGGTTGGCTGGATCGCGAAAGGCTGAATCTTGCACGCGCACCTCTAGCTGTTGATTATAGGCAACAAAAGAGTAACTGTATTTAGGAAATTGCCTTACACTTAGGGTTACGCCTCTACCCGCTATTTGAGCCAATAAATAATAACCGGGACTAAGCTTTGGAACATTGGCATTGGCCAGGCTACTATCTACTTTTTGGGTAAAGAGGTAGGTGGTATCTTTTAACCCATGCTTCATAATAAATGCTAGCCTACCCGAATCTAAAGGGTAAAAATAGGTATAGGTTTGTTTCGGGCTGAACCGAAGCTCTTGCGCCAACAAGGTTTGAGAGAGCAGCAGCAGACAGAGGGTTCTAAGCAAGGCAGACATAAGCAATCTGATTAGTGGGTGAAGATAAGAAGAACTCAACTAAGAGTCAGATTATTTTGCTGCGGGGTTGTATGGTAGGGTCTATGGACCTTGTCCTAATTCACAAACCTAAACTGATTGCCCTTATCTAACTGAATCTCTATCACCGAATCTTTCTTAATATTTCCCATTAAAATTTCTTTACTCAACTCATTTAGTATTTTCCTTTGGATAACGCGCTTCAGCGGCCTTGCACCAAATTGCGGATCATAACCCAATTGTGACAACCAATCTAAGGCATCGTCGGTAGCAGTGATGCTTACACCTTGTTCACTTAGTTTGCCTTGAATTTCTATGAACTGCAAATCCACAATTCTCCTTACATCTTCTCTGGTTAAAGGCGTAAACATGACCACATCGTCTATCCTATTTAAAAACTCTGGTCTGATGCTTCGTTTTAACAATTCCATCACACTGGCCTTGGCTTCGGCAAGTACTTCTTCCTTGTTGGCATCGGTGTATTTCTCGAACTTTTCTTGTATCAGGTGCGAGCCAATATTGCTGGTCATGATGATGATGGTATTTTTAAAATTAGCCGTTCTACCTTTGTTATCGGTAAGTCGTCCATCATCTAGCACTTGTAACAAAATGTTAAATACATCTGGATGGGCCTTTTCTATTTCGTCTAACAACACCACAGAATACGGCCTTCTTCTAATGGCTTCTGTTAACTGACCACTTTCTTCATAACCAACATATCCTGGAGGCGCACCAATTAAGCGACTTACAGTATGCTTTTCTTGGTACTCACTCATATCTATGCGCACCATGGCATCTTCTTGGTTAAACAAGAATCCGGCTAAGGCTTTGGCCAATTCGGTTTTACCAACCCCAGTAGTTCCTAAGAAAATAAAGGAGCCTATGGGTTTCTTTGGATCAGACAAACCTGCCCTGCTCCTTCTTATGGCATCCGAAATAGCCGCAATGGCTTCTTCTTGGCCTACCACTCGTTTGTGTAATTCGTCTTCTAAATGCAAAAGCTTTTCTCTTTCGCTTTGCAACATGCGTGTAACCGGAATGCCCGTCCAGCGGCTTACCACATCGGCAATGTCTTCGCTGTCTACCTCTTCCTTTACCATGGCCTTGTTGGTTTGCTGCGATTGCAATTTTTCTTTAAGGTCTATCACTTTTGCTTCGGCCTCTTTAATGCGGCCATATCGAATCTCGGCCACCTTACCAAAGTCTCCTGCACGCTCGGCTTGTTCGGCTTCAACCCTTAAATTCTCTATTTCTTGCTTGGCTTGTTGGATGCCATCCACTAAAAGTTTCTCGCTTTGCCAGATGGCTTTGATGGCATTGCATTCTTCTTGCAAGTTGGCAATTTCTTTGCTCAGTTCGTTTACTTTGGCCTCATCGCCTTCGCGCTTAATGGCTTCTCTTTCTATCTCCAACTGCATGATGCGGCGGTTCATTTGGTCTATTTCTTCGGGCACCGAATCTATTTCTAAGCGCAACTTAGAAGCCGCTTCGTCCATTAAATCAATGGCTTTATCTGGCAAGAATCTATCAGAGATGTATCGCTGAGATAATTCCACCGCAGCAATAATGGCTTCGTCTTTAATACGCACTTTGTGGTGCACCTCGTAACGTTCTTTTAGGCCTCGCAAGATAGAAACGGCAGCCTCGGTATCGGGCTCTTCTACATATACCTTTTGAAACCTTCTTTCCAGCGCTTTGTCTTTCTCGATATAGCGTTGGTATTCGGCCAAAGTAGTGGCACCAATAGAGCGTAACTCGCCACGGGCCAAGGCTGGTTTAAGGATATTGGCCGCGTCCATGGCGCCTTCTCCACCACCCCCTGCTCCTACTAAGGTATGAATTTCATCAATAAATAGGATGATATCGCCATCACTGCCTATTACTTCTTTAACAACGGCTTTCAGGCGCTCTTCGAACTCCCCTTTATATTTTGCACCTGCAATGAGCGAGCCCATGTCTAAAGAGTAAACCCTTTTGCTTTTAAGGTTTTCGGGCACATCACCACTCACAATTCTATGAGCTAAGCCTTCTGCAATGGCTGTTTTACCCACCCCTGGCTCACCAATTAATACAGGGTTATTTTTAGTTCTACGAGAAAGAATTTGCAATACCCTTCTAATTTCTTCATCACGTCCAATCACTGGGTCTAGCTTTCCTTGACGCGCCAAATCATTAAGGTCTTTGGCATATTTGTTTAAAGCATTGTATTGGGCATCGCCACTTTGCGAAGTTACTTTGCTATCGCCGCGCAAGTCTTTGATGGCTAGTTTTAAGTCTTTCTCATTAATACCAGCATCCTTTAACAAGTTGGCTATATTGTCTGACCCGAGTAAGAGTCCAAGTAAAATATGTTCTACCGCCACAAACTCATCACCAAAACCTTTGAGTTGGGCTTGGGCTTTTACCAAGGCTTGGTTGGCTGCATTAGACAGGTAAGAACCGGCGTCGGCACCACTCACCTTAGGGTAAGATAATACAATGGCATCTAGGGCCTGAGTTAGTCGAGGAATATTAATATTAAGTTTCTTCAGCAAAAAGGAGATGGTTTGTTCATCTGTGCTCATGAGGGCTTTAAGAATATGCCCTGTATCAATAGCTTGTTGGCTATTGCTAGCGGCCAAAACTTGAGCTTGTTGTATGGCCTCTTGTGATTTAATGGTGAAATTATTTAGGTTCATGTGAATGCTTTTGTCTTGTAGCATCAACTACAATTCCAATTACTCATTAGCAGCAATTATGGCATTTAAGCTACAGCTCTAAATGCAAAAATGGCTTGAATCGATTGGATTCAAGCCATTTTTCAAAGCCATCTCTGACAAAAGCGCCGATTTACATATGGGTATTTTTAGCATTATAGCCAACAGAGATTCCAACGCGCCAACCTTCTTTGGTAGGGATGGTTCCAAACACGTTGATGGGAATATTCATCTTACCAGACTTAATGGTCTTACCCACTCCAATAATTAGGGAGGTTCCAAGGGATACCGTTCCATTGGCATTTAGGGTATTTCTAATTTGAACATCATTTAAGCCCATTTTCTTGATATCAGACTCCATGTAATAAGCACCATTTACTCTTCCCATTCGGCTATAAGTTGCCAAGCTAAAAGTAGGACCAATGGCTACTTCCCAACCAGTACGGGTGTTTCTAAAGCCATTTAAAAAGGTGAGGCTAGGTATAAACATTTGTTGATCCAAACCGCCAATCATCGGAATAAACTCGAATAAAGCCTGGTAGTTTCCTTCGTTCAGGTATTGTTTCTCGAATTGGTAGCCAAATAAAAAGCTAGCAGGATAGGCATCAAAACCTCCAGTGCTCACAGGGTCTTTCATGCGTTGAGCATTTTCTCCAAAGATAATGCTATAGCCAAAACGTGGACCAGAAAGATTGATGATAGATTTATAAGGATTATTGATGGCGTTATCAAAGTTAAAGGGCTTGGTGAGCCTGCTATATAGTTGTTCGTCGATAGGTTTTTCGAACATTTTCCTAATGGCAATGGCTGCCATGTTTTGCATTTCTAAAGGCAAATTTAAAAATTCAACCACCGTTGTTTTTTCGATGCTACCCAATTTTATGTTAACTAGTCTTAAGGTAAGCACAATGGTTTCGCCATATAACTCTGCGCTACCAGTAAGGATATAATCTGTTTTAATAACATTGCCAATTTCCATTAGGCATAGCTTACCATAACAATTAGTGATATTGAGGTTGTTCTTTTGAATAATGTACGCAACATCATAGCGATCGGTTACGTCATAGATATTGAGTTTTTCTACTTCTATCCGAACGAGGTTTCCCATTTGAGAAGGCTCTAATTGCACGCCTTTGGTATCCAAGTTTAAAACAGTTAATACAGGGCGAACGTTTTGAGCCGAGGTTTGAACAGCCATTAAAAGACAAAAGATAATGGCCAATAGATTTAACTTTTTCATAGTTTGTTTTTTTTAATATGATGGTACAAACTTGAAACAATCAATAAAGGTAAAGAAACTGCTTGATGGGACTACTTTTGACAATGGTTGTATATCATCCTAAAAGTAGCCTCTAACTTTAATTTAGCCTTGAATTTTGGATATTATCAAGATGTAAAGCAATGGATTTGCAAAAAATGCAAGGAATAATCCCATCCATTTGACGGCAATGCGGTTAAATTACTGCCAATCCAATAAATTCGCAGCATGAGCATAGAAAACTTCTTAGCCGATAGAGTAAGTTGGGTAAACGAACCGCAAACCATTGCCATGGCAAAAAAAGCCAGGGAATTGATGGCACAAGGCATAGACGTAATTAGCCTTAGCCTAGGCGAACCCGATTTTGAAACTCCCGCACATATTAAGGCTGCTGCCATTGATGCCATTCAAAATAATTTCTCTTATTATACCCCTGTGGCTGGTATTCCAGAATTGCGAGAAGCCATTTCGCAAAAGCTGCTTAAAGAAAATGAGCTGCATTATGCACCCGACCAAATTGTGGTTTGTACTGGCGCCAAACACGCCCTCATGAACACCATCATGGCCATTGTAAACCCCAGCGACGAGGTAATTATTCCCACCCCCTATTGGGTAAGCTACTCAGAAATGGTGCGATTGGTAGAAGGTGTTCCGGTGTTTATTAAAGCACCCTTAGAGCAAAACTATAAAATTACACCTGCTCAGTTAGAGGCTGCCATTACCCCAAAATCAAAAGCTTTTATGTTCTCTTCGCCTTGCAACCCTACGGGCTCGGTATATAGCAAAGAAGAGCTAAAGGCCTTGGTGGAGGTATTTGCCAAACATCCTCAAATACTCATTATCTCAGACGAGATTTATGAATACATTAATTACGAAAGCAAACATGTGAGCATTGGGGCTTTCCCCGAAATGGCCAATAGAGTAGTAACCATTAATGGCTTGTCTAAAGGCTTTGCCATGACAGGCTGGCGATTGGGTTACCTTGCCGCTCCCAAAGCCATAGCCACAGCCTGCGAAAAAATTCAAGGGCAATTTACCAGTGCCACCAGCGGCATCAGCCAAAAGGCGGCCGTGGCCGCACTCAATGGCACCAAAGAGCCAAGCCTACACATGGTGCAAGCCTTTGAGCGACGTAAGCTTTTGGTTCAAACCGCCCTACAAAATATACCCGGACTAAAATGCAACCACCCTGAAGGAGCCTTTTATTTCTTTCCAGACATTAGCCACTTTCTTGGAAAATCGTTCGAAGGGCAAATCATCCATACGGCTACCGACCTATGTTTATACCTTTTACACCAAGGACATGTGTCGATGGTGACAGGCGAAGCTTTTGGCGATGACAACTGTATTAGAATAAGTTATGCCACCAGCGATGAAAAATTAACAGTGGCCATGGAGAGAATTAAAAATGCTTTAGCTAAATTGGGCTAGAATTTATGAAAGAGACAATCGAAAAATTTTTAGGACTAAAAGTCCTTGTGATAGGAGACGTAATGGTGGATGCCTATTTATTGGGCAAGGTAGAAAGAATATCACCCGAGGCCCCAGTGCCAGTAGTGGCTGTTGAGAAAAAAGAATACCGCCTAGGTGGTGCCGCCAATGTGGCTTTAAACTTGGCGTCTTTAGGCGCTAAACCCATTTTATGTTCGGTGATTGGCGAAGATGTAGAAGGCAATGAGTTCTTGCAATTGTTAGAACGCTCTCACTTAAATCCTTCGGGGATTGTGCGTTCTAAAGACCGCCTTACCACTACCAAAACTCGCGTGATTGCCCAGCAAACACAAATGCTAAGGGTTGACCACGAGGTAACTGAAAACATATCCGAATACGAAACGTATGTGCTTACACATCGCATTTTAAACGACCTTCTTCCTGCAGTGGATGTGGTATTGTTTGAAGATTATGATAAAGGCGTGATTACACCTGCCCTAATAGAACAAATAGTAAGCGCCGCCCATAAGCTTGGTAAAAAGGTAGTGGTTGACCCAAAGAAGCGTAACTTTAGCAGTTACCGTGGGGTTGATTTGTTTAAACCAAATCTAAAAGAACTCAAAGAAGGATTTAACCGCGAGGTAGACCCTGCCAACCAAAGTGCTTTTGAAAGCAGCATTTTAGATTTAATGCAAGCCATGGAACTAAAGAATGTAATGGTTACCATGAGCGAGCGTGGCGTGATGATTTGCGATGGACGCACCTTTGACTATATCCCTGCACATTACCGCAAAATTGCAGATGTTAGCGGCGCTGGCGATACCGTGATGAGTGTGGCGGCCTTATGTTATGCCATAGGTTTAGGAAATAAAGAAACAGCAGCTCTCTCTAACTTAGCTGGCGGCTTAGTGTGCGAAGAAGTTGGCGTGGTGCCTATTAGCAAAGACCGACTCATAGAAGAGTCGACCAAGCTAGGGCTTTAATACCGGCAAAATAATTTTACTGGCACGAGTGGCATCATGAAATATCTTGATGTCACATGGAACAAAATCGTTATCGGTGCAGTGGTAGGTATCTACAAATTGCTGGGGATTTCTATCTACCAAAGGAAACCAAGTGCTTTGGATTTGAATCATTAAGCGATGCCCCTTTTTAAACGTATGGGCAATGTCTGGCAACTCAAATTTTACCTGCGTTAGCTCCCCAGGCACAAAGGGCTCTGGCTTTTCGAAGCTATTGCGGTATCTGCCACGCATGACCTCTCCACGCACCAACATTTGGTAGGCATCCATTAAGTAATTGCTGCCATTGCCTTTGCCATACGTTAGGGTATCGTAGCTAAAGCCATCCGGAAATACATCAATAATTTTTACGATAAAATCGGCATCGGTGGTAGAAATGGCCACTTGCAAGTCTGCTAATAAAGTGCCCCCTAAACTTAGGTCTTGTTCTAAAACATCGGTAGTAAAGGTAAGTACATCGGGCCTACGCGAAGCAAAACGTTGGTCGTCTGTCATGTATTCGCGGGTTCTGTTGGTTTGAACCGACTCGGTATACGGCACAGGCTTTTGAGGATGGCTGGTATAGGTGCTAAAAGAAGTGATAACTGCTGGTTTGTTGAAACTCAGTTGCTGCCCTTCGTGCAAGAATATTTCTTGCGACTGCATTTGTTTGGGTGGCCAAGTATTAAACGACTTCCAGGCATTTTCGCCGGTAAAGAATATATTGGCTTCGGCTATGTTTTGGGTTGACCCAATCCCGTTAAGGTGGTATTGAAAGAATGGGATTTCGAATTGCTGCTGGTAATAAAGCGAGGTGTTTGAACCAAACCTTACATTGCCTAAATAGGCCCCCTCACTCCTACCCCAACCACCATGAAACCATGGCCCCATGACGATGCGGTTATCGGTATTTGGATTTTGTTTTTCGATGGCTTCGTATAAACGCCAAGCACCATAACAATCTTCGGCATCAAACAAACCACCTACTACCAATACAGCAGGCTTAATGTTAAAGCAGGCGCGGCGAGCGTCGCGAGCCTTCCACCAGTTGTCGTAATGCGGATGTTGCATGAGGTCGTTCCAAAACGCAATGCTATCACCAGTGAGTTTGGTAAAGTTGGCAATGGCACCCGTTTCTAAGAAGAACTTGTAGCTATCTTTGGTATAGTAATTTACAGGAGAACCTGGCCTTTGCGTGGTAGGTGTGGGGCGTGGTAAGCCAAAACCCGAATAAAAGCTAAAAGCATCTTGCAACATAAATGCGCCGTTGTGGTGAAAATCGTCGCCCATATACCAATCGGTTACGGGGGCTTGCGGACTAACTGCCTTTACTGCGGGATGACCGCTTAGCGCTGCCATGGTAGCATAAAAGCCAGGATACGAAACACCAAATACACCTACTTTACCATTATTGCCTGGAACCTTTTTTACCAACCAATCTACAGCATCATAGGTATCGCTTGCCTCGTCTACGTCTGTTTTCTTTTTTTTATTAGCATTAAATGGTCTAACGTCTTCAAATTGGCCTTCGCTCATCCAAGCGCCTCGTACATCTTGGATAACCACAATGTATCCAAGTTTAATGTATTCTTTCCAATAAGAGGCAAACAATCTACCCGAGAATCTGGCACCATAAGGATGGCAAGAATAAGGCGTACGGTTGAATAAAATGGGATGTTTAATGCTTTGGTCTTTGGGCGCATAAATGGCGGTATACAACTTTACCCCATCGCGCATGGGAATCATTTGCTCTGTTTTGGT
>CAYUDC010000077.1:0-11994 GCA_964443415.1 uncultured Chitinophaga sp. | reverse complement strand
TAGGTAGCAGTCTAACACTACATGACTAAGAAAAAAATCTTATTGGCATGTATCATTGGATGTTGCTTTTGTAACTATTTAAGCGCACAAAGTGCGAACCTTAAAGTGCTCTTTTTAGGCAATAGCTATACCGAGTATAATAACCTTCCTAAACTACTTTCTTCATTGGCTTTGTCAACTGGTGATACCATCTTAACAGATGCCAACACACCAGGCGGACACACCCTCATGGGGCATTCCAACAATGCCGTATCCCTTGCCAAAATCAATTCGCAAGCCTGGGATTATGTAGTATTGCAAGACCAAAGTCAGCTTCCCTCTTTCCCCGAAGCAGATGTGCAAGAAATGGTGTACCCCTTTGCAAGAAAACTTGATAGCTTAATACATCTTAGGAATCCTTGTACACAAACCATGTTTTATATGACGTGGGGTAGAAAGAACGGAGATGCACAAAACTGTCCAACCTGGCCACCTGTATGCACTTATGCTGGAATGGATAGCCTGTTGGCTTTGCGTTACAGAAAAATGGCAGACGACAATAAAGCCTTGCTTTCGCCTGTTGGTGCTGTTTGGAAATACTTAAGAGCCAATAATCCAAGTGTAGAACTATATAACCCAGACGAAAGCCATCCTTCTTTAGCTGGAAGTTATGCTGCTGCTTGTTGCTTTTATGCGCTCATGCTAAAGAAAGATCCAACCTTGATTACTTTTAATGGAGGATTACAAACAAGCCAAGCAACTGCCATCAAAGAAGCTACAAAATTAATCGTGTACCAACAATTAAGTTTATGGAATGTAGGGCTGTTTGATCCGAAAGCAAGTTTTACCCCTCAAGTTTTGGACATAAAAACAGTTCAATTTCAAAACACCTCTAGCCATGCTGATAGCTATGTATGGGACTTTGGTGATGGAGACACTTCATCAGAACTAAATCCAAAACATATTTATGAGTCTGCTGGTAATTTCATAGTTACCTTGCTTGCCAAGAGGTGCGGTTTAGCAAATACCAAGCAATTAGAACTTGTGATTTCAACTACAGGGTTGACCCAAATGCAAACTGAAACCTTAAAAGTTTTTCCTAATCCAGCACAAAACTTTTTAAAGGTGGATGTTCCTCCAACCCTCATCGGGTCAAGCTACCTCATATTTGATAATTTTGGCAAACAAGTTCTATGTGGAAACCTTCTAGAAGCAGATAATCATATCACATTAGAAATACTTGCCGCAGGCGTATATCATCTGCGTGTTGGGTCAACCCACTATAAAATAATAAAGCAGTAATTGCTTAAATTTTAACCAACACTATTTATACACCCTCACATAATCTATCTCCATTACTCCACTTGTAAATCCTGGCGCTATAGCTCCTCCAAAGTTGCCACCCATCGCTACATTTAAGATAAGAAAGAAATTGTGGTTGTACGGAATATTACTGTTATTAGGGAAAGTGTACTTTAATGCGCCATCTACAAAAAACTGTATAGAAGCCGCTGTCCATTCCATGGCATAAATATGAAACTCAGTAGTAGCATTGTTAATCATATGGTTCATACCTGTGGCGTTACCACCAGAATGTCCGGGGTAATGTAAGGTGTGGTAAATCTTGTTTTCTTGATTCCCTAAATGTTCCATGATGTCAATTTCACCACAGGCAGGCCAACCCACCTGATCGATATTGCTCCCTAACATCCAAATGGCAGGCCATGTTCCTCCTCCTTTTGGCAGCTTAGCCCTTACCTCTACACGGCCATATTGCATGGCAAATTTACCCTTGGTGAGCATTCTTGCCGAGGTATAAGATTTGCCTCCAAAATTCTCTGCCTTAGCAGTAATTTTTAAGGTGCCGTTTGATACATAAACATTCTCGGCTCGCGAAGTATAATATTGTTGTTCTGCATTTCCCCAACCATTACTCCCAGTGCCAATATCATACCCCCACTTGCTGGCATCAGGGGCACCTGTATAGTTAAACTCATCCGACCAAAACACCGCGTTGGCTACACTCACATCTACTTTTAGGTTAGTGCTCGTAAAGCCAACATCGTTCTTGGCAAGCACTGTTACATTGTATGTGCCTGTTTTATTGTACTTGTATGTGATTTTGCCATCTTTACTGGCCCGCGAAATGCCATCTCCAAAATTATATTCATAGCTAGTAGCGTTAATGGCTGTGGCTGTAAATGTTACGTTGCCGCTGCTGTCTCCTGCAATATCGGTTTGAACCGAAAGATTGCTTGGAGCTACTTCTAAGGTGTCTGAAGAACTGGCCTTGGTGCAAGAAAACAACAGCCATATGGCTAATGCTATGAATATTTTTTGGTTCATTTGATTATGGTTTTGGAGTGAGTTTCATAAACCAAGCATTGCCGTCTACGCCTATGCTTCTTAAATGAATTTGCTTATCTGTAATCGAAAGAATCTCATACTCGGTTCCACCAGTGCCAAAGTTAATGATTCCATTGCCAGGGACAATAAATTGTATTTGTGTAGAAATGTCTGGGGTTGATCCCGATGCTGCATCCATAAACGAAAGGTTCTTAGGCCCTGCGGTTATTGGGTAGCATCCATCTTTTCCAGATACGCCATAAAATCCTGTAGCTGCTTCAATAGCAAAGAATTCTCCTTTATTATCAATAGACATGCTTACATTGTTCTGTGCATCTTTGGTAAAGGTTATTTCATCATCATAAGCACATGCATCGCGTTGATTAGGTGAGGCCGAATACCAAATGGGTTCAAATGCGGTATTGGGACCAACACCAAAATGCCCGGGAGTTTCTTTATCTGTTACCCATGTGCGCGAGCTGCCATTGGTTAAAAATTGTAAAATATTGCTTGGTATTTCAAAGGCCACAAATACCGTAACATACTTGGCAGTAGTGCTGCTTAAGCCTCCTTTGCCTATGGCATTGATGGTTACCAAGTAAGTTTTTGTACCTGGTGTTTTATACTTGTAGGTAATTACGCCATTTTGCGCCTCTTTGCTTACCCCGTCGCCAAAATCTATCCAGTAGGTTAAAGCATTGGCACTGCTTATGTTTACATTTACTTTGCCTGAACCATTACCACCCGGGGCAGTTATAGAATCAGCGCCTTCTACCGATAAGCTTACGTTTAAATTGCTCGGCGCCTTTGCCTCGCCAAATTGATGGCTTTCTTTTTTACAGGCGCTCGCCATGAGTAGCACCAATAGGCATAATATACTTGTTTTTTGAATTGAGTTTTTCATGTTCATTTAAATTAATTCAGTTCAATATCATCAAAATAATAAGTGAAGTTAGCGCTTCCATCTCCCATGGTACCATTCTCAAAAATGAGTACTATCTTTTGGTAACTATTTGCTGTATTGATAGCAGAATAGTCGAATGTTAACTGCTCCCAAGCATTGCTTGTAGTGGTTGCCACTTCTTTTTCATAACTAATGCTTCCATCTGTTAGATTCTCCACCTTTAATAAAACTTTTGCGCCAACCTTTGGCGAATAAACTTTCATTTTAAAGGTCTTAGTGCCCGTAAAAGCCATAGGAGTAGCAAGGGTTGCAAAGCTGCCTCCCCATGTTTGCCCAGCACTTTTTACCATTTTACCCACTTTGTTGGTTGTGTTGATTCCTGTTTTACTCGGATTAACATCAACACTTACTGCTCCGCCATCAAATCCAGTAAACGCATAATCTACAAATGCAGATTCAAAGTTCATCGGTAAGTTTAAAGGTAATGATTTGATTAAATCTATATCGTCGAATAAGAAAGTAAAATTCGACGTGCCATCGCCCATGGTACCTAAATCAAATATCAATACTACCCTATGGTAATCTTTGGTGGCATCTATCGCACTGTAATCAAAGTATAACTCCTCCCATGCATTGGCAACAGTAGTAGTTACTTCTTTCTCGAAGTTAATGGTATTATTACTTGCATTTTCTACTTTAAGTAAAACTTTAGCGCCCGCGCGTGGTGAATACACTTTCATTTTAAAAATCTTAGCATCGGTGAAGTTTATAGGCTTACTCAGTTCAATAAAACTGCCTCCCCAAACTTGTCCAGCGCTTTTTATCATCTGCCCCACTTTATCTGTTGTATTGATACCACTTTTATTTGGGTTATTGATAATCGTAACAGCACCGCCGTCAAAATTTAAAAATTTGTAATTGAGGGTGCTCGATTCAAAAGTTAATGGCAACAAAATAGGATCCTCAATAAGTACCGTTTTCTCTAGCTCTGCTGTTCCTGCACCGCCGCCTAAAGCGACCACTTTAATCTTATAACTTCCTACCTTAGCATAGGTATGCGAAACCGTATCGCCTTCATTAAACGAAACAGGTGTTTCAGTTGGATCTTCTCCAAAATATACTTTAAAACTGGTTTCGTATAAAGCAGTAGCAGTTACATTCATTTTAAAATTATTGCTAGCATCTGGAGTTATAATGAGTTCTAAAGCTTCGGGAGTTCTAAAAGTTACTGTTAGGTTTTTGGTGGCCTCAGTAAATTTGCCCGATGCATTAAAGGCTTTCATCTTTACTTCATATGTGCCCTCTGAGTATTGGTGAACCAATACTTTGCCTGCTTCTACTTTTCCGGGAGTTGTGCTGGTGTCTCCAAAATAAATTTCATAATACGAAGCTCCCTCACCAGTAGGTAAAATGCTAACTTTACCAGAGTTGTCCTGTGTAATTTCAAACAACATGCCCAGATTGGATGGGGCCGCCATTTGTTCTACAAACGAGGTGTCTGTAAATTCTTTCTTTTTGCAACCCCATAACGTGATTACAAAGGTTGAAATGACCAATAAATATGTTATCTTTTTCATTGATGTTTTCTTTAAAAATTAGTAGCCTGGGTTTTGGGTCAAACCAGATATATTTATCTCTTCAAATGGAATAGGAAATACCTCGTGCTTGCCTTTTACAAATCCTGGAATCTTTGTTTCTGCTTGGCCTGTTCTTACTAGGTCGAAAAAGCGATCACCTTCCATAGCAAGTTCTAAACGTCTTTCGTCTAAGATGGCTAGATATAAAGCATCACCACTGGCCGAAATATTGCGGGTGTTATCGCCAAAAGCCCTTTCTCTTACCATGTTTACATACTCTAATGCTTTTACTTCGCTTCCGCCAGATTTTACTAATGCTTCGGCTGCCATTAATAGCACATCTGCATAACGTATCGTGCGGTAGTTGTTTAAATAGTTGAGCTCTACCTGACCAGATGTTTGACCTTTTCTAGGTAAGTATTTTTGGTTGTATAAGCCTGTATTTTTATAAGGTGCTTCTTGGTAAGTGATGTTGTAACTTGGGTGTGCAGCTTTATATGCCTCTATATCCAAGATGGTTACTGCCTTTCTTTTGTCGCCACTTTGGTAGGCGGCAGCCAAATTAGTGGTAGGTAAATTGGTGCTCCATCCAGCGGCATATGGCATAGAATCTGTTCCATTGATACCCCTAACACCACATTGCTGAACAGCATAGTTGCCTTGCCCTCTGGTAACTGCGCCCCAATTAAAGTAAGGGCTGGTATTAGAGTATTGAATCTCAAAAACAGATTCTGGTCCGTTTTCGCCACTCGCCAAAAAGATACCGCCAAAATCACTCGGTAAGCTAAAGGCATTGGCATTGATTACATTTGTTAGCATGCTGGCCGCCTCAGTAAACTTATTTTGATATAAGTAAACTTTGCCTAATAAAGCTTGAGCAGCATATTTTGTGGCTCTGCCTTTTTCTATCTGAACGCTAGGTAATACAGCGATGGCATCTAATAAATCATTTTCAATTTGCTGATACACTACTGCTTTATCTGTGCGTTTGAGAGACTTGCTTTCGGTTAACCCTAAACGTCTGTCTACAAAAAATGGCACATCGCCAAAGAAGCGCACCAAGTGAAAATAATAATAGGCACGTAAGAAATATACTTCTCCATATAATGCTTCTTTACCTGTAAAGTTTACTGTGTTTCCACCAGGGTTTTTAGCTTTATACTGATGCAAATAGTTGGCCCTGTTGATACCTTCATAGGCTGCTTGCCAAAGTTCTGTTAAGGTAACATTATTGGCATCATGGGTCATGTCATCTATTTGTTGTAGAGATAAAATATCCGAGGCGCTTTCGCCTCCAGATACTGCATTATCCGAAGCAATTTCACCAACCACTACGCTTTGGTTCAACCATTGTAAGGGAGTATAAACACTCACTGCCATGGTTCTGTAATCTGCCTCAGACCTTAAATAGTCTAATTCTGTTTGTTTAAAATCTTCGTGTGGATTATAGTCTACCCACTTTTTGCACGATGCCAATGTGATGATCAACACTAGCAGAAAAACGATGCTTACTAATTCTTTTTTCATTTTAAATTTCTTTGAGTGTGATTAAAATTTAACATCAAGACCTAAGGCATAAGTTCTGGCTTGCGGATAGGCTCCTCTGTCTATACCAGTATCCAATACACCACCCGCAATCTCCGGATCAAAACCTGTATACTTGGTAATCACAAAAGCGTTCTTTACTTGGGCGTAAATTCTTATTTTATTAATTTTTACGCGCTTAGGGAAGTTGCTAAAGTTATAGCCTAATTGAATATTTTTAAGTTTCACAAACGACCCATCTTCTACATACCTATCTGATACCCTTGCATTGTTGTTGGCATCTACAAAAGAATACCTAGGGTTTTGTGAGTTATTAGTACTTCCCTCACCTGTCCATCTTTCTAGGATACGACGGTCTTTGTTAGTGTAGTTGCCATTGCGCTCATAGGCCCTATAAATGTCATTACCCACCGAGGCGTAAGTAAAGGCGTTAAGGTCGAAGTTCTTGTATTCGATAGAAAGATTCCAACCAATGGTAAAATCTGGAAACGGATTGCCAATTTGGGTGCGGTCTTTTTCGTTGATAACGCCATCATTGTTGATGTCTACAAATTTAATGTCTCCAGGCTTAGCTCCTAGCTGAGTAGCATGAGCTGTAATCTCTTGTTCGTTTTGAAACAAGCCATCTGTTTTATAGCCATAGAAATAGCCTGGCGAGAAGCCTTTTTCAAATACCGTCACACTTTGAGATTGACCATTGAAATAATATCCTCCAAAAATCCTGGCGGTACCATCTGTATTGGTAGCAGTAACTTCATTTTTGGCGGCAGTAAAGGTGAATGAATTGTTAATTCTAACCTTGTCTTTTATTTTCTCATAGTAAGAAAAAGTAATGTCTATTCCAGTGGTTTGGGTTGACCCAATATTGTCTGTTGGAATAGGTACGGTGCCAAGATACAGCGAAGCAGATGGAGTAAATAGTAAGCCATCTACTGCCTTTCTAAATACATCTGCACTCAATGAAAATTTATATTGATGGAAAATCATATCAAAACCTATGTTCGATTGAATTTGTCTTTCCCATCTTAAAGCATTGTTGGCAGCAGAACCCACTGTGGCCCCTGGCACAAACACATCGCCAAAGCTATAGCCATTGCTATTTCCTGTAGGGCCATAGCTCGGTCCACCTACGATAATGCCCACAAATTGTGGGTTTACATTTTCGTTTCCAATAGCACCATAACTGCCTCGTACTTTAAGATTGTTGATGAATTTAGATTTAAAGAAGCTTTCTTCAGAAACAATCCATCCTAAAGAGCCAGAGTAGAAATTGGCGAATTTATTATCGATACCAAAAGCGTACGACCCATCACGTCTTACGGTAAGTGAAGCCAGGTATCTCGATTTATAATCGTAGTTTATCCTACCGAAAGACGATAAGTTTCTTCTAAAGTATTGATAGTAATATCCATTAATACCATTTGGGTTAAGGGCTGTATTAGCACCAGTAGCAGCTGTAAAATCGGCAAACTCCCAAGAGTTAAATGGCACATCTTGCCTGCTGGCGCCTATGGCATTGCCAGAAACTTTGGCCATGGCAAAACCAACCACTGTTTCAAATTCATGGTCTTCCTTGTATTTAAAGTTGTAGTTGGCAAATGATTCCCATGTCCAGTTAAAGTTTCCAAACTTGTCGTGGTTTACTTGGTTGTGTTTGCCAGCTACCGGTGTGCCATCCGCATTCATGGTATTATCTACGTTTTTAGGGCCATAGAACACCAATGGGGTAAAGGATTTGGCATCATTGTCGAATTTGGTATAACCAAAGCGAGAACTCACACTTAGGTTTTTAATGATTTGATATTGGAGTTCGAACTTACCATAAATCTTAGTTCCCACATTTCTATTATAGGTGTTATCGAGTTTGGTAAGCGGGTTATAGATTTCTGATAGAATTAGATTGCTATAAGCACCACTGGTGTTTTCAACCGTAGGGTCGAAATTAATTGCACTACCTAAAACGCTATTAAAAGAGTTTTCTTGAATGCCTTTGCTATTTAGCACCACACCAGTGGTATTCATGATAAACTTGAGTTTTGGCGTCAAATCAAAGATGAGGTTGGCAGTAATGTTTCCGCGGTTGAAATTAGATTTATCCATTCCGCCAACAATACCACCTTGTTGCAAGGCACCTGCCGATAAAAAGTAGGTCATTTTATCACTTCCGCCGCGGGCACTAACTGTGTGCGATTGTATCGCAGCTCTTTTAAATACTTCGTTTTGCCAGTTGGTTCCTACCCCAAGCTTGCTAAGGTCAGAAAATACTAAGCCGCCACCGGCAAGTCTACTGCCTTCGTTTACCATCGCACCATATTCGGTAGCATTTAATACACCCACCGTATTCATAACCTCCTGAAAGCCATAATAACTGCTATAGTTAATGTCTGTTTTTTGGTTGCGTTTTCCAGATTTAGTTGTTACTACAATAACGCCATTGCCTCCCTTTACACCATAAATAGCGGTGGTGGCAGCATCTTTTAAAACATTGATAGATTCTATATCCGTAGCATTGATGGCGTTAAGGTCGGTTAGGGTTTGAGGAACGCCATCAATAATTACAAGAGGGTCTGTTCCGGTAAAAGAAGGTATTCCTCTAATAAACACAGTAGGTTTGGCGCCTGGACTACCACTATTAATGATAGACACACCAGAAGCTCGGCCTTGCAATGCATCTTCGGCACGCACCGGTTGAAGCCTTTCGATGTCGATACTTTTAATGGTAGAGATAGCACCCGATACTTTAGTTACCTTTCGGGTTCCATAACCAACTACAACCATCTCTGTGAGCCTGGTTGTGTCGGATAGTTTACCGGGTTTTGGTCCCGTTTGTCCCTGCACTTGTGGGGATGTAAAAACCAACAACAGTGCTAGGAGCATGAGTGTAAATTTTCCTCTCATAGTTTGATACTTTAGATTTTGGTTAATTTTTTCAATTGGTTTGTGAATCTCTATTGAAAAGATTTAATTACGTTCGAGGTGCTCCCCAAAACACCTACATCATTGAATAAGTTTACTACAACAAGTCTACTACATTATGTTGTAAATTATTGAAAAATAAGTAAATAAGATTTTGTTTGATGGGTTCCTTCTGTAGACTTCTCTGCCTCAAAATCTTCCTTTTTGGATAATTATGGTGAAATTAAACACGCTTTTTTCTGCTTTTTGACGCTTTCAAAAGTCAAAATTTGGCAAAAAAACACCAGTAATTAGAAGATACCTTGCCAAGTTGCCTGCAATAAGTTTTATGCGATGAAATAGAATTGGCTGTTTTTTGATAGTTAATTCCATGCTTTTTTTGAAGACTCCTTGGTTTATTGCCTATCATGCATGTCTATGGTTTACCATTATGTTTGATCCGTCCAGTTTTCTATTTGTTTCGAGTTTTCATAGGTTTAGGAGGCTTGTTATCCTTGTTATTTTATACCTTTTAGTTTGGCTAAATTTAGCTACTGCACAAACCTTCACTAAAGAAGTTTCAATTTCTACAGATTCGGTGCTAAGTGTGTTTTTTGGCCAACAATGCCAACAATACCTTCAAAATGCACCAAAACTTCCCTTAAGCTTTACCACTCATAATGGCAATTTTTATAGTTTCGATGGATTTGGGTCGAACCAACAACCCCAGTTTTTACATACCTGCAATAACCTTGATGCCGCTAAAACATTGGCTACACAGCATCTTTGGAATGGTGGCTCGCTTGGTTTAAATCTCGGTGGAAACGGCATTCAAAAACTAGGTATGTGGGATGGTGGTGCTGCTAGAACTACTCACCAAGAGCTTTCGGGCAGGGTAAGTATAATAGATGCCGCCACCTTAAGTGCACATAGCACCGCCGTGGCTGGAACCTTAATAGCAGCTGGCGTTAACCCCAATGCCAAAGGAATGGCCCATCAAGCCCAACTTAAAAACTGGAATTTTAGCAACGACAATGCAGAGGTTATTGCCGCAGCTCCCAACCTTTTGCTTTCTAACCACTCCTACGCCGGAACCACCGCCTGGCAATACATTAGCGGTAGCTGGTATTGGTATGGTGATTCATCGTTGAATCAGTTTGAAGATTGGAAATTTGGTTACTATGATAACCGCAGTAGAATATCCGATAGTGTGATGTTTGCAAATCCATATTACTTAATGGTAAAGGCTGCTGGCAATGATAGAGGCAGTGGCGTAGCGCCAGGCACCACACACTATTATTGGAATGGCAGTGCTTGGGCGCTTACAAATACCACGCGTGATACGGTTGGTCCATACGATTGTCTTTCTACCTCTGCCAATGCCAAGAATGGTTTAACCATTGGTGCCATTTATGCCTTACCTAATGGATATTCAAATCCTTCACAAGTGAGCTTGCTCAGCAATAGCAGTTGGGGGCCTACAGATGATGGTCGAATTAAACCCGATTTGGTTGGTGCCAGTGGGTCAATCCTGTCTAGCACCAGCACAGGAGATGCTGATTATGCTTACCTAGGTGGTACCTCTATGGCCACACCCAATGTGGCAGGCTCATTGTTGCTTTTGCAAGAATATTTCTATCAACTAAAGGGAAGGTATATGCGCAATGCCTCTTTAAAAGCCTTGGCAATCCATACTGCCAATCGCTGCAAAAACAACCCTGGACCAGATTATGAATGTGGCTGGGGAATACCTAATTTAGAGAGGGCCGCCCTTTGCTTGCGCGATTCATTTGAACATACACTCATAGAAGATACCCTTCAAAATCTACACTCGTATAGAGTGGATGTATTTTTAAATACCATGGATACGCTTAGAATTACTTTGGCATGGACAGATCCCAAAGGCATCACCACTTCACCTATATTTGATGATACATCGCCTAAATTAATCAACGATTTAGATGTACGTCTATATAACCAGCAGGGCGATTTGGTTGGGTTGCCTTTTGTTCTAGACCCCACCAATCCTTCTGCAGCAGCAGATACAGGGAATAATGTGTTAGACAACGTAGAGCAAATTTTGGCCCCAAATATGGCCGCAGGTGTTTATACCATTGAGGTTAAGCACAAAGCCAGCTTGCAAAACAGTTTGGGTCAAACCTTTTCATTAATCATTAGTGGAGCGCCTTTGCCCTATGATACCATGCCTAAGGTTTGGATAGGCCAAGTGAGCGCAGCATGGCAAGACAGCAGCAACTGGTACCAACAAGCTTTGCCTGCCAATCAGGCTTCGGTGGTGATTACCGCAGGACTTTATCAACCCACCTTAAGTACCTCGTATCAAGCGGCCGATTTGCACATTCATCAAGGCGCAACTTTCACCCTTAAAGATACGCTGGCATTGGGCGGAAACCTGCAATGTGAGGGTGAAATCATTGCTGATTCTGGTGTTATTATTTTTAACGGCACCACTGCTCAAAGCTTAGGTATAGATGTATTTAAAGATCAGGCTTTATTTGGCTTGACCCTAAACAATGCGGCTGGACTTACCTTAACAGATACCCTACGCCTCATTGGCACTTTAAACTTGGTGCAGGGGACATTAAGTACAAATGCTTACTTAGTGCTAACATCCACTGCCAGTGGCACTGCTCGCATGGCACCTGTTGGCAATGCAAGCCTCAATGGTATACTATGGGTTGAACGCTATTTACCAGCGCGTCGGGCTTATCGATTTTTGGCTAGTCC
>CAYUDC010000076.1:0-12048 GCA_964443415.1 uncultured Chitinophaga sp. | reverse complement strand
TAGGCGCCCTCATTGGTGGTTACCTTTGTATAGCTGTTGCCAATGGAAACTTATTAGCAGATATTGTTCCTGTAGACCTTAGGTGGAATGTAGCCTTTGGCTTTGCATCGGTAGTAATGGTGATTAGCCTCTTAACCTTTGTGCGCACGCAAAAAAGTTTAGGCGAAATTGGCGAATCGCCCATTCAAGATTTGCCTAAACAAAAACGAAACACCTATGAGTTACTCACCTTCTTGGGATCTATTGCGTTTATTCCTGTAGTAATTTTTATGGTTTCCAATGCTGAGTACACCGATTTATTTATGAAAATTATCGGGCCATTTTCATTGATATACCTGTTCTATGAAATGAAAAACTTTAGTGCCGCCGAGAATAAAAAACTCATGGCAGCCTTGGTGTTTATTTTGTTCTCTATCTTGTTTTGGGCCTTCTTCGAGCAAAGTGGTGGCTCTTTGAGTTTGTTTGCGGCCAATAACCTAAGCAACGAATTAGTAGGAGTAAAGCTTGATCCAAATGGGGTAAACAACTCGGCCAATTCCCTCTTTGTAATTGCCTTTGCAGCCTTAATTGGGATGCTATGGATTTGGTTGGCTAAACGCAAGCTTGAACCTAATACAGTGGTGAAGTTTGGCTTAGGCTTTTTATTCTTAGCAAGTGGATTTTATGTATTCTACCAAACACGGTTCTTTGCCAACGAGCAAGGTATCACTTCGCTTAACCTATTTACTTTTGGTTGGTTTATCATTACGTTTGGTGAGTTGTGTTTGTCGCCAATAGGCATGTCTATCATGACCAAATTGTCCCCTCAAAAGCTGCAAGCAGTGATGATGGGGATGTGGTTTTTGGCCAGTGCCTATGGACAATATCTAGCTGGCATTTTAGGAGCCAATATTGCCAGTGCCTCAGAGAATGTAAACAACTTAGAAAAGTTAATGATCTATACCGATGGATATAAACAATTAGCTTTATATGCCTTGATTTCTGGCGTGGTGCTTATTGCCCTTTCGCCATTGGTGAAGAAACTCATGCAAGAGGTAAAATAAAATCTTGTTAATCATATTTTTTTATAGAGGCTTGGTTCAAACCGAGCCTCTTTTTTTTATACTTGTACTATGCTGCAACAAGTAGATTTAACAAAAATACTCGTGCTCGATATAGAGACTGTGCCTCAATACCCAAGTTTTGAGCAGGTGCCCGAGCCATGGCAAAAGCTATGGCTAAAAAAGGCGGCTTCTCTTAAAAAAGAAGAAGACCAAACAGAGGTCGACATTTACCCAAGAGCGGGCATTTATGCAGAGTTTGGGAAGATTGTTTGCATCTCTTGTGGTTTTTTTAGTAGAAATGGCAACGAGTATGTGTTTAGGGTAAAGTCGTTTTACGGAGAAGATGAAAGGCTTTTATTGCAGGAGTTTGCTGCCATGTTACACAAGCATTTTGCCACACCACAACATTCGTTATGTGCCCATAATGGCAAAGAGTTTGATTATCCTTTTATTGCCAGAAGATGCCTGTTAAATGGCTTAGAAATCCCAGCCTTATTAGATGTAGCTGGCAAAAAGCCATGGGAAATAAACTTGTTAGACACCATGGAGCTTTGGAAGTTTGGAGATTATAAAAGCTATACATCCTTAGAGTTATTGGCAGCTTCGTTTGATATTCCTACTCCCAAAGACGACATCGATGGGAGCATGGTTTGGAAGGTTTTTTGGGAAGAACAAAACCTAGAGCGCATTAAAACCTATTGCCAAAAAGACGTGGTAACCGTAGCGCAATTGTTACTAAGGTTTAGGAATGAAGCCTTACTAACAGAAGAGCAAGTGTTAATGATTTAATTTTTGCATCAGCTTTTGAATGATTCCTGCCCAGCTATACGTTTCAAAAAAAGTTTGTGGCAAAGGGTTTCGGGTTGAACCAAAATGCACCTGAAGCAATTGGATGAAAGCATCCCAATCGTAATCTTTGGCAATTTTTAGGTGATCGCCGCAAACCGTAGGGTCAATCCCTTCTGCTCCGGTTACCGTTGAAATAACGGTTTGGCCGCGTCCTAAGGTATCAATGGCTTTGGTTTTTACGCCACCACCGCTAAGGATAGGGTTAATCATTACATCCGCTCCATCAATATAAGTTTCGATGTCTGCTACAAAACCCAAGTATTGAATGTTTGCAATCGTTTCAAGGGCTTCTACTAAATGAGAAGGAAGGTTCTTGCCACAAATTAAAATGGTGAAACTATCTCCAAGTTGTTGAGACAATCGCGGGTAAATTTCATCTTTAATAAAAGCCACCGCATCATAATTGGGTTTGTAGCTAAGGGTGGCAAAGAATAGCAAAATTTTGTGGGGAGCGGGAATTGCATGCCTATCTAAAATGGTTTGTCTAGCATTGGTTATTGGCAAAGGCAATTCGCTTTGCGGAATGCCATAGGGTGTAAGTAAAGTTTGATGGATAGGTAAGCTAAATTGTTGGATGGCTTTGTGTTGGTCGATATCGCTTACAAAGATTACTAAATTGCTTTGCCTATAAACAAATCTTTCATAAAAATAGAGCAGTCTCCACCAAGGCTTGCCCATACTTTTAAAGCGTAGGTATTCGATGTTATTGCTTCTAAGGAATACTTGTTTGCCAGTGGTCCATTTAAAAAACGGAATCATCCAGCCCATCCAAGGTTGGTCTAAAAAAATGGCATCAGCTTTAAAGGATTTTATCTGGCGAATGAGTTTGGGAAGTAGAAACACATTGGCATATCGCCAAGGCGTAAAGCGCATGCCAAAATCTAACTGAAAGCTAAACTCCTTTTCGTTAACCGGATGATAAGGGTCTACGGTAAAAACCCTTACTTGGTTAACCCGTGCCATATACTCTAAGATATTCTGCGTAGAGATTTCGCCACCTGTAGTGGCAGGCAGAAATGGATAGGAGATAAGGGCAAAAATTTTCAAAGGATAGCCTAGTTTTTAACTACAATTTTATGGATAAAATCTCTATTATCAGATTTTATCAAGAGTAAATAAAGGCCTGGTTTTATTTCATTATTAAAATCTATGGAGACATTACCATTTAAATCATTCAAATTAATGTCATACCTTTTACCAAAAGCATCCATTAAAATTACTTCATTAACCTTTAGGTAAGTGTTTTCAATAATAAGACTAGATGTAACAGAGATTGGATTTGGGTAGATATTCATAGATTCATTAGGGAGTGCAATTAGACCAGTACTTGGACTAATTTTGAATGAATTAGCACTTTCATCATAAATAGTCTCATCTTTCATATCAGCCACTTTAATCTTGCAGTTTAAACTGTTGACATTTGGAATATCCCAATTATAAACACCAGCACTAGCATCAATATTCGAATCAATTTCAATCCAATCAATTCCATTAAGAGTAAGCAAAATTCTTACTTTATCTAAGTTCGAACTTGACCAAACAATATTTTGCTTTTGACCGGCCACTAAATTTTCACCTCCATTCGGTGTAACCAAGTTAAGAGTGGGTTTTGAAACTATTTTAAAACTAATTTCATTGGAATCTCTGAATTGTTGAAAATCTAAATCGATAATTCTAATTTTTCCATTAAAAGTTGGTGAGTTAGGTACTTGCCAAAACACAATTCCATTAGAAGAAGGAACAGAATCATTAATTGGATTCCAATTAATATTGTCTGTACTATAATCAATTTTTATGGCCCTGCTATTTGTTGCATTCCATTCTATTGAATAGTTATTTCCTATGTAAAGTGTTTCATTTCCTTTTGGATTTGTTAATTGAATATTTGGAGGATGAACTATTGAAATTGGGGTTTTACTAATATCAAAAAATTGCGGAAATTCTCTACACCTTATCATGAACCATACAGAATCAAATTGGATATTTGGTGAGTCCCAGGTGTATGTTTGCAGAATCTCGTTGATGGAATCTTTGATTGGTAACCAATTAGTTTTGTTGGTAGAATAAAGTAAATCAATAAAGTTCGCATTATTGGAAGTCCAAGTTATCAATTGAGATTTATTATTTAACCATTTGGTATAAGTATTAGGCGAAACCAAGGTTATTGACGGCTTAGGTAAAATAGATATGGTTCCAAATGAAACGCTTGCATACAATGGAAAGTCAAGATCAGAGATTTTAATTTTCACATTTTTCGAATTGATGTTGTTTGGGATAAACCATTTATATAAGCCAACTGTTGCATTAAAGTTGTTTTCAATTAAATTCCAGTTTAAACCATTATTAGGAGAATATTCGATTTTGATTTGATTAGAATAAATCGCAGACCATTTTATAAAAAGGGTATCTCCTTGAAAAAATACTTGATTAGCTAAAGGCTCGCTAATAGAAAGGGCAGGTGGATTTTTAATTGTAAAAAATAAGTCGGAAGTGTCTAAAAATAAATTAAAATCTGAGTCGGTGATTTTTACTTTTATTGAATCTGAGTTTAAAACTGGCAATTGCCATAAATAGCTATTGGTATTAGCAATGTTATCTGCAATTGTTATCCAATCACCACCATTTACTAAATAATACAAGTTTACTTTATTAGAGTTAACGCTTTGCCAAGTAATTAATTTAGGGCCATTGTTTAGCCATACCTCCTGACCGTTAGGTGTTAATAGGTTGAATTGTGGTTTTGGAGCGATTCTTAAAATTGAATCTGACTGGTCGAAAATTGAGATAGGTGAAATAGCTCTAATGCGCAATAGAACTTGAGAACTATTAATATTTGGAATGAGCCAATTATAGCTAGTTACTTGAGGGTTGATGTTTGAAGTGATATTGGTCCAACCGCCATTCCCTATTTTGTAATCTAATGCTAAAGAAAATACACCGCTGCTTGTCCAATCAATTTTCAAAGTATCACCTACAAAATAGTTCCCACCAGCATTGGGATTAACAAACGAAACCATTGGGGTAGGGAGGATTTTAAAAGGGGAAGAGGTGGTGCTGCTTAATTGTGGCGAGCCTATGCTACTCACTCTAATCCAACAGGCATTTGCAGTGAAATTTGGCGTCCAATTGTATACTCCAGATACTGGATTTACAGACCCTGCAATAGTTGTCCATGTACTTAAATTGGTTGAGTATTCTATTTTTATATTTCCAGTTCCACTAGCTGCATAGGTGATTGGGTAGGAAATTCCTTGGAATAAGGTGTCATTCGAAGAGGTTGGCTTAGTTAAATTTATAAAATTATACTGATAAGTTATTTCTAGTTTCGGTCTTCTGGTAGAATCAGAATGATCACTACTAGCAAAAATTAAACTTCTAAATACCGCTTCAGTGGCAAGTTTAAGCATAAAACCATCGCTGGTGGTTGGATTATTAACCATGTCTGTCACTAAATTTGTGACATTGATATCTAGATAATTTTGGGTGGAAGAAGTAGATGCTGGCAAGGTTACCCTGTTAACCGTAGTAGTTGCAGGTTGATTATTCCAAGTAACTGTACTTTCATTCCATGAAGAAGTTATTCTCTCTAGATAACAAGAATTACTGCCACTATGCAATTGGGAATGATCAGAGGTAGTATTGCTATATAAACTTAATTTAGCATCCAAAATAATTGCTGTGGCAGGTATAGCACTAAGGTCAAAACTCAATAAACTTCTTGAATGAAAAGTACCACCACTACTCCAAGAAATTGCAGCATAATTTGGCGTACTACCATAGTTTGTATTTGATTGATTTGTTACAACCCAGGCATCTTTTCCATTGCTAGCGTTAGGCCGTAAGGTGATGGTTTGGGCAAGTAAGACAAAAGTTGCCAAGGTGAATGTGATGGTAAGTATAAGCTGTTTCATAAAGCAAAAAAGCTTCATTCCTGAATAAGATTTTGCAATCCTTTGGAATGAAGCTTTAGAAAAATGGTTTAAATTAAAGAATGTTGAGTTTTATTACCTGCACTTGATCCTCACTAACTACCCTTAATAAATAATTTCCTGCATTTAGATTGGGTATCTGGTTAAGGTCTAATTTAAATTCTAATGTTGATTGATTCAAATGGTTTGAATAGTTCATTTTTCCAGTTAAATCAAAAAGTTCAATGGTAATAATTTCTTGTTGATTTGAGTTAATGTTTAAAATTTCATTTCTATTCACTGGGTTTGGATACGCTTTTACTCCTAACTTAGAAACAGTAGCGTTTTCGTTCACCCCATTTGGAAGGGTATAACAAATTTTTAATTGAGGCCATTTCGTAGAATCTATGTGATCTGAATTAGCAAAAATTAAACTTCTAAATTTCACTTCATCCACCAGTTTTAACATAAATCCAAAACTAGTGTTTTTATTGTTGTACATATCTGTTACAAGGTCTTTAACATTTATGTTTAAATAATCTTGTGTTGAAGAAGAACTTGCTGGTAGTGTTACTCTATTATTGGAAGTAGTGGAAGGCTGATTGTTCCAATTAACTGTGTTTTCGTCCCATGAACTTGTGATTCTTTCTAGAAAGCATGAATTAGAACCAGAAAGAGTTGAATGTAATTGAGGATGATCTGAAGTGGTATTGCAATAAAGATTTAACAAAGCACTGGTAATAGTAGCATTGGCTGGTATGCCACTTAAATCAAAATCCAAAAGACCTCTAGAAACAAACTCGCCTCCGCTAGTCCATGCTATGGCGGCAAAGTTTGCATAATTACCATAATTTGTGGAAGTAGCATTTGAGGTAACCCAAGCATCTTTTCCTGCAGCTGGTCCTGGTCTTAATGTAATACAAGGATCATTAGATGGAAGCTCATAGGTAATCTCTAATTTTGGTCTTTTAGAGGCATCAATGTGGTCTGAATTGGCAAATATTAAACTTCTGAATTTTGCTTCTGTCGCCAATTTTATCATAAAGCCAAAATTATTTGCTGGATTTGCCACCATGTCAATTGCCCAACTTTTTACATCTATGTTTAAATAATCATCTGTACTTGTGGTTGATTGTGCCAAGGTAATTTGGCCTGTTGTACTCGTAGAAGGTTGATTGCTCCAATTTACACCAAATTCGCTCCATGCACTAGTAATTCTTTGCAGGTAACAAGCATTAGAACCAGATAAAGAAGAGTGAAGTTGCGGATGATCTGAAGTGGTATTACAATATAACGATAATTTTGCGCTGGTAATAATCGCATTTTGTGGAATGCTTGTTAAATCAAATTGCAATAAACCTCTTGAGATAAAATCTCCCCCACTAGACCATGCAATGGCTGCAAAATTGGCGTAGTTGCCAAAATTTAGGTTGGGAGCATTAGAGGTTATCCACGCATCTTTACCTGCTGTAGAGTCTGGCTGTAGCGTTACGGTTGTTTGGGCATGAATGGTTATTGAAAATAAAACCATTAGAATAGATAGGCTAATTAAATTTTTCATGAATTGGGGTTTAATGATAATATGCAAAATAAAAAAAAATGTGTAATTTTCAATAGGTCATTAAAAGGCGGTAAGATTTGTTATTTGTAAACTTCAATAATCATTCGGTCTCCAGGCACACCGAACCACTTTGTTAAATAATAGTTAATATATTGAAATACTACTTTAAAAGCATTTTCTGCAAAATTACCTCTTAAGGTAATGGTGCTTGGTGGTTTAATATCTTGTTTAATGTGAATGGTTTTGAAACCACATTTTTCAAACATTCTCCTAGCAGTTTTTGCATTGAACTCAGTTAGGTGATAAGGTGGAATGTACATGGTTTTTTGTGAACCAATTATTTTATAAATAGCAAATGCAATTCTACTCGATATTAAATTTAAGGTTCCGGGTAATTGAATTAATGCCACTCCTCCTGGTTTTAATATTTTATGGGTTAACTCCATTGCCTCCGTTGGATTGGTAAAATGCTCTAACACATCTCCCATCATAATCACGTCGAAATAGTTTTCTGGCAATTCTTTATTAAATAAGTCAAAGGAATAAGGTTTATTGATGATTTCAATCCCAAAGTTCTTTTTCCCAAACTCAGACGCAAAAGTTGAAAGTTCAATTCCTTTTACATTGTAACCATTTTTACTAAGCACATAAATAAAATTTCCTGTGGCGCATCCTACATCTAAAACATTTCCTGTCTCACAGTATTGTTTAATTTGCTTTATACCTTCTTGATAATCTCCCTTACTTAATATCTCAAGATAAGAAACTTCCATGTGATGTGTTTGCTTATCATCTGAGGTGAAATAATCATCCTCATACATTTCCTTGATTTCTTCATCGCTAGGGCGTGGCCAAATAGAGGTTAATTGGCAGTTATTGCAAGAAACTCCCCACAAAAACCTATCTCTGAATGCGTACCTAAAAGGGATGCGTGTTCCCTCTTCTCCACCACATAGGTTACATTTAAAATTCTCTACCATTTACTTGTGCTTTAATCTATTCTTGCAATAATAAAATTATATTTTTAAAATATACTTTTAAGCATAGTATAATTGGGGATTAAATTTCTGCACACGCATGAGCAACGTAAAACTAAAAGATTTAGAATTTGAGATCTTATTGTCAAAAGATCAAATCAAACAACGTCTCCAATCCCTTTCTGTAAACCTTTTCCAAGATTATGCAACAGAAAATCCTTTGTTTGTGGCAGTGCTCAACGGTTCGTTTATTTTTGCAGCCGACCTGCTCAGACAACTAAATTTTGCCTGCGAAGTACAATTTGTGAAGGTGAGCAGTTACACTGGCACAGCTAGTTCAGGTGAAGTAAAACAGGTATTGGGCTTGCAACAATCCATCGAAAATCGCACGGTCATCCTTATCGAAGACATCATCGATAGCGGCCTCACCATCGATTTTTTGTGTCGCGACTTGGCTCGGTTCAACCCGAAAACCATAAAGATTTGTACCTTATTGCTAAAGCCCAAAGCCTTAAAAGTACCGCTAACGGTAGATTATGTTGGATTTGAAGTAGCCAATGATTTTTTAGTTGGCTATGGATTAGACTATGATGGATTAGGTAGAAACCTACCACATATTTATAAAACGGTTTGAACCAAAGCCAGCCTTAAGCTAACTTAACATTCACCGCTTGTGGTCCTTTGTGATTGGTCTCGATTTCGAAACTCACCTTGTTGCCTTCTTTGATTTGCATCGTAAGGCCAGATGAATGCACAAAAACACCTTCTTTGGTTTTATCATCCTTGATAAATCCATATCCTTTGCTTTCGTTAAAAAAGCTTACAATACCTGTACGATTGGGGTCGTAAATTTCGGCTACTTGCTTGGCAACGCCAATCTCAATATCCTCTAATTTAATTTCGATTTTTCTTTTTGGATCGGGCAATACCGAAGTTAAATTGCCATACTCATCTACATAGGCCATCATGTGCTCTATCCCTAATCCTTTAGAAGAATTAGCTTTTCTCTCTGCCTTCTTTTCTTCCTTTTCTTGACGCTTGCGTTTTTTTTGTTTTTCTTTTTCCTTCTTGCTGAAGGTCTCTTGTGATTTTGCCATATAAGTGAGCAAAGATAACTGATTATCTGAGAGATTTTTTTTTATTTTTGGTTCAAGCCCAACTTACATTCTTTCTAAATAAGCTTTTCTTGCTTTGCCTTTAAACCAAGTGATTTGAGTATTTGCTTGGCGGATGAAAATGAGATTTTAAAAATTTAACAAAAATCATTTGTGTAAAGCAAATATTGCTTTTTATTCGCATCAAAATTAACGCTATGCTTAATATTGTTTTATTTGGCCCTCCAGGAGCCGGCAAAGGCACACAATCGGCCAAACTTATCGAAAAGTATTCCCTTGTACACCTATCCACTGGCGATATCTTTAGAGCCAATATCAAAGGGGGAACCGAACTTGGCGTATTAGCCAAAACCTATATTGATGGTGGTAAACTAGTGCCAGATGAGGTAACAATTGGAATGTTGGCAGAAGAAGTAAACAAGAATCCTCAAGCCAAAGGCTTTATTTTTGATGGCTTCCCAAGAACATCTGCTCAAGCAGAAGCCCTAGATGTGTTGCTAAGCCAAAAAGGAACTTCTATTAGCATGATGCTCGCTTTAGAAGTAGAGGAGGAGGAGCTTAGAAAACGCTTGTTGTTAAGAGGCAAAGACAGTGGCCGTGCAGACGATCAAGACCCTGCTGTCATTCAAAACCGCATCAACGTATACAATGCCGAAACCATGCCGGTAAAATCTTTTTACGAGGCCCAAGGAAAATACCATGGCATCAATGGAATAGGCGAGATTGAGGATATTTTTGTGGCACTTTGTAGCCATATCGATAAAGCATAATATTTCAAACCTTGGTCATAAGGCCTGCAAAGAGTATCTTTGCAGGCCTTTTTAATTTTATCTCATGGCCGAATCTAATTTTGTTGATTACGTAAAAATATGCTGCCGCAGCGGTAAAGGTGGCGCAGGTGCTATGCACTTTCATCGTGATAAACATACCGCCAAAGGCGGCCCTGATGGCGGAGATGGCGGCCGTGGTGGAAATATTATTTTAAAGGGTAGTTCCAATATTTGGACTTTACTGCACCTTAAATTTCGTAAACACATAGTGGCAGAACCAGGTGCCAATGGAGAATCTGCCCTTAGAAAAGGCAAAGATGGTAAAGACGAAATCATTGAAGTGCCTTTGGGAACAGTTGCCAAAGATGCCGAAACGGGTGAAGTATTATTTGAAATCACCCAAGACGGAGAAACCCATGTATTACTTTCTGGTGGACGTGGTGGCTTAGGTAACCATAACTTTAAAAGCTCTACCAACCAAGCCCCGAGGCATTCGCAACCTGGCGAGACGGGCAAGGAAGAATGGAAGGTTTTAGAGCTTAAAATTCTGGCCGATGTTGGATTAGTAGGCTTTCCCAATGCGGGTAAATCCACCTTGTTGTCTGTGGTTACCGCTGCAAAACCTGCCATTGCCAATTATCCTTTTACCACGCTTGTACCCAATTTAGGTATTGTTAAATATAGAGAATATCAGTCTTTTGTAATGGCCGATATTCCCGGAATTATAGAAGGTGCACACGAGGGCAAAGGCTTAGGAACACGTTTTTTGAGGCATATCGAAAGAAACGCCACCTTGTTGTTTATGATTCCTGCCACCTCCGAAAATATCAAAGATGATTTTGCTGTGCTTAAAAATGAGTTGAAACTTTATAACAAAGAGTTGCTCAATAAATCGAGGTTATTGGCTATTACGCAATGCGATTTGCTGAGCGAAGAGGCATTGGCAGACCTTAAAAAACAAATACCCAGAGTGCCTCATGTTTTTATTAGCGCAGTAACTGGCATGGGCATAGATGAGCTGAAAGATAAACTGTATGCCCTTATTAACAAGGAGCTTTAAATAGCGGTCTCTTCAAAGAATCCTGTTTGTCTGTTTTTGCGGCAGTTATCCCATTTAAAATATTTACCATTCATGGCAATGTACACGCCATGTGGCAAGGTTTGGGCAAAAGCAAGTGCGCTTCCAAGGTTAAATAAACCGTCGCTCGAACCAAATTTATAAGGAATCATCGCACCTGTGATGACGATGGTTTTTCCTTTTACGGTTTGAGCCAAATAAGCTCCCGTATCTGTCATCGTATCAGTACCATGGGTGATAACGATGCGCTCTTCTTCGCAATTTTCGCAGTTCTCGGCAATCAGCTTGCGGTCGCTATCCGTCATGTCTAAACTATCAATGAGCATGAGGGTGCGCACGCTAAGGTTGAGCTTGCTTCTACCTAATTTTAAGATTTCGTGAATGTGGCTATCTTGAAAGAAAAGCTTGCCAGTAAGTTCATTGTATTCTTTATCAAAAGTGCCGCCTGTTACAAATAATCTAATTGCCATGATGCAAAGAAAAGAATTTATATAAATATTCAATCCCCAAGCAATGGTTTGTATCACTTCAAAAACAAATTCTCGATTTATACAGCTGCTATTCTTCTTAGATAAACTTCTATTCACCTATAAATATGACATTACTCATTAAACTAATTTGTCTTTGGATTGTACCATATTCATCAGGCTTTAACGTTTTTAGGCTTTCGGCCCTTTATCTTGTAATTTAATGCGAAATGCCTAGCTTCGTAGCCTCATTTATAATTTATCATCTAAATTAATGACT
>CAYUDC010000075.1:6275-12277 GCA_964443415.1 uncultured Chitinophaga sp. | reverse complement strand
ATATGAAATTACTTACAAAGGTGTTTTTGGGGATGTCTCTTTTTGGTGTGTTCTTTGGGGCTTGTAGCAGCATACCCGAGAAGGCGGTGGCGGTACATCCCTTTGATATCAACCAATACCTGGGCAAGTGGTATGAGATTGCCAGATTTGATTTTAGGTTTGAACGCGATTTAAACCAAACTACTGCCACCTATTCTATGAATAAAGATGGCAGTGTAAAAGTGTTGAACCGAGGATACAATTACAAAACCAAGGAATGGAAAGAAGCAGAAGGCAAAGCTAAGTTTGCAGGCAGCGACACCATAGCCATGTTAAAGGTAAGTTTCTTTGGACCTTTTTATGCAGGATATAATGTACTGGCTTTAGACAGCAATTATCAATATGCCCTCGTGGGTGGCTCGAGCCTCGATTACCTTTGGATACTTTCTCGCGAAACATCCATCCCCGACTCCATTAAAACTGCCTACCTAAAAATTGCGCAAGACATAGGCTATGATACCCAACAATTGTTGTGGGTAGAGCATACCCCTCAATAAGCTTAACCTCTTTGAGCTCCCTCTAAGCCTTTATTTTCTAAGCATTGGTTGGTATACAATGTTTGCGTTAAGATGGCAGGCTGCTCCAATTGATGGTCTACCAACCATTGTAAAAAGGCCATCACCCGCTCGTCTTTCATTTGCCCACAGGTTTCTGCAGTACCAAAATAAGGGGCAGTCATTTGTAAAGATTGGTAAATACTGATGGTCTCTAACTCGTGTGCTGGAACATATTTGGCTAAAATGTCTGAGGCCTCTTTCAAGTTCTGTTGCGCATATAAATAACCCTGCTTGGTGGCTTGCACAAAAGACTTATATACTACTGCATGGCTTTGTAGTTTCTCTTGGGTGGTGAGCATCACTGGCGAGTAACCATACGGAATTCCAAAGTCTGATAATCTAAACTTGTTTAGCACCACCTTTTGATGCTCGGCTGCCACTCCCTCCCAATTGTCGAATATCCAGGTGGCATGGGCCTGTTGTGTTAATAGGGTATTCCATATCCCCAGTTTATCTGGATAGATAAGGTTGAGTTGCCCTTGGCCACCATCTTGTATTACCATTTGCTTTACGATGGCGTCTTCGTAACGGGCTTTATAAGAAGCATAGGTTTTACCATCTAAATTTTTGGGTGAACCGATGCCTGTTTCTGCTAAACAAGCTATGCTGCTTAAATCTTCTTGAAGCAAGGCAAAAATGGCAACTGCATTTACCCTATCTGGTTTATTGTTTAAACTTATGACGGTCTCGAATGGGGCAATGGCAAAGTCGGCCAGGCCCAATGCCAGCTTTTTACCTGGGGTTACTTGGTAGTTGTCTTGTGCCGGACTCAACAGTTGTAAGTCTATGCCTTGAGCCTGATAAAAGCCAAGTTCTTTGGCAATGATACATCCGATGTGGTTGGTATTGGGTGTCCAGTCGAGCGCCAGTGTGAGCGTATGTGCCATATTAGGTATTTAAATTAGTAGTGGTTTTACATGCAGTTAAACAACCCATTTGTGCCAAATGTTTAATTTTAACCAAAGCCTTATGGTTTTTCCTTTGTCATATTCATAGCGCTATTAGGGAAATAAAAAAATCATAATCATTTAAAAATCAGTTGTTTTAGTTAAATCCAACCGCTTAGCCTTGGCTTTTATGACAATAGAAATGAAACTAATGCAAAAAGCCTCTGTTTAATGAATTGAAAAAAAAGTTAAACAAAACATATTGGAGGTGTAAACCAATTCAAACCACACGGAGTGACCGAAAATCCTTAAGAGTAAGACAAACCTAAACAACAAAAAAATGGAACATTTAAAAATTGCGAGCGACAATTACGTCGCCTTCACGTTCTTTATCGGAACCATGGCCATGATGGCTGCATCCGTTTTCTTTTTTATGGAACTAAACAATACTTCTCCTAAATGGAGAACATCTGTATTGGTTTCTGGTCTCATTACATTTATTGCAGCAGTGCATTATTATTACATGAGAGGTTACAATTTATCTACTGGCGATTCTCCAACCTTCTTTCGTTATGTAGATTGGATTTTAACAGTGCCGTTGATGTGTGTGGAGTTTTATTTAATCACCAAAAAAGCAGGTGCTAAAATTGCCCTACTTTGGAAATTGATTTTTGCTTCGTTAGTGATGTTAGTGACAGGTTACTTTGGCGAAACCATCGACCGTGACAACAGCGTAATGTGGGGAATTATCTCTGGTGCTGCTTATTTCTACATCGTGTATTTAATTTGGTTTGGCGAAGTGGCTCAATTGTCGCAAACTGCCGGTCCAGCTGTGGCAAAAGCTACCCGTGTATTGGCTTGGTTTGTATTAGTAGGTTGGGCTATTTATCCATTGGGTTACATTTTAGGAACACCAGGTGGTTTGTTCGGAATGCAATTGGTATCTGACCCTGCAGCTGCTACACACGCTATGGATATCGTTTACAATATTGCTGATGCCATCAACAAAATTGGATTTGGCTTAGTAATTTACGGTTTATCTAGAAGTGGCGACGATAATTAATTTGACAGTATAGAAATAACTTTTACTCATAAAAAGGGAGGTTGCCCAGCATTGGTGCTACCTCCCTTTTTTTTTAAAACTGCACTTCCCTAAACCCAGTAACAAATGCCTATACCTCCTATCATTTCTCGGTTTGAACCAAGTGTGCAAGTCTACGATTATATCTTTTGTGGTGCGGGTGCAGCCGCTTCTCTCATGATTTTAGCCCTGCATAAGCAACATCTATTGCCACACAAAAAAGTACTGTTAATAGACCCAGAACAAAAAAACAAAAAAGACAAAACCTTTTGCTTTTGGGCAAACCAAGACGAGGCCATTGTTACCCAATTAAGCCCCCTTATTTCTAAATCTTGGGAGACCTTGATTTTATCAGACCAAAGCCAAACCAGCATTGCCCCACTGGCCTATCACCATATTGATAGCATTGATTTATACGCCCACGTACAACACCTGGCCCATACCCATCAATGGGAGTATGTGGTAGGTAAAGTATCTAAACTTACCGCCATAGATGACGCTGTAGCTGTTGAGGTAAACAACACTAACCTCATAGGTAAATATATTTTCGACTCGAGAACGCCACAGCATTTGCCTACCCAAAAACATCAAGTGCATATTCACCAGAGTTTTGTAGGCTGGATGATAGAAACACAAGAAGAGACACTTTCTCCTGATGTGTTTAAATTTATGGATTTTAACATAGCCCAACAAGGCTATACGCAGTTTGTGTATATACTGCCATTCTCCTCTACCAAGGCCTTAGTAGAAGTAACAAGATTTGGTTCAAACCCCATACAAAAAGAAGAGGCAGAAGCCATACTTGCCAGTTATATTCAAACCCATTTTGGCGCTCACCAAATACAGGCCATTGAAATGGGTTGCATACCTATGAGCAATGCCCAAATAGATAAGCAAACCATACCCGGTGTTGTATCATTAGGTGCGCGCAACTATCAAATTAAACCTAGCACGGGATATGCGTTTAAAAACATGTTTCATCAGGCGCAGGAAATAGCCTTGCAACTTAAAGCACAAGGCAACCCTGCCCTAGCCAAGCACAACCATACGGCCCCCTTGCGAGGCAGATTTGCTTTTTATGATGCCTTGTTGCTAGACATTTTAAAAAACAACCCACAGCACGGAAAGCCCATCTTTACTGCCTTGCTTAAAAAGGTAGACATCACCAAAACCCTGAAGTTTTTAGACGAAAAAACCACGCTTGCAGAAGAGCTTAGCATTTTTTACCATTTACCATGGAAACCTTTTCTTTCTGCTTTGTTCAAAAAACATTTCGAGGCGGGTTGGGTTCAACCCCTTATACTTTTGCTGATTACCTTAGGCCTTTTAGGGCTAGGTAATTTTACCCCACCACAAACTTGGGTGGGATATCCTTTATTGCTGATAGGCTTGGTGGCCGTTGGCATACCGCATGGCGCCATAGACCACCTTTTAGAAACAGGCCAATGGAACCTAAAAAGCGCTCCTTTATTTGTGTTTAAATACCTCTTGGTTGCCGCTGCCATGGCCATGGTTTGGTTGCTCTTACCGTCTTTGGCTTTGGTATTTTTCTTGGTTTATTCGGCCTGGCATTTTGGAGAAGCCGATGGTAAAAAATGGACCTTATCGCCATTATTATCTTTTGCATGGGGAGCCAGTGTTTTGCTCTTTATATTAGGAAGGCACCCAGCAGAAGTAAACGCATTGTTAACCACAATGGGCGCGCCATCCTTTCCTTTGTCTGTGCCTATTTTTAGTTTATTGCCCTGGTTGGTATGGAGCATCTATCAACGTCAAATAGGATTAACACTTACAGTGGTATGGCTAAGCTTATCGGGTGAACTTCCCTTGCTACTATCCTTTGGTTTATATTTTATTGGCCAACATAGCATCACAGGTTGGCAACATTTGCAAAGACATTTACAACTTAGCCACCCACGCATGTGGTTACAGGCCTTGCCATTTAACGTAGGTGCTTGGATGCTACTTGGCGTATTCTATTGGTTTTGGCCCAGTATGGCTAGCACCCAAACCCACTCCTTGTGGGGAGTGTTCTTTATCTTTATAGCGTGCATCAGTTTTCCGCATGTAATTGTCATGCATCGGATGTATCAAAAACAACAGCAATAATTATCTTTTAAAACCCGTTAGTGCATTAAAATCTAATGCTTATGGGAAGGTTACTTTTGATGCCAAGTAGTTTGCTAGGAAAGTACTACTTGAAGGGAATGTCTTGTCTAATTTTATGCTTGAATTTTTCGCTGTTAAATGCCGAAACAACGCCTAACTACCGCGCCATTGATAGCCTGGTAAACGAAGGATTTATCAACGTCAGCTTTGTGTCGTTGGGCGGGTATCAAGGCGATTGCGTGGAGGCTAGCCTGCAAAACAAAACAGGCAATTGGGTATATGTTTGGATAGAAGCTGGCAGGCGTTTGATAGCAGGGGATAGCAGCTGCCAAGACATTTTTATTGTAAAGGATAATAAGGTTAAAATTGGCCCTATGGCTAAATTAAAAACCAAGGTATTTGGCTTTTGTTGCCAAAGTTCGGATCACTCCCCCAAAGAAAATATGAAGTTTGACATTGGCTATATGGCTCCACCAGAATGGCTGAGGTTAGCACGATTTATCAATGCAAACAACTTTGACAATAACAGCATGCAAGCAGCCGTTTGGTGTCTATCTAATAATCATTCGATAAGCAGCGTTTATGGCCAGCCAGACAATTTAGTAAAGGCCTTACGTGATACCCTTGGTGCCATCAAAAAAATTCCAGTACCATGGTACACCACCACTTACGAAAGAAGCGCCGAAAGGGTATTCTCTGGCAATCCAGAAAGGGTTACGGGAAAGTTCAATTACTACATCAAACACCATGGAGATATCATCATTGCTATTAAAGATAAATATGGTTTAACGGTAAAGGTATTGTCTGAGTTTACAAACCATGGGGAAGGGAGTTTTGAGTATGGGTTTGACCTAAGCGTGAAGGGGTGGACGCGTGGCGAATACCATATTGTGGTATATGAAGATGGTGCCACAGTGCTCGTTAGCAAATCGTTTATGGTTGAGTAGGATGCCCAAGGCTTCGCTCGGGGACCGGTACTCCATCATAACAAATTCCCCAAAAACACTTACCTTAGCTTTATGGACAAAAACAACATCACCAAAGAATACAGCAATGGAGAGCTTACCATTGTATGGCAATCGGCCAAGTGCATTCACTCTGGCAATTGTGTAAAAAATAACCCTGCGGTGTTTCATCCCAGAGAACAACCATGGATTACCCCCGAGGCTAGCAACACCGAAGCCATTATGAGCACCATCGACAAATGTCCGTCTGGGGCATTGAGTTATTATAAGAAGTAGGCGGTTGGCAACTTAAGCATCGAATGCGATGCTTTTAACATTCAATCCTTCTATATTTGCTATGTTAGCCCATGGTAAATCTAAAAGC
>CAYUDC010000075.1:0-6265 GCA_964443415.1 uncultured Chitinophaga sp. | reverse complement strand
GGATGCAAGAAAGAGGCATTGCCTAGCTGCACCGACCAACAGGGTTTGTACACCTTAGCAAAGTATCCCATTGGCACTGCCATTGCTTTTGATGCCTTGTTAAACGACCCTTTGTATGCCGAAAAAGCTACCCAACAGTTTAACAGCTTTACCCCAGAGAATCTGTTTAAAGCCGAGCTTATTCACCCGCAACCCAATGTATTTAATTGGGTAGAGGCCGATAGCCTCGTAGCTTACGCTTGGGTCAAACAGAAACGACTACATGGGCATCCCCTCATTTGGCACCAACAACTCCCCCAGTGGATGCTAGACTTTGAGGGCAATGCAGCAGACTGGGAGCAGCTGATGAAAACGCATATTCAAACCATTGTAAGGCGTTACCAAAACCAAGTGCTAGCTTGGGATGTGGTAAACGAAGCCTTTAACGAAGATGGCACATTGCGCCATAGCATTTGGAGGCAAAACTTGGGTGATGGCTATATAGAGAAAGCTTTTGCCTTTGCGCACGAAGCCAATCCCAATGCCTTGTTGTTTTATAATGATTATAATTTAGAGTCGAACCCCACCAAACTGCGCAGTGTGCTTAAGCTATTTAATCAGCTACGCCTACGCGGCATTAAGGTAGATGGCATAGGCGTGCAAATGCACATCAACACCTTCTCTCCTACTCCCTCGCAAATAGCGTATACCTTTCAAGAGATAGCGGCGCATCACTACCAGGTGCATGTGTCTGAACTAGACATCTCTTTAAACCCTATGGGCAAGGAACTAACACTAAGTGCCTCCCTCTTAGAACAACAAGCACAATTGCTGGGCAGCTTGGTAGCCCATTACAATCAGCTTCCTACAGCCTATCAATACGGCATTACCTTTTGGGGCATTACCGACAGATACAGCTGGATAAGGAGTTTTTATAACCGCATAGATTATCCTTTGTTGTACGACGACAATTACCAACCCAAACCTTGCTATTGCCAACTAAAAAAATCGCTATGAAAAAAGCTTTGTTTTACCTTCTTCTCTTATGTGCTACTACACCGCAATTTGCGCAAGTGGTGGTAGGCTATTTTCCGTTTCAATCTTTGGTATCTGTTAGCAGCAATGCAGATAAACGGGTGTTTGCCGAGCTAAAACTAGAGAGCAATACCTTTTTCTCTAACCTCAATACAGAGTTATCGCCCAAGGTAAATATAAAGCGTGGCCCGCAGGCCAACTATTATGTGGGTGCTGGCATTAGCATAAACCCGGCCAACGCCTTTGGCAACTTACCGCTTACCAACGGGTATTTAATAGACGTAGGGGTACGCCTTAAACCCATCGAAAAGTACAAAGCCTTTCAGGTAATATTTGAGTTATCACCCTATTTGAACCGAACCTTAAATGGAGGCAATCTAAGAAGCAGGCTGGGAGTGGCTTTTAGCTTTTAGCGGTTGGCTTTTAACGGTTGGCGGTTGGCGAGCATTTGCATGGTGGGATATGAAGCACTTTATGATGGGAACTAAAGCACTTGATGGTGGGAATTAAAGCATTTAATAATGGGAACTAAAACATTTAATGCTGAGAAATAAAACACTAAATGGTGCTAAATGAAATGTAGGATTAAAGTTATTGAAGGTCTTTATCAGGAGTAATGGAGGGTTTTATCGAGTATAATGAGGGGCTCTATTATGAAGAATAAAACGCTACATCCATTATATTGCAGCATGCCATAAAGGAGAATGGAGTGCTCCATTATTTAAACTGAAGGGCTGCATCAACAAGCATGCAAGCTTTCATGCTTAACAATGCATGCCTCCATATGGAAGATTGGAAGCATCCAGCCTTCAAACAGAAGCATTTGAGTGGTCTCACACCAATTTTTTTTGCAGTAAAATCTCCTGCAATTAATCAGAAAAATGAACTTAGCGTTTGGCCCTCATTTTGGCATTGAACCTTGGTAGAAAAATACCTAGAAGTGGGTATAGATGGGAGGCATTTATCGAATATGTTTGTATAAAGACAAATGCCCAATAGGTTTACCATTAACTCATGAAATTAAAGAAATACCTCTTTTGTATCGCAATACTTCTATCAATTGAAAACCTTGCACAAGGGAATGGGAAAAACAAACTGGATAGACCCCAAGATAGCGTATGGTATTTCTATCCATTTTCAGTAGACGTTGGTGCAGGGCTATGGGTTCCATCGGGTAATCTTGCATCCTATTACAATCCAAACTTGCAAGTTTCTTTTTATATTGGAATCATGATTACCCAAAAAATGAGGGCACAAATAGGCGGTCAAATTAGAGGTATGAACCAAACAAGGCCCCTATTATTAAAAGCAAATGATACCATTCTACCCTATCAAAGGAATGCATTGCAAGGGGGCTTTGGCGCTTGGATTTCTTATACGCTGTATCAGAATAGATGGTTGTGTACAGAACTTATTGGAGGAGTTGCCAATCAAAGCATTGGCACAATTGTAGAAAATAAGGCTACTGGAGATTCTATTTTGATAAGGGGCACTGGACTTTCTATAGGAGCGCATACCTGGTTTCATACCTACAAAGGACTAAACTTTGGATTACGGGCCGAATACAATTATGTGAATTATGATCAATCTAATTTTCTAGCAAAAAACATGGGAACCAATTATTTTAATTTATCACTTATTTACCGAATTCAACCTATGGAGAATAGGTATAAGAAATGGTATCGATAATATTGAGAAAACAGAATTTGAGATGATGATTCTATTATCCATTTTAAGCTTCTAAAAATTCAATTTTATCCAATCACTAGGGTTAAAGTAAAAACACTTTCCAAGCCCCGACGCCGCCAGGAGTCGCACATTCATAGCCAAGTTTGACCCAAGCGAAAATTATTCGACTCCGATAGGAGTCACACCCCGCGGATGGTGAAAAATACCTAGAAGTGGGTATAGATTTGCACTAGGTTTAATCTACTTTTGAAAAAAATTCTACTTTATTTTTTAACAATCCGCTATTTTAAAATTGAAATAAAAACTGAGAATAAAAAACTCAATCATTATTCCTACATATTTAGGCACAATTTTAACCTCAAATAATTATACCTTAATAAACATTAATTGACATATTTATCATTTCAAAAAAAATAAAGATTCCGATTAATAATGAAATATTTAGAATGGAATAACATTATTTCAGCACACTTCTTTAACTCTGCAAATGCAGGAAAGGATATTCATTTGTATGTAACCAAAAATGATATAATATGTCTAGCGAGGCAAAATTTCACCGAAGAAACAGAAGACGAAATTTGGAGTGATTTTATTAATTCCATTAAACGTGGTGTTCCTGGTGCAAACGGAAACATTATTGCAAAAGCAAAATACGTTCATTCTAAAAACAATCTTGTTGGCATAAAAAAGGCGGACGGAAATTTTGCTACAATAGATAATATACCTGTTTTGTATCCTCCCTATTTAGCTTATTTAGTGTTTTTCGTATTGCCATTAGTCGAGAATACCGATAATAGCTACAACACCAATAATTATTATCCCAGACTATGTAGTTATTTCAATTTAAAAAATAATGAGTTGGGAATACCATTTAATGAAAACAACAATATAAATGCCCTTTGGACTAGCTTACAGTTTTGGGCTAATGATGTAAATAATGGAGAATATGGATTTTTTAATCTTAATTCTTTTGATAGTAATCATTATAAGTATGCAGGCAAAATGTTTTCCCAATGCGTTTTACCTCAAAAATTTATAAACCGTTTACCGATATTGTTTGAGTCTATTGGTTTAGTGCCGAACACGTTTTACGATGACAAGTTTTTAAAAGAAAAAATCAAAAACAGTAGAACAGATTTAATTCCGAAAAGCACGTTAGATTTTTTGAAAAAAGATGATGAGTTGTCCAAATCAATCATTCAAACAATCCAACGTCAATACAAAAAATGGTCAGGCGAAACACACGAAGAAATTGAAGAAGGAACAACAACAAGAAAGAAAAGAAATTACACCGTTTCACCCTTGTTTCTTCAATTTAAAGTAAACACAAACGATGAAGTTATTTCATTCTCTTACAGAATGTATTCTTCAAATGATTATCCTGAAGATTTGAAATTTGGTGAATACGAAAACTTGTATGAAATCAACGGTTGGTCTAAAACAATACCCCTTGAATTTAGCGAAGGAGTTGAAATGAAAGATAATTTCAACAAATGGATTGCGAAATTCCCAAACCGTGATGTGAGATTATTTGTAAGTGCCGGAACATTTCAGTTGAGTAACGATTTTTGGATTGAAACGGACTTTCTTTCAAAAACAGAACGAATGTATTTGCTATGCAAAAATGACAAACAAGAACTAATTAAAGATTGGGGTAAAACATTTGGCAACGGAAATTTTGAACAAAAAGATTTTGACGGCTTACCTGAAAACTATTCTTTGTTTTGGTTTCGTAACCCAACACAAGGACTTACTGAAATTCCACTCCTTACACTCTACACTGAAAAACGAATTGAATTAGTTGGAGGGCTAAAAGTAAATTTCAGAACCTATTCAAATGATTTTTTACCAGAAGTTGAAATTGTAAATTCAGACGGAAACGAAAAAGTGTATTTGCAATACAAAGGCACAGACGAGAAAATGTTCCTTTCTAAAAAGACATCGCTCAACAACCGTTGGCTATTGAGCGAAAAAACGGCAATAAATGCCGATTTTTATATTAAAGTTGAGGACGATACTTTTTCAGGAAATGCACTTGTATACAATCTTGTTTCTTCTGACAATACCGCTATCAAAGTTGATGAATCTAAATTGCCCAAAAGAGATTCCTTTGGAAGAAAAATCACAACTGATGTAGAACAATATTGTTTAGGCAGTAATATCATAAACCCAAACATTCAACGACAAGCCCCTTACACACATTTATTCCGTTCCAAAAACACAGATACAGCTACACAAATAACAACAGCAATGTTTAATCGCCATTGCGGAAATAGACTATGCGATTTTCTTTCATTAAAAAACGTATTGACTACTGAAGAATTTTTCAGAGCATTTGAGTTTTACTATTCAAAAGAATTTTCTGAACAGCGAGTAAGTTCAAATTTCAATCTCACAAAATTGAAAAGGGCATCTTTAAATTTTTATGATTTTATCGGAATACTTGATTATGATTACGAAACAAAAAGTATTGTGTTGAATCCGCCTCAATTGATCTTTATACCAACAACAAAAGGAAGAAAAGTTTTGCTAATTGGTGCAAGAGATTCCGCATTGATTGAAACAATCATAAAAACTGCACCAAAACACAATTTACAAGTAGAAATAACTAAACAATTTTCTTCAAATGAAAGATTGCTTTTACCCGATGTCATTGCAATAAAAGCATTTCAACAAAAGGCAGATAATTACGGGGAAAAGAATTTAAAAGCATTTGCAGATGAGTTACAAATAGAACTTATTGAAAACAGTCTGCCACAAGTTGCGTTTCTGAATTTTTCAGCAAACATAATAGAATATGAAAACATCTTACAACCAATAAATGAAGTCGATTACGATTGGGCAAGATTTGCTTTTAATACTGAAACATTGAAATTTGAGAAAAGCGAAAACACAACCTTTGATAGATTGTTTTCATTGCTTGAATATAAATTAAACGAATACACCTATGAACACAAACTTTGGAAAGAAAACAAATGTTACAAGATTGATATGAATTGGGGGAGATTTATTGCGTTAAAACATTTCAAAAAGGACGTGATTTTGTTTGATAGTACACATAATAAAGTTGCCATTCCAATAGAACTTCCTTTACCAAGACTACTTGCCGAATCAATAATGCTATTAAGTGGATTAGCACCAGATTTCAGAGTAATTGAAGAAAAAAAATATAGAATTTACGAAAATATACCAAGCATATTTACGTCAAATTTATTCAGCAGATTAGGTCAAACACCAATAAATAAAACATTATGAAAGACCCAATAGGTTCATTTGAAACTATAAAAGAAAATTTTATACGCTATGTGAAAACAGCGTTCGCAACAAAGTTTGAAGGCGTTGAAAAAGAGCGTCACGATTTACTCAATTACGACAGAGTTCTTTATCGTAAACCTTGGATTGAACCATTGCCCGATTATGTTTCAAGTGGAAAAAAAATAAATGACTTAACAGTAGAAGATTTAGGAAATGCTTTGAACGAAAGAGAAATCGAAGCATTCAAAGGATTTGTAAATACCGGACTTGTAGGGAATTTCCCTTTGCATTCGCATCAAGCGGAAAT
>CAYUDC010000074.1:0-12708 GCA_964443415.1 uncultured Chitinophaga sp. | reverse complement strand
TTAGCATATAACTGGGGAAGTAAAAAATGATAGAATTACCGGTTCTTGGAGAAGAGAAAGTAAAGAAACCTTCGTGGTTAAAAGTGAAATTACCTACAGGCGAGAATTATAGAAAAGTGAGGAAGCTTGTAGACGAACATAAGTTACATACCATTTGCGAGAGCGGAAACTGCCCAAATATGGGCGAATGTTGGGGCGCAGGTACAGCTACCTTTATGATTTTGGGAAATACCTGCACGCGCAGTTGCTCTTTTTGCGCTGTGGCCACTGGTAGGGCTCAAAGTTATGATTTAGACGAGCCTAGACGCGTAGCTGAGGCGGTAAAGCTAATGAGTGTTAAACATGCCGTTATCACCTCTGTAAACCGAGATGAGTTACCAGACAAAGGAGCCAAAGTATGGGCTGATACCATTCGTTTGATAAAACAAGAAAGTCCAGGTACCACCATGGAAACATTAATTCCAGATTTTATGACCCGTTGGGATTTATTGTATCAAGTAATTGATGAAAAGCCAGAAGTGGTTTCGCATAACATGGAAACAGTAAAAAGGCTTTACAGAAGGGTAAGACCTCAAGCTAAATACGAAAGAAGCTTAGAACAAATTAGATTAACCAAAGAACGTGGCAGACGCACTAAAAGTGGCGTAATGTTAGGCCTTGGAGAAACCGAAGCCGAAGTGTTAGAGGTGATGCAAGACTTAGTGCAACATGGTTGCGATGTGCTTACATTAGGCCAATATTTACAACCAACCAAAATGCACTTAAATGTAGAAGAATTTATTACTCCTGAACAATTTGCTTACTACAAAACTGCTGGGATGGAAATGGGCTTTAAATACGTTGAGTCGGGCGCCTTGGTACGTTCTAGTTACCATGCAGAAAAGCATGTATAGAAATTGAGTTTAATCCATAAAAAAAGCCCCGAAGTCGGGGCTTTTTTTATGCATATCTTTTAGCATTATGAATGTTTAGAAGCACAAGCCTCACCACATTTTTCGCTACATTCTTCTTTGGTTTTACAGCCTTTGCTGCAATCATCCATGCAGGCATTATCGCCATGCATCATGCCTTTATGAGCCTCACGCATTTTCATGCAATTGGCTTTTTGCTCTGGAGTGCATTTTAAACTATCGCAGTAAGCATTCCATTCTTCATCGTTCATGTTCATGCACTTGCTCATATCGCAAGCACCCATGTCCATATGTGCACATGATTCTTTGTCCATTTTCATGCCTGGAGCACAACATTCTGTTTTTTGACCGTGCATCATGCCACCTTCCATTTTACCGTGGTCGCCACCTTCTACAGCAATGTGTGGAGCGATAATCAGTGAAACGATTGACATTAATTTAATTAAGATGTTCATAGATGGACCAGAAGTATCCTTAAATGGATCCCCAACGGTATCACCTGTTACAGATGCTTTATGTGGTTCTGATTTTTTGTAGAAAGTTTCGCCGTTGATCACTACTCCTTTTTCAAAAGATTTTTTAGCATTATCCCAAGCGCCACCTGCGTTGCTTTGGAACATTCCCATTAATACACCACTAACAGTTACACCTGCTAACAAACCACCTAGCACCTCAGGGCCAAAAGCAAATCCTACCACAATAGGAGTGATAAGAGCAATGGCGCCAGGAGCAATCATTTCGCGAATAGAAGCTTTAGTAGAAATAGCCACACACTTTTCGTATTCAGGTTTAGCTTTATATTCCATGATTCCAGGAATTTCTCTAAACTGACGACGAACTTCGTTTACCATGTCCATCGCCGCTCTTCCTACCGCAGCAATTGCCAAAGATGAGAAGATAAAAGGAATCATACCTCCTACAAATAAACCAGCCAAAACATTGGCTTTGTAAATATCAATAGCATTGATGTGAGCTACACCCACAAAAGCAGCAAATAAAGCCAATGAAGTTAAGGCAGCTGAAGCAATAGCAAAACCTTTACCTGTAGCTGCAGTAGTATTACCAACTGCATCCAAATTATCTGTACGATGACGAACTTCTTCTGGCAATTGACTCATTTCTGCGATACCACCCGCGTTGTCGGCAATTGGTCCAAAGGCATCAATCGCTAATTGCATAGCAGTGGTGGCCATCATACCCGCAGCAGCAATGGCTACACCGTATAAACCGGCTAATTCAAAAGAACCATAGATACCTGCTGCTAATACTAAAATAGGAAGAACAGTAGATTCCATACCCACCGACAATCCACCAATGATATTGGTAGCATGTCCAGTTCCTGATTGTTTTACAATAGAAAGCACTGGGCGTTTGCCCATGGCTGTATAATATTCTGTGATGATACTCATTAAGGTTCCAACTACCAATCCTAATAAGATGGCATAGAACACTTGCATGTTGCTAAATTCAACTCCTCTAATCATCATGGTTTCTGGCAACATCCATTGCGTTAAAGGAAAAGAAACTAATCCAGTAATCACGATAGAAGACCAATTTCCTAAGTTTAAAGCTGCTTGTACGTTACCGTTCTCGTCTTTAACCCTTACAAACAACATTCCGATGATAGAGAATATGATACCCAAACCAGCTAATAGCATTGGTAATAAAATAGGAGCAATGCCTCCAAAATTATCGTTAGAAACAATTTCTCTTCCTAATACCATGGTAGCTAAAATGGTGGCTACATAAGAACCAAACAAGTCTGCACCCATACCTGCTACGTCACCTACGTTATCACCTACGTTATCAGCAATAGTGGCTGGGTTACGCACGTCGTCTTCTGGAATACCAGCTTCTACTTTACCTACTAAGTCGGCACCTACGTCTGCAGCTTTTGTATAAATACCACCACCTACACGTGCAAATAAGGCAATTGATTCTGCACCAAGTGAGAAGCCAGCCAATACCTCAAGCGCTTTTTCCATTTCTACGCCATTTACGCCAGCTCCTACGCTTACTACATACATATTATAAAATACGATGAATAATGAACCTAAACCAAGCACTGCTAAACCAGCTACGCCTAATCCCATTACAGAACCACCAGTAAATGAAACTGCCAATGCTTTAGGTAAACTAGTACGAGCCGCTTGCGTGGTGCGAACATTTGCTTTGGTTGCAATGTTCATTCCAATATAACCTGCCAATGCAGAGAATACTGCGCCAATGATAAATGAAATGGCAATCACTGGGCTAGAAGTTTCAACGGTAGTTCCGCTCCAAGCTAATAAAATCGATGCAATCACCACAAAATAGCTAAGGATTTTCCATTCGGCCTTTAAAAAAGCCATGGCACCATTTGCAATGTAACCAGCCAACTCTTGCATGTTGGCATCACCTGTTTCTTGTTTGTTAACCCAGGCACTCTTAACTGCCATCGAAATTAGGCCTACTATGCCTAAGGCAGGAATTAGGTAAATCAATTCACTCATATTTTTTCTTATAAATGTTATTTCTCTTAAGGAGGGCAAAAATAGGGATTGCAAGCAATTTTGTATAATAAAATTGGAATTAGTTCATATTGCTGATTTTCAATTTACTAATTCTAGTGTTTACTTGCAGGTAAACCTAACTTCATGAAAACCTTAAAACCACTGCTATTTCTGCTGTTTCAGCAGATTTTGGGGCAAATTTATGCCCAATCTCCCATGCCTTCGACAAATTTCGAATCCATCGCAAATCTAAATACAATTGCCATTCCCAATAGCCTTGGTAGCTTCCTAGTTAACCCGGCAGCACTTTGTTTCACAGAAAAAAGCGGCCTTGCAGTTTTTCAGCAACATTACCTGCAAATTCCTTCTTTGATAAGTAATTCTCTTTCCTATCAGAACAACCAAAGGTTTAGTTATGGTTTGGCTTTTCAACAATTTGGCAATGCTTCTACCCATTTATTCCAGCCTCAAGCTAGTTTGAGTAAAAAGATTTACACTCAATTTGGTCTTGGGGTGTCTGTTGGATTTCAAACCCTTCCTTTAGAGTTTAATAAGCGGCAATGGCAACCTCTCCTCGGGGTGGGATTTTGTTGGTGGTACTCCAAGCAATTTCAATTGGGCCTTATGATCCATCAGCCAATGGGAGAAGGAAAATTATTAAATTTGGCTGCTACTTGGCAATGTACACCCAATTTTAAATGGAGTATAGCTATACAACAACAGGCCTTGTTATCCCATCAAATTCGTTCATCTTTTTCTTATCAGGCCGCCAAAGATGTTCAAATTCAGGTAGCTTTTGGCTTACTACCAATGATAAGTTCGGTATCATTTGAATTTCCCTGCAAAAAATCTAGGATTGGCATTGCCATGATGCAACACGCTCTGCTGGGCTTTCAATCGGGCATATCGCTTAAATATGTTATCAAGTAAGGTATGAAAGTCATTTTAATGATTCTCTTTCTATTTATTGTTTCAAAGGAAGTTTTGGCTCAAACCGAAATTGAAAAATCTACTTGGTGGCAGCAGTATTTAGAAATGCAGTCGGAAACCGCTGAAGAAACAGACGTAAACGATTTAACCCTTCAGTTACAAGAGTTGCAAATTCACCCTATTGCACTTGATTCTACTCACATACATAAGCTGTTTTTTTTATCAGAGCCAGAAAGGCAAGCTATTCTCCTTCATATAAAAAGGTTTGGTCCTATTGTATCTATTTATGAATTGCAGGTTGTGGAGGCCTTGACACCTGATTTATGCTTGATTCTATCAAAGTGTATCCAAATACAGTCGGCTCAAGTATTCGAAGAGCCTTTTAAAGATTGGCTAAGCAAAGGCCGGCATGAGTGTTTGGTTCAAACCGAAACCAGCCTGCAAACACCTAAAGGCTACCAACGATGGGAGGGAGCTAGCCCGTTTTACTTGGGCAATAAGCAGAGAAGCGTTTTTAGGTACCGTTTTCAATACAAGCAGCAACTTTACTTTGGTTTGGCTGCCGAAAAAGATAAAGGTGAGCCTTATGGCAGCCCAAACTTTATGAGCATTCATGCTTTTTATAGAGGAAATGGCCTTATCAAAACCTTGGCCATTGGCGATTACCAAGCATTATTTGGTTTGGGGTTAACGTTTGCCAGCCGAGCAGCCATGGGAAAGGGCGCACAAGTATTGCAAACCACCTCTAGGTTAAACCACCTACAACCTTATCGGTCGGTGAGTGAGTTTGGATTCTTGCGCGGAGCCGCCTTAAGTGTGGGTACAAAACGATTAAAAGCAGATTTATTGGTGTCGAGGTTAGCGAATAATGGCAATGGTTTGCATAGAACAGAGACTGAGATGGCAACAAAAAATAAAGTTTTCGAACAGGTTTGTGCGGCTCATGTTAGCTGGGCGCATCAAAATTTTAAAATAGGTTTGGTGGGGCAATTAAGTGGGCAAAGTTTTCGGGTTGATCCAAGCTTGCGATACGGAGTGTATGCCCAACAAGTGATAAAAAATATGAACCTCTCGGCTGAGGTTACCCTACAACAAAATCAAGTAAGTGGTTTGGTTCAATTATTAAAGCCTTTACATTCTAAGGTAGATTATGTATTGTTATATAGAAATTACCAGCAAGCCGAGCAGGCTAAATTTGCTGGTGCTTGGTCAGAATATACTGGTTTAAACAATGAGCAAGGTTTTTACCAAGCGCTAAGTATTAAGGCTAATAGAAAATGGACATGGCAGTTGTATCAAGATTATCATTGGGCAAAGCTTCCCAGGTTTCAAAAGAAATTGGGTGCAAGAGGTTCAGAGTTTTTTGTTTTGGGTCAATATAAACCTTCAAAAACCTTGCAGTGGGAATTTAGGTATCTATGGAAGGTTCAAGAGAAAGACCAAAGTAATGGTTGGATATTGAATCATGATTGGCTGCAACAACAAAGATGGAGGGCACAGTTTACCTATCAATTGAGTAAACAGGCGCAATTAAGAGCGAGGTATGAAATTATGCTTTGGGAACAATACCAAGGTGCAGGGTTTTTCATAGAACAGGCATGGCAACCCGCCAATAGCAAATGGTCTGTATTTGGCAGGTATGCAAATTTTGCCAGTATCAGAGACGAAACTAGATTTTATGCCTTAGAAAAAGATTTACCCTATCAATATTCTTTAGGTAATTTTAATGGACTGGGGTCAAATCTATATGTGTTCATTCGGTTTGAACCCAATTTGAATTGGGATATACATCTAAAATTCAGTCATTTATTGCAATCTGATGGGACTTTGCCGGGAAGTGGCTGGGATGAAATGACCCAGCCATACGTCAGTGATATTTCTTTTCAAATGAGGAGACGCTGGTAAAATTAACATTGGTGCACAAGTGTAGCTTGTGTTTCCTAATGATTAATTTATTTTTGCGACAATATTATACTATCAAAAATGGATTTATTTGAAAAACTAAGCAAGAAAGCAGGTCCTTTAGGGCAGTATGCCGATGACGCATATGGTTATTATATGTTTCCAAAATTGGAAGGTGAGATTGGGCCTATGATGAATTTCAGAGGCATGGAAATGTTAAACTGGAGTTTAAACAACTATTTAGGGTTAGCCAATCACCCAGAGGTAAGGGAAGCAGATAAAGAAGCTGCTGCCACTTTTGGTTTGGCCTATCCAATGGGTGCGCGTATGATGAGCGGAAACTCTTCTTACCACGAGCAACTAGATAGAGAGTTGGCTGCCTTTGAAATGAAGGAAGATGCTGTATTGCTTAATTATGGATACCAAGGAATGGTGAGTGCCATTGATGCATTAGTAGATAGACATGATGTGATTGTATATGATGCAGAAAGCCATGCTTGTATTGTAGATGGCGTTCGTTTGCACATGGGTAAGCGTTTTGTTTACGAACACAATGACATGGCAAGTTTAGAAAAACAGTTACAACGTGCCACTAGAATTACAGAAGAAACTGGTGGTGCTATTCTTGTGATTACCGAAGGTGTGTTTGGAATGACAGGGGCTCAAGGTAATTTAAAAGGTATTGTAGAGTTAAAATCTAAGTATAAGTTCAGACTATTTGTGGATGATGCGCATGGCTTTGGAACATTAGGAAAAACTGGCGCAGGTACAGGTGAAGAGCAAGGCGTACAAGATCAAATAGATGTGTACTTTGGAACTTTTGCCAAATCGATGGCGCTTATTGGCGGTTTTATTGCTTCTACCAAAGAAGTTGTTAAGTTTTTAAGGTATAACCTCCGCTCTCAAATTTATGCTAAGTCGGTGCCAATGCCAATAGTAGTGGGAGCCTTAAAGCGTTTAGATTTAATTAGAAAGCATCCAGAATACAAAGACCAATTATGGACCATCGTAAATGCTTTACAAAAAGGTTTACGCGAACAAGGTTTTGATTTAGGAAGAACCAATAGCTGTGTTACACCTGTGATGATGCATGGAACAGTTGCCGAATCAACTGCGGTGGTGCACGATTTAAGAGAGAACTATAAAATCTTCTGTTCGGTAGTAGTTTACCCCGTTATTCCCAAAGGAATGATTTTACTACGTTTAATTCCAACTGCTGTGCATACTTTAGATCAAGTAGATAGAACCATCAAAGCTTTCACAGAGATTAGAGAAAAGCTTACAGGTGGCGCATATAAGCTCGATAAAGTAATTGGCATGGCCGAAAAGATTTAAGATTTAATTTAAGAAAAATAAATCCAATTTTGTCTTGTCAGGAAGAATGGTTTTATGGTACAATAATTGACAAACAAAATAGTTTAAAGGATATATGATGAAAACTAAAATTTTATTAGCAGTGGTGATAGCATTTGTAGTCACTGCATTTAAGGCAGACAACGCCGAGGTAAAGTGGCTAGATTTTAATGAAGGTTATGCCATTGCTAAGAAGAAGAACAAAATTATGTTGGTGGATGTATACACAGACTGGTGTGGTTGGTGTAAAAAAATGGATAGAGATGCTTACGCCAAACCAAACATTTCTGCCATAGTAAACAGTGATTTTGTTCCTGTTAAATTTAATCCAGAGATCACCAATGTAACTTATAGCTTTGAAGGCAAGAATTATACTGGTGAGCAATTGGCTGGGGTAATTAGCAATTATCAAATCAGTGGTTACCCAACTACGATATTCATATACCCAAAGCAAAAGAAATCAGAAGTAGTAGTAGGCTACAAGAATGCCGATCAAATGGCACCAATTTTAGCCGAAATGAAAAAGAAGTTTTACGGTAAATAATCGCATAAAAAAAGTGGCCTTGGCCACTTTTTTTTTATCCTATAGCTAGGTACAATCCGTAAATAATCATGGCAGAACTAAAAGAGGTTAAGCCGTATAGTACCAAATCAAATCCCGTTTCAGATAAAGGTGTAAACAAAGCGATAAAACCGCTAATCAGTAATATCAATCCTCCCCAAAGGATAATGGTAAAACCAGTTTTTGTTTTACGTTCTAATTTGGCTTTTTTCGCTAATTCGCTTTCGCTTAAAATAGCTGTCTCAGTATTTTCCATATCACTAAATTAGTATTTGATCAGAAAATACCAACTCGGTGAGTGCGAAAATGTTTTGCAGAAAATGCAAATTACCAGAAGTTTAGCGCTATTCTAAGTCGTACTGTTTAATTTTCCTATACAACGTTCTTTCAGAAATACCCAGTTCTTGTGCGGCTTTTTTCCTTTTGCCATTGTGCTTTTTTAGCGACTTTCTAATGAGTTCGATTTCTTTGTCTTCTAAGCTTAGCGACTCTGGTTCTTGGTTGGCTTCAGTGATATCAATATATTGAGAGCCATTGTTACTGACAGCCGGAGAGGGTGTAGGAATTGGAACGTAATTATTAGAATGGTTTGGTAGGATGCTTTCTTCTCTAGTGAGTACCTGATTAAACATGGCGTGATGCTCTGTGTTGGCCATCGGGTTATTGCCTTGCATCATGTCAAACACAATGGTTTTTAAATCGCTAAGGTCTTTCCTTAAATCAAACAGTACTTTATAGAAAATATCCCTTTCACTTAAAGATTCACCTCCATTTTGGTTTGACCCAACCAACATTGGAAGCGAAGTTTTCTCTGGTGGCAATACCCTGGCTAATTCACTACCATTTACAATTTTATCTTCATCGAGCACAGAAAGCTGTTCGGCAATGTTTTTAAGTTGTCTGATATTTCCTGGCCAACCATAGCTTACCAATATTTGCAAAGCATCTGGCTCTAACACTACTGGCTTGCTTCTATACTTCTCGGCAAAGTCGGCACTAAATTTTCTAAACAACAAATGAATATCTTCTTTGCGCTCCCTTAAAGGTGGAACTTTAATAGGCACTGTCGAAAGTCTATAATAAAGGTCTTCTCTAAATTTGCCTCTATTGGCTAAATCTAATAAATCGCGGTGAGTGGCGGCAACAATGCGAACATCTGTTTTTTGAACTTTGCTCGAGCCTACCTTTATAAATTCACCACTTTCTAGAATTCTTAAAAGTCTGCTTTGTGTTTCAAGCGGCAACTCACCAATTTCATCTAAGAAAATGGTGCCACCATTCACGGTTTCAAAATATCCTTTTCTAGTGTCGTGTGCACCTGTAAAAGCACCTTTTTCGTGCCCAAAAAGTTCACTATCGATTGTGCCTTCTGGGATAGCACCACAGTTTACAGCAATGAAGGGGCCGTGTTTTCTAGCGCTTAAGGCATGAATGATCTTTGAAAAAGCCTCTTTACCCACACCACTTTCACCATTGATTAACACTGTAATATCAGTGCCAGCCACTTTCACTGCGGTTTCTAAGGCAATATTTAGAAGGGGAGAAGAGCCAATAATTTCAAATCTTTGTTTAATGTCTTGAATGTTCATACTTAATATAAATCTCTGCTGTAAATAATTGGTAAACCCAGCCAGCCTTTCCTAATGTCATATTCTATGCCATTAAAGAAATTGTGACTATTTACCGGCGTTTTGTCAAAACTCTCAAAGGTTCTGGCATGCGGATGCTCTTCGAGGTAATGATTTTGTAATACAAAGGTTACTGGATTACTTCTTTCTCTATTGATATAAGACTCGCTTAGGTAATAGGTGATAATTTCATGTTTTCCTTTTACAGATGTTCCTGGTAAACTTCCTAAGTTATTGATACAAATTAATAGGGTTATCAAACTTGGGATATATCCTAAAAAACAGTTTAACAATACCACCCAGAATCTATCAAAAATGCCAATTGATTTTAAAGGTTTATAGATAAAAATCGCTACAATGATGCTGCACAAGGTAGCAAACCCAAATAAATCGCTTACATGAATCAAGAGTTTATCGAGTTGAAAATACATGACTAGGGGACATAGGGTCAAACCGAAAAAACTAAAGTTATATAACCAATGCCAATTCTTGTATTTGTAATGTATAGGAACATGTTTAGGTAATTGACTGATGAGGGCCGATTTGTTTAAGGCATTTCTATCGTATTTATAGTCTTCGAAAGAGTTAGCAGGATCTTGATTTAAGAGCAAACACAAATGGGCATAAGTGCTAGGCAAATCTTTTCTAAGCACTTCTGGCCTTTCGAAAAATATCTCTACGCATTGCGAGAAGATATAGTTTAAATCCTCGGCATTTTCATTAAATCGCTGGTATTCGGATCCAGCACTTTTGAGTTCACATTCTTTTTTGATAATTTCAAACCAAGTGTCGATATAAGACCCAAAGTGCAAATCGTAATGTTTGCCATTGAAAACCGTTCTTAATAAGGCCAATGCATATTGCGCTAAGCTTACGTTTCGCCCAAACTGAGGATGCAAATGGTCGAAGGCAAAATGCTCCCAGCTTAAGGCAATGATTTTTGTATTATAGGTAGAACCTTTTACAAACTCGCCCGATTTTGGCAACATAAAAGTTCCAGGATGCAAGTGAATATAATCGTACCCGTAAAGCCAATATTCTTTTAACCCAAAGGTGAGTTGAACCAAATTAGACACCACCAATATTTTAATTTCCTCGGTAACTTCTAAGCCTTCTTTGCCAATTATATCTACATTGTGGTAAATAGAGTTGACGCGTTTTAGAAATTTTTGTTTGGCTTTTTGACCCAAGTTTCGATAATACAGATGATAATCATCTAAGAAACTACTCCATGTATCTAAGAAAGCTTTATCTACCATAGTTATAACCCTCCATTATCTGGACCTGGATCAATAAATTCTTTCTCTAGTACCACCTCAAAACCCCAAATAGAGGTGGCAGTTTTATAATAAACAATAGCACCTTTCTTAATCCATAGTTTTGGATAATATTCTTTAAAGAACACTCTGTTGTCTACATAATCTTCTAAAAAGCCGTCTTTAAAATCTAAAACAGCTTCTTTAACATAGGTAGTGCTTCTAGACGATGCCCTGCTGCGTCTTTCGCCATACACCAAATAGCCATTTGAAACTTCATGCTCGGTTTCTTTTACATTGAAGTTAAAAATGGTTCCGCTGAATAAAACAAAGCAAAAAACAATGGGCGCAGCGCCAAACAAGGTGTTAATGGCATACCAAAAGGTGGTTTTAAACAATTTTCTTCCAACAAAGAATTTATATCCCAAGGCAAAATAGGCAAGCACAATGCTAAAAAACAGTAAGGCCAACTCATCGTTCTTTAGAATGATATTTGGCCTGATATAATAAAGATAAAACACAGGTAAAATGAGCACCCCAATCAATGGTAAGTTATAAATCCAATGATTTTGGTAGGCACCAAACATCTTCCTTATTTTGGTAGGCAATGGCGAAACACCTTTCTTGCCTTGAAATTTATTTAAATCAAACTTGTAATCGTTCTCTATGGCCAAAGGGTCTTGATGCATCAACATGCATAAATGAGCGTAGGTATTGGGCAAATCTTGTTGCAAAGCATTGGGCTTTTCAAAAAACCATTCCATTAAGTAAGGGAAAAGGGCTTTAAAATCCCCTCTTTTTATTTCATGCGTATGTGCCTCATAAAAGGGGTGTGCTTTTTTGCTCAGTAGTTCTTGGCAAACAATTAAGCCACAAGGTTCAAAGTAACTGATAAATCTATCGTCTGCAGATTTTCCGTTGAACATCGATTGTACCAAAGCTTGCGCCACATGATAGAAGCCTAAGTTTTCGCCATCATCAGTCAATAAATGCGATTTAGAAAACGGCAACCAAGACAAAGCAATGATTTTTTCTTGAAAGGTGAGTGCTTCTTTTTCTTTGCCAGTTCTCTTATGCACAAACCCATTTTCATAAAGCTGAATGGTTTGGTAGTTTCCTATGGTAAAGTTTTTATAGCCAAAGGTTAATTGCACAAAATAAGAAAGCAAAATATCTTTCATGGCCATACTCACCGTGAGGTCTATTCCCCTTACCTCTATACTTTCAGATAAAGTATGCACCCTATCCAAAAAACGACTTTTACCTTCTTCAGATAATGCTCTAAAATAAAGGCTAAAGTTATTTAATGTTTCGTAGGTGCTCAAGTTAGAATTAATTAAAATTCACCACTTCAATTACTTTGCCTATCAAGCTGGTTTGGGTGGCTCTTTCTACCATTACCTTAACGTATTGTCCTTTTTGATAATTTTCTTTAGGGAAAATCACCACCGTATTTTGATCATTTCTGCCACGTAATTCCTGGTCCGATTTCTTAGAAAGGCCTTCAATTAAAACCGTTTGAACCTTGCCCACTTCTGCTTGGTTTAAGGCCATACTGTTTTTGTGCTGAATCTGAATGATTTCTTGCAGTCGTCTTTGTTTTACTTCTGCTGGAACATCGTCGGCATATCTTCTGGCAGCTAAGGTTCCTGGGCGCTCACTGTATTGATACAT
>CAYUDC010000073.1:1499-13001 GCA_964443415.1 uncultured Chitinophaga sp. | reverse complement strand
CGTTTCTATAAAGAAGAAGAAAAAGGCGACGAAGGCTTTGCGCAAAAGTTGGCTAACTTAGGAGATGTGTATGTAAATGATGCCTTTGGTACTGCTCATCGCGCCCATGCTTCTACTGCTATTATTGCAAAGTTTTTTAAAGATGCCAAGTGTTTTGGGTATGTTATGGCAAGGGAAGTGGCTAATGCAGAAAAAGTAATTCATAATGCAGCTAGGCCTTTTACTGCCATTACGGGTGGTGCCAAGGTTTCTGATAAATTATTAATTTTAGAAAATCTAATTGACAAAGTAGACAACCTCATCATTGGAGGTGGAATGGCATATACCTTTTTAAAGGCCATGGGCTATGAAATTGGCTCTAGTTTATGCGAAGATGATAGATTGGAGTTATGTTTAGAATTAATGAAGAAGGCAGAATCTAAAGGGGTAAAATTATTGCTTCCAGAAGATTCTATTGTAGCTGATGCTTTTTCTAATGAAGCCAATCACAAGCCATGTGATAATAAATTAATTGAGAAGGGTTGGATGGGATTAGATATTGGTCCGAAGGCCGCCGCACATTTTGCCGATGTAATAGGTCATTCAAAAACTATTTTATGGAATGGTCCGATGGGGGTTTTTGAAATGACGAATTTTGAAAATGGTACCAAAACAGCTGCCATTGCTGTAGCAAAGGCTACAGAGAATGGCGCATTTAGTTTAATTGGAGGAGGCGATAGTGCTGCTGCTGTTGCTAAATTTGGTTTCGAAAATCAAGTAAGCTATGTAAGCACAGGTGGAGGTGCACTACTCGAATATTTCGAAGGAAAGGTGCTTCCTGGCATAGCTGCCATTAACGAATGAGTATAATAAAATTATATTGGAAAGCCCTTTTATGGGCTTTTCTTATTTTAGGCGCTTGTGGCATCAATGGCGACAAAATCCCTAAAGTGTCATTCGACTTTGGTATAGATAAAATTGTACATTTTATATTGTTTGGATTGCTGGCCTTGCTCATTTATTTGCCTCAAAGAAAGCACCTCATTTTAGGTATCCTTTTGTCTTGCCTTTATGGAGTGGTAATAGAATTTTTACAGATGACTGTCTTTACCAATAGATCTTTTGATTATGCTGATATGCTAGCAGACGCTATTGGCGCGCTACTTTGTTATCCTTTGGTTAAACTCGCAAAGATTTAAAGCAAGCTGCTTAGGTCGCCACTAATGGGCTTTTTATCTTGGTCTTTTGGGTGTTTTTGAGCAAATACCGAAGAGATTTTTTTGTATAATTCATCTGGATTAAATGGCTTGCTGATATAGTCATTCATCCCACTTTCAAATACAGCAGTTTTAGCCTCGGAATTTACATTGGCAGTTAAGGCAAAGATGGGTACGGTGGTATTAAATTTTCTAATGGCTTTGGCAGCTTCAAATCCATCCATTTCTGGCATTTGAAGATCCATGAGAATTAAATCAAAATCCATTTTCTGGGCACAGTCTACAGCCTCCATTCCGTTGGAGGCAACAGTGGTCTGTACATTCCATTTTTGAAGAAATTTTCTGGCCACAAATACATTCATACCATTGTCTTCAACCAATAGGATTTCCATGCCATTTAAATCCGCTTCGGCAAGGCTAGCTTGAATTTCTTTGCTTTGACCCAATTCTTTACCAACCTCAAAAGTAATGGTAAACCAAAAGGTTGATCCAACACCTAATTCGCTTGTTACTTCAAGTTTACCGCCCATTATTTCGATGAGTCTTTTTGTAATGGCTAAACCTAAACCTGTGCCACCATATTTACGAGTGGTTTCATTGGAGGCTTGCGTAAATTCTTCGAATATGCTTGTCAATAAATGTGGTTCTATGCCAATACCTGTATCCTGAATACTAAATTTAATAGTGGCGCTCTGTTCGTTTGAAGATACTTTTTGAAGGGAAACAATGACACTGCCCTTTTCTGTGAATTTAAGGGCATTTGAAATCAGGTTATTTAAAATTTGATTGATTCTGAGTGGATCACCTAAAATGATTTTAGGCATGTCGTTGGTTGACTTTAACTGTAATTTGATTCCTTTTTCATTGGCCTTTCCAACAAAGGATTTCATGTTATTTTGAACCAATTCTAGAATCTGGATGGAGTTAGTTTCTAAGTCTAGTTTCCCTGCATCAATCTTACTAAAATCAAGAATATCGTTTAGTAGGAATAATAGGTTGTCTGCAGAATATTTAAGTGCTTTGAGGTTTTCTATTTGTTCTGGTTTAGGTTGTTCATTTAAAAGCAAGTTGATGATTCCAATCACGCCATTCATAGGAGTTCTAATTTCATGGCTCATCGTGGATAGAAAGAGACTTCTTGCCTTGCTAGCTTCTTGCGCCTTTTCTAGTGCTAGTTTATATTCTTGTTCTAGTCTTTTACGATAGTCTATATTGCTAAAGGTTCCAATGGCTCTGGTTGGATTTCCTTCTGAATCGGTCTCTGCAATTTTACCCCTATCTAAAATCCAGATGTATGAGCCATCTGCTTTAAGCATTCTATATTCTTGCTCATAGAAATGAGTTTTTCCTTCTAAGTGATCTACAAAGTTGTTCCAAGCCTTAGGTAAATCTTCGGGATGTACCATTTCTTCCCAAGTATGTGGAATTTTTTCAAAGCTCTTGTAGCCTAACATTTCGTTTAAAACAGAAGAAAAGAAACTTTCATCTGTGATAAGATTAACATCCCAAACCGCATCTCTACTACCAGATAGCGCATAATTCCAACGTTTCTCTGCCGTCTCTAGGTCTTGCTGTTGTTGTACATTTTCGGTTATGTTTTCTACGATTCCTAGAATAAGCTCAACTTCACCATGACTATCTAAGATAGGTATTTTAAATGTTCGGGCGTAAATAAAGTCATCGCCAACCTCTACACGCAACTTTTGGATTAAAATAGGCTCGCGGTCTTCTATCACCATTTGGTCGGTTTGGGTGTAAAGCTGAATTTCTCCAGAATGCTGATAAATCTCTTCATCAGATTTACCCAATACTACTGCTTCTTCGATGCCAAATATGTTTTCAAGTTCTTTGTTCCAAAGAGTATATACAGCGCCCTGCTTTACATTCTTAACAAATACACCCAATGGCAAGTGAGAAATAAGTTTATTTAAGAAAATGCTTTGTTGCTCCAGCTTAATAGATTCTTCTTTTCTTTTAGTAATATCTTCAATTACAATAGAAACCCTTGGCGGATGACTGTTATGTATTTTTCTAATTTTGGCTGCGTAGTAATGCAGTTTATCTTTTACTTTATATTGGTATTCCGCATCAATAGAGTCACCATGTGCTTTAACGGCTTCAAAATCGGTCTTAAGGTTTAAGCCGAATGGAATATCAAATAACTCTTCAACAGTTTTATTTTTAAAATAGGATTCATCATAAAATAATCGAACATTTTCGCTTCTCCAAACTTTGACACAGCGATCATTTTCATCCATTTCAAAGATGATTTCCTGTGTAGAGTTAAGCATGAGCTGAAGGTTCTCTGCGAGTAGCTGTTGTTCTTGTAATGCCTTTTTTCTTTGGGTTAAGTCGATAGCTTTGGCAACAATTCCAACAGATTTTCCAGATAACAAAATAGGGGTAATAGTTACTTCAAAAAATCGCCTGCCATCTCTAAAGTTATAATCAAAGTCGAAAGTAAATTGCTCCCCTTGCAATGCTCTTTTATACCAACTATTCCAAAGTTTGTAAACAGCATGTTTTCCTTCTGGAAAAAGAATGCTCATACCAGTTTGAGGGGCTCTATGCCAAAATCCTTTAAAAAGATGAGCAAATACTTTGTTAAATGAAATAATTTCAAATTTCTCGTTTACACACCAGATCGCATCCTTATCATTTTGCATCAAGGCGTGAAGGTTCGCCTCCATAAAGCCTGTATTATTCTGGATGGGTTTCTTTTGGTTCAAACCGAAATATAGGGCAAACAACGAAGCGATGAGGCCCAGTAAGGCTAGGCTTCCCGAGAAATAATCTGCAGCTACAAAATTACGCACCGTGGCCATCAATAAGAACAGCAATGAAAAAGCTGCTGCTAAAAGTATGGTTTGTTTATTTGCCTGCATGTGTAATTTGCCACGAACGATTTGCAAGATAAAACAACTGCTCTCCTTCTACCAATAAGGGCGATTGAAAGTTATTCTCATACAACATACCAGTGCCTAATCCTTGCGGCATTTTGAGGTTTTTTTGAGCCACCCATTGGGCAATGGCATTTAATCCAATATTGGATTCTAAGGCAGAAGTGGCCCACCAACCTATCTTATTTTTTTCTGCCAATTGCACCCATTGCTCGGCAACGGATAGGCCGCCCAATAAAGTTGGTTTTAAAATGAGGTAACTTGGTTCAATAGACTTTAGCCATTTGCTACTTTCTTGATGAGGTGTTTTTCCAATGAGCTCTTCGTCTAATGCCACAGGGATTGGAGATTCTTTGCAAATTTTCTCGAGCCAATCTGTTTGGTTTACAGCAATAGGTTGTTCTATAGAATGAACCGAAAATCTTTTTAATTCTTTTAGCTTAACAAGTGCGTCTTCTTTAGCAAAGGCACCATTGGCATCTAGTCTAATTTCTATGTTAGATGCTAGGTGAGTTTTTCTAAATGTTTCTAACATCCTGCACTCGGCATCAAAATCATGCGCGCCCACTTTAAATTTGATGCATGAAAAACCCTTAGCAACTTTATTTTGTGCTTCTTCCAGCATTTTTGGTATGTCAGACATCCACACCAAACCATTAATCCAAATGGGCGTGCCAGCAGTAAATGGACTTTTAAAAAGTTGTTGTTTTCCGCCACCTTCAAGATCTAATAATGCAGTTTCTAAACCAAATTTTATCGAAGGATATAGGTTTAATTCTTCGGGTTCTATCGGTTCTTGTTGGTTTAATCTTTGTAGAATACCTTGTAATTGTAACTCAAAGTTATCACTTGCATCTACACTCAATCCTTTTAAGGGAGCGGCTTCACCATAACCAATTGTGTGAGGCGTTAGGCTGTCGTAAACCTTAATGATATACGTAACATGTGTATCAATTTTTCCTCTAGAAGTGCGTGCTTCGAAGCTAAATTTAAGTTCATGTGTAAAGTATTCAAAAACCTTCATGTTAGACTTATAAATAATTGAAAGTTTAAGCTTACTACAAAACTACTGATAGATAGATACTTTAAAAGAGGATCGAAGTCTTCTTGCCTTTGAACACGCCATGCTACCATAAGATTTAACATAATGATGAGGCATACGGAGAAGGCTAAAAAAGGGCCTAAATTTTCTTTGATTATAAAAATAGTCAAGCAGGCAATAGCACTTAAGAGTAAAACTGAATAGTATATTTTAGACCAAAAAAGACCCATTCTTACCGCCATACTTTTTTTACCAGCCATCTTATCCGAATCAATATCACGCATGTTATTAAGATGAAGCACGCCTGTTGCCATGCAGCCAAATGCAATAGCCATTAACCAAGAACTTTGAGTAATGCTTGCCGTTTGTAGGTATTGGCTCCCAGCTACTGCTGTTAAGCCAAAAAAAATAAATACAGAAAGGTCACCTAAGCCCATATAACCATAGGGTCTTTTGCCATTGGTATAAGCAATGGCCGCTATGATTCCTGCTACGCCAATTCCTAAAAGTGTAAGTGTAGCTGTTAATCCGATGATAGGAAAAGAAAAAAGTAAGAGTAAGCATCCACTCATAAAGGCCAAGATAGCTGTTATTACCATAGCAGTTTTCATATCTTTGGCACTAATGGTTCCGGTTTGAACCGAACGCTTAGGACCCTTTCTTTGATCGTGGTCTGCCCCATGCACAGAATCCCCATAATCATTGGCAAAATTTGAAAGAATTTGAAGGAATAATGCAGTTAAAAAGGTGAAACTGGTGATGGTGATAGATAGATTTTGCTGTATTTGAACGGCTATAAGTCCTGCCCAAATGCATGACATAGAGAGAAATAGGGTTCTAAATCTCATGGCTTGCAGCCATACTTTAATTTTGCTTACCTTTGTTTGCTTCATGAGTCGGCAATTTAAATACATTCGCTTCTTGCTTAAGTATCCTGTTTATAAAATTTTTAAGCAGCGTACCCAATATATTAGCAATCAGCACTTTCTTATTATTGCCGCAGTTTTTGTTGCCATAGTAGTAAGTTTTGCTGCCATCTTACTAAAGTGGTTTATTCACTTTATAGAGTCGCTCTTATTAAATACCAATATTCTTGAATTAAGTTTTGCCAACTTGTTTCTCCCATTGGTGGGGATTTTATTGTCACTGTCATTTATTAAATATGCACTTAAAGGCAAAAACTTTGAAAAGGGCTTGGCCAGTATCATTTACAAAGTAACTTATAAGAAGGGTAGAATAGAGTTATTCCATTCCTATGCCCATTTGGTAACCAGTGCATTTACTGTAAGTTTAGGAGGCTCTGCAGGGGTTGAGGCGCCTATTGCTGCAACAGGCTCGGCCATCGGTTCAAACCTTGCCTCTCGCTTTTTTTTAAATGATAACGACCGCAACCTTTTACTAGCATGCGGCGCTAGTGCAGGTATTTCTGCCATCTTTAATTGTCCAATTGGTGCGGTAATTTTTGCATTAGAAGTATTATTAAGACGTGTAACAGTACCTGCATTTGTGCCCCTATTAATTGCATCAGCCACAGCTTCTGTGATTAGTAATTTTTTTTATAAATCTCAAATCATCAGTTTTACGGCCGAAGCATGGCATCTTAATGCCATACCATACTATCTGTTATTGGCCATTTTATCGGGTTTGTTTTCGGTGTACACCATTCGAGTGATATATGGATTAGAAACCAAGTTTAACAACCATCAACTTAAATTTAATAAAGCCATTTTACAAGGTCTATTGGTGGGAGGATTGATACTATTTTCTCCTTTGTTGTACGGTGAAGGCTATTTTGTTATCAACCAAATTTTACATAATAAATTTGATAGCTATATGCAAAGTATTGCACTACAAAGCAGCTTTGGATACAATACGGTTTTTTTATCCTTTTTATTGATTACTATTTTGCTTAAGCCTGTTGCTGCTGCTTTTACTGTGAGTTCAGGAGGCAATGGAGGTATTTTTGCTCCCTCTTTATTTATAGGCGCACTAAGTGGTTTGATGTTCTCTAGAATTGTGAATCTTCTTGGATTTAGCGAAGTAAATGAATTAAACTTTGTTGTAGCTGGCATGGCAGGTTTGTTAAGTGGGGTGTTAAGTGCACCTTTAACTGGAATCTTTATGATTGCAGAGATAGCAGGTGGATACACCTTGCTTGTTCCATTGATGATTGTTTCGGCGGGTAGTTTTTTTGTAACAAGGCTGTTTGAACCCAACTCAATTTACACAAAGAAGTTAGTGAATAGCGGATTATTACAAAAGGCCCCAGAAATTGAGTTGCTGCAATCGGTGAGTGCGCAATCCATTTTAGAAACTAATTTTCCTACCTTGTTTGAAGATGAATCTTTGAGAGGTGTAACCATCTTGGTGAGTGGTACCAGAAGAAATGTTTTTCCTGTGGTTAGAAGAAATGGCAGATTGGTAGGTATTGTGAGTATGGGCGATTTAAGACCCTATTTGTTTAAAGCAGAATTATACGATAAAATGTATGTAAGAGAATTAATGCATACAGATGTAGTAAAGGTAAAACAAACAGATTCACTTCACCACATATTACAAGTGATGGAAGAAAACCCTGGAGTCTTTTACTTACCAGTTTTGCACGAGGGAAAGTATGTAGGTTGTATCTCTAAAAGTGTGTTGCTTAACAAGTACAAAGAGTTAATGCAAGAATGGATGCAGCAGCATCAAGACTTAGCTTAATTCTAAGCTATATCCTTTGGCATGGTTTTGCAAAATTTCTTGTAACAAATCCTTAGATAAAGGTTTTACATAAAACCCTGATAGGAGTTGTGCCGCATTGGCTCTCTTTTGGTCGTTAGGGTCAAGCGAACTAGTTAACATTACGATAGGAATGTCTTTCTTAATGGGTTCGTATCGTTCTAGAAATTCCCAACCATTTAACCTTGGCATGTTAATGTCTAGCAAAATTAAATCAAAAGATTCGCTAGTGTTACCTAAGTATTCAAGGGCTTCTGTTGGATCAAGAAAATTAATTACCTCATGCGGAATATTTAATTTTCTAAGCAGGCGTTCATTGGCCATGTTGTTAATGAAATCATCATCGATTTGTATAATTCTCATACGCTTAAATAATAAAGTGTTGTGATGCAGTTAAATTTTTATTTAGGTTTTTTATAATATCATCCAATTGTTTCACAGATTCATGTATGTGATTTAAGGTGGTTTGATCTTCTTCCTCGGTGTAGGCAAACTCTTTTAAAATGGCAGAAAGAGCTATGATATTAGCCACAGGTCTTCTGATGATATGTGAAAGCGTGAAGCTGTACTCTTCAAATCTTTTGTTTTGTTCAATCAATATTTTTTCATGGCGTTTTCTTGTGGTAATATCGTTGGTAAGCAACACCATTCTGCCTTCACTAATTTGGTTTGCGCCTAATCTAAAGAATATAAATTCGAACCATGATTTTTCTAATTCATCGCCGTACGGGCTATTTAGCTCACTAAAGTCTACTTCCATTTCAAATTCGAGTACGCCTAACCCATGCAAGGCCTCCTCATATTTTTCTGTTAAACCAATGCTTCTTAAAAAAGGGTGTTGATGAATATTTACCTTCCCTAATAGCGCGGTTTCATCCTCTAGGTTCAAATAAGAAACAAGGCGCTCATTTACCATCATTAGATTTCCCGCAGAATCAAACATCAAAAAGCCAATGGGCATTTTGTTGATCACTAGATTAAGCAGCTCTTGGTTTTTGCGTCGCTCCTGTTCGTAGCCTCGTTTTTTGGTAATGTTTTTACTAACAAAAGTTACTCCGCAAATTTGTTGCTGTTCATTAAACATGGGATAGGCTGTATGCTCAAAGAATTGAGTTCCCTTTTTACTAAGTACTTCTTTTTCTTGGCTAGCTGTTTCTCCTTTGAGTGCCTTGTAAAAAAGCTGTCGCCAATGATTCTTCTCTTCTAAGCTCATGGGTAGGTCGAAAAACGAGTCGAATGAGTGAATCCTCTGGTTAAAAATTTTAAATACCAGTTTTTCGAATTTCGAGTTGCCCAAAGTGTATAAGCCTTGTTCGTTTAAACACCAAATGGCAGTATGAGTATTCTCTAATAGCGTGTTCAAACTTAAGTTGGCCTCTTGAAGGTCTCCATTTTTTTTAAGAAGCCTGTTTTGTGCAATTTCTAGTTGATGTAGCGCTGTAATAAATAATCCTGCTAATCCCACGCCTGGTATCAAGAATAAGAGAATTTGATGAATTTCTATGCCTTTGGTGGTCTCTACTATGCTTACACCCATGACAAATAAAATAGAGTAGGCATATTTAATGCTGAGATTTTTAACCATAAAAAAGGTAAAAAACACCAGTGAAACTGTATATGCTGCAAAAGATATGTCAGAAGGGCTTAGGTAATCGAAGATGATGATGAGTAGAAATGAAATAGGTAAACCATAAAGAATGGTTTTATTTTCGGTATTGTTTCCAATATAAAATAGTATGGCATGTACAACCGAAATGCCTAGAGCCATAAGCATTATAGGTATATTTAAATTTGATTGGTAACTGATATAAATAAAGGTTGCCAATTCCAAAAATATAATGATGCTTCTGGTAGATTTTATAAGCGGGGTGTTCATGAATGAGCTGTTTTCATATTTATTAGCCACTCAAACAAATATATTTCTTTTAACATAAAAAAAAATACAATTGAACATTCCATATGACTTAGTTCTGGATTCTAGACGTTAATTCTTAGCTTACAGGCTATTTGGGAACAATTATTTTTGTTAATTCATAATTTTATATACTTTTGCACCCGCTGTAATAGCAGGGCCTATAGCTCATTCGGTTAGAGCAACTGACTCATAATCAGTAGGTGCCTGGTTCGATCCCAGGTGGGCCCACAAAAAAAAAGACCCGTATAACGGGTCTTTTTTTTGTGGCTTAATAGTTTACTTGGCTTTTCTAAATAAATACCTGGTAATAAATATACCTCCAGATGTGCTTCCATTGCTTTGATTGGTGCTACTTCCTGTGGTTACTTGGTAAAGCTCCCAGCCATTGCCGCTATATTCATTTATTTTTTCTACTATGATTTTATCGTTGTTAGAAATATTCCCAAAATTGATACCTACCAAGCTGTAAAAGTTTAATAAGTCCTTCTCAATCATGGTGCCACTTAAATCTGTACTTAAAAGTCTGCTTCTGCCTAATCCACCCGGTACAATCGACTCAATGGTAGAAAATTGTTTGTACTCGTAACTGTTTTCAGCAGTTTTGGTTGGTTTAAATGCCCATATGGCAAACATACCCATGGTAAATAACATACCTGTTAGTAGGTAAAGAAAATTGTTTTTCATAATGTGTTTTCTTTTAGATTTGAACAAAACTATAAAGAAAATGAGAAACTTAATTGTCTTTCTACTTTTTATTTCCCTCAATGCAATAGGGCAGGATCAAGCTCAATTGCTGGTATCTAATGTTACCCTTAAATCTGAAGCTTGGTCTCATACCAATCCTAATTCTTTCACAATTAGGCTTACTGATGGAAATAGACAAAATCAAATTCCCTTCTATAACGGATCAGATTTTTCATTATCAGCAGATTTTAGAATAGACGCCATTCAATCTAAACGTAGTTCTGTGAAAGCTGGTTCTATTAGGCTTAAAACCATTTACCATTTGTTAGGTGGTAATAGAAGGGATAAGCGAACTACTGAGAAAATTATTTATCTAGGAGATATCAAAGAGTATGAAGTGGTAGAAAATTTTGTGATATTTAATGGTTTTAATAGTATTAAGGTAACTCTATCTTACAAAGTAAAAATTACTAATCTATGATATCTTGGTTCGAAATACCTGTGAATGACATGCCTCGGGCTATTCATTTTTATGAAAATTTATTCCAAACAAAAATTTTCTTGCAAGACCTTGGTGATTTTAAATTAGCCATCATTAAAGGTCAAATGGGAAGTTTGGTTCAACACGCTGCCTATGCACCTTCGCATGCCGGCATGCTAGTGTATTTAAATGCCACTATGCCTATTCCAGATTTGTTAGCCAAGGCCGAGAAGCTTGGAGGAAAAGTGTTAAGACCTTCTTCCCTCATTAGCGAAGAATTTGGTTATACTGGTATTTTTGAAGACTCTGAAGGGAATAGGATAGGCCTCCACTCGAGAATATAATATGCGTCCAACATTTAAGTGGTACTATATCTTTTTGTCTTTGCCCCTTTACCTAGTGGCAATCCTTCCTCCGTTTTTATTGTACGGCTTGTCTGACTTACTTAGGCTTATTTTCTATAGAATTTTTGGATACAGAAAAGAAGTTGTTTTTACCAATCTCAGAAATTCTTTCCCTGATAAATCAGAAGAGTGGATTCGTCAAACAGCTTACGACTTTTA
>CAYUDC010000073.1:0-1399 GCA_964443415.1 uncultured Chitinophaga sp. | reverse complement strand
AAAGCGCAGCCCGAGAATTGGCTTTGGAGCCACAGACGTTGGAAGCATAAAAGAAATGTATCATCATGAAAAAGCTAGTTGTTTTTTTATCTGCCCTTTTTCTCTTCGCCTGCAATAACAAGCAATCGATAGATAAAATAGTGAGCGCAAAGTCTATTCAAACCTTAGATGATAACTTTAGCGAGGTAGAGGCTATGGCCATTCACCAAGGTAAAATTGTGGCCATGGGTTCTTTAGATTCTCTTTTATCTCGGTTTGAACCAAGCCAAGTAGAACAGCTCGACTCGTTTTATATTTACCCAGGTATCATTGATGCCCACTGTCATTTTTATGGACTAGGTATGTTCATGCAGATGGTTGACCTTAGCGGTTCTAAAAGTTTTGAAGAGGTGGTGGCCCGTTGTAAAGCGTTTATGGTTAAAAAGCCAGAAACCCAAATACTATTGGGCAGGGGTTGGGATCAAACCAAATGGACAAATGTTGAGTTCCCTGCGAATGATCTGTTAAATGAAGCATTTCCAAGCATGCCGGTGTTGCTTAAACGTGTGGATGGGCACGCAGCCATAGCCAATGATGCTGCCTTAAAATTAGCAGGTTTAACGGCTCAATCTAGTATTGGTGGTGGTGAGTTATTGTTAAGCAAGGGTAAATTAAGTGGAGTGTTAATAGACAATGCAGTAGATTTAGTAGAACAAAAATTACCCAAGCCCGCTCGTGCTACCCAAATTACCGCGCTGTTAGAAGCCCAAGCCGAATGCTTTAAATATGGTATTACTTCTTTAACCGATGCTGGTTTAGATTATGACGTGGTTGAACTAATAGATTCTTTGCAATCTGCTGGTTTACTTAAGATACATCTTAATATCATGTTGTCTATTAGTGAAGCAAATTACCAGTGGTTAGATAAAAAAGGACCTATTAAAAAAGAACGCTTGCAAGTCATGGGTTTTAAAATGTATGCCGATGGTGCCTTGGGCTCACGCGGGGCATGCCTTACAGAAGATTACCACGATAGACCGCACCATAAAGGTTTATTGCTTACCTCTATCCCCGACATGGAGCGATGGGTAAAAACCATGGCTAACAATACACATCAATTTCAGTTAAACACCCACGCCATTGGCGATTCGAGCAATAGAATCATATTAAATTTATATGGCAAATATTTAGGAAACAAACACGATAGACGCTGGCGCATAGAACATGCACAAGTGGTAAGGCCAGAAGATTTTGTATTGTTTAAAACTTATCAAGTAGTGCCTTCGGTTCAACCCACCCATGCTACTAGCGATATGTATTGGGCCGAGCAAAGGCTTGGTTTAAACCGAGTAAAATATGCTTATGCCTATAAAAATTTGTTAAAACAATTAGGATGGCTACCCTTAGGAACCGATTTCCC
>CAYUDC010000072.1:3186-13072 GCA_964443415.1 uncultured Chitinophaga sp. | reverse complement strand
TTAAACCGCTTTTATACCGAGGTAAAAGAAGACTTTGCCAAATGGAAAATGGGCATAGGAATCTTAATGACCATGCGCGGGGTGCCAAGCATTTATTATGGTACAGAAATTTTATTAACCAACCCCATGCCGCGCACCAACGATGGACAAATTAGGCAAGACTTCCCTGGCGGCTGGCCAACAGACACCCTCAACAAATTTTCCGCCGCTGGCAGAACTGCCCAAGAAAATGAAGCGTTTAACTACATCAAAAAATTAGCCCGCTTGCGCAAAGACAATGAGGTATTTAACCAAGGTAAATTGATGCAGTTTACCCCAGAGGGTAGCACTTATGTATATTTTAGATATACTGCCGAAGAGTGTTTTATGATTGCGGTAAACAGCGGAAAATCTTCTGTAAAGCTAGATACCAAGCGCATGCAAGAACGCACCAAAGGCTTTAACAGCGGCTTTGACCATGCCGCCGAGCAAAAAATAGAAAGCCTGTCGCAGATAGAACTAGCGCCTAACAGCATTAGGATAATAGAATTGATGAAGTGATAAGCTATCTTCGCAGGCCATTTTTAACGCCTTGCAAAAGTTTTTAGCTCCATACCAACGGTATTTCAAAGAAATTACCATCCTTAGTTATCCTATCATCATTGGCCAACTGGGCATTGTGCTCATGGGGGTGGCCGATATTATGATGATTGGCAAACTGGATGCGGTAAACCTAGCCGCGGCCTCTTTGGCCAACTCAGTTTATTTTTTAATCTGTATTCTAGGTATTGGCACTTTGTCTGCTGTTTCTCCTTTGGTGGCCAAGGCAAGAGGTGCTGGGCATCCCAACCAATGTGCTATTTTATTTAGACAAGGCATTTGGGCTGCCATCTTGTTATCTGCCTTTATTGGTGGAGTTCTTTACGTGCTCACCGAAAACTTGCATTGGTTTAAACAAACCCAAAGGGTAACAGAGCTTACCAAAAATTACTTGCACATTCTAAATGTAGGCACCCTACCCTTGTTAATTTTCACCGCCATCAAGCAATACAGCGATGGCTTGTCTTATACCAAACCTTCGGCCATCATCACCATTATTGCCTTATTATTAAATGTGTTTTTAAACTGGGTATTTATTTTTGGCAAGTTTGGCATAAGCCCCATGGGATTATTTGGTGCAGGATTGGCTACCAGTTTATCGAGGGTATGTATGGCCATTGCCATGTTTTTGTATGTAAGGTTTAATGCCTTATATAAGCCTTACCTTCATTTAAAACAGCATGAAGACGATAGGCATTTTCTTTTTCAAATATTTAAGGTAGGATTGCCTTCTGGCTTCCAATATTTCTTTGAAGTGGGTGCCTTTGCCTTTGCCGCCATCATGATAGGCTGGATCAGCGAATTTGCTATGGCGGCACACCAAATTGCCATTAATATTGCCTCGGTTACCTATATGATTGCCACGGGTATTTCTGCTGGCGGCTCCATTGCCGTAGGAGAAGCCTTGGGAAGAAAAAACAAACAAGATGTAATCCTAGCGGGCCGTGCTGCCTTAATTATGGGCGCCTTGTTTATGGGTTGTTGTGCCATCTTATTTGCCTTAGCCTCTCCCCTTATTGTAGGCATGTACATTCAAGATGATATTGTATCTCCCATGGCCATTCGCTTGCTATGGATTGCTGCGGTATTTCAACTAAGTGATGGCATACAATGTGTAGGCCTTGGCGTTTTAAGAGGCATTCACGATACCAAAATGCCTACTGGCATTACCATCATCGCCTACTGGATTATTGGCATTCCCATTGGCTATTACCTTGGTTTTTATACCAGTTGGAGTTTATACGGCGTATGGGCTGCCCTGCTCATTGGGTTAACCTTCTCGGCCATTGCCCTCAGCAGAAGGTTTATCAATAAAAGTAGAGGCTTAGACCTTGCCTATCATACCACCCTTAATGAAGTTTCGGTTTGAACCAAAGAGTAAAAGTACACCTAGCCTTGTTTGCTGTTTCTTTGTTGTATGCAGCTACCTTTTCTATTGCTAAAATTGCTATGCCTGCTTATATCAAGCCTTTTGGCTTTATCTTAATGCGGGTGAGTGTAGCAGCAGTATTAATTTTTTTGTTTCATAGGGTGTATGTCAAAGGCAGCATTCAAGATAAAAAAGACTTACTGCCCTTAGCCGTATCTGCCATCTTTGGCGTGGCTGCCAACATGCTTTTTTTCTTTAAAGGCTTATCCATCACTACCCCCATCAACGCCTCGGTGCTGATGTTGTTTACCCCCATTTTTGTGATTGTTTTTGCCTGGTTTATGCTAGGCGAAAAAATGGGCCTTAAGAAAATATCCGGCATTGTGATTGCTGCCATTGGCGCCTTAATATTGGTGGGCGGCACCAAGCTGTCTTTTAATGCTGCCACCGTTTGGGGCGATGTATATGTTACCCTTAACGCCATTATCTATGCCTTTTATTTGGTGTATGCCAAACGCTTAATGGTTAAATACCATCCGCTCACAGTTACCTTATACGCCTTTTTCTTTGGGTTCTTTTTGGTATTGCCGTTTGGCTTGAACCAATTTTTGGAAATAGACTTCGCCCATTTGCCTAGTATCATTTGGTGGAGCATTGGCTTTGTAACGGTTGGATCAACCTTCTTAACCTATGTGCTCAATGCCTATGCCTTAAAACATGCGAGCTCTTCTTTGGTGGGTACGTACATCTATTTACAACCTGTTTTAGCCGCGCTCATTGCCATAAGCATTGGCAAAGACCAACTAAGCCTAGAGAAATTTGCCAGTATGGTGTTGGTGTTTGCTGGGGTTTATTTGGCATCGTTTAAAAAACAAGCATAAACCTTTACCTTCGCAGCTTATTTATTGCTATGTTAAGATCAATGACCGGTTTTGGAATGGCCGAAACCGATACAGAAAAATTTAATGTGAAAGTAGAGCTTCGCTCGCTTAACAGTAAGTTTATGGACCTCAACCTTAGGATGCCCAGACAATGGCAGCACAAAGAGTTGGAGCTTAGACGCGATTTAGGCAAATGGATAGAGAGAGGTACCGCTCAAGTATTTATCAATATCCAATACAAACAAATAGAAGATAAAGTTACCCCACTCAACAAAGATGTGGCCACTTATTATCTTAATCAAATTCAAGAATTAAGCGAGCAAAGCAATTGGCCAAGCACCGCTTTGCTCAATAATATTTTCCTAATTCCAAACATCATCCAAAACAGCGAAGAAACGCCTTCTGATGAGGATTGGAAGCAAATTTACCTTACCGTAGAAAAAGCCTTTGAACAGTTCGACGGCTTTAGAAAAACAGAAGGTAAAATGCTAGAAGAGGAATTGCTACGCATGAACCATACCATTGTGCAATGCATGGACGACTTAACTCCCTACGAAGACGAACGCATTCAGAATGTACGCGACAGGCTGCTTAAAGAGCTTAACAATTTGCAGAACGACATGGTAGATAAAAACCGTTTCGAACAAGAAATCATCTACTACCTAGAAAAGCTAGACATCAGCGAAGAGAAGTCGCGCCTAAAACAACATTGCACCTATTTTGAAGAAACCCTAAGCAGCGCCTCTACTGGCAAAAAACTAGGATTTATTGCCCAAGAAATGGGAAGAGAAATCAATACCATTGGCTCTAAATCTAACCATCCATTGATGCAGCGAAAAGTAGTAGAAATGAAAGATGAGCTCGAGAAGATTAAGGAACAAATAAACAATGTGTTGTAGGAAACATGAATAAGGTTATCATCTTTTGTGCGCCCTCGGGCTCTGGTAAAACTACCATCGTAAAGCACTTGTTAAAAGTAGATGAGCGCTTGGCGTTTTCGGTGAGTGCTTGTACGCGCGCGAAGCGCGCGGGAGAAACACATGGCAAGGATTATTACTTCTTGAGCATGGAAGAGTTTAAACAGCACATCGCCCAAAACAACTTCCTAGAATACGAAGAAGTTTATGGCGGTAACTTCTATGGCACCCTCAAATCTGAAATAGACAGAATCTGGGCCTCTGGCAAAGTGGTAATCTTTGATGTAGATGTGGTAGGTGGACTAAACATCAAAAACTATTTTGGCGATAAAGCCTTGGGTGTGTTTGTGAAGCCCCCTAGCGTAGAAGCCCTCGAAAAACGATTACGCTACCGCTCCACCGAAACCGAAGAAACCCTGCGCATGCGCATCAATAAAGCCGTGCACGAGCTGGCTTACGAAACTAAATTTGAACAAGTGATTTTAAACGACCACCTCGAAGCCGCCCTCGAACAAGCAGAAGAACTGGTGGATAGATTTTTAAACAAAGCATGACAAAAAAAGTAGGTTTATTCTTTGGGTCGTTTAACCCCATTCATACCGGTCACCTCATTATTGCCAGTTATATGGCAGACTATACCGATTTAAACGAAATTTGGTTTGTAGTGTCTCCGCAAAATCCGTTTAAACAAAGCGACGAGCTGCTGCACGAAAATATCCGACTGCAACTATTACAGCTCGCCATCCAAGATGATAGCCGCTTTAAAGCCAGTAATATCGAATTCGACTTACCACGGCCTTCCTATACCGATAGCACCCTCGAAGCCCTTAGAACCCAAAACCCCGAAACCCAATTTACCTTAATCATCGGCGGAGATAACCTCAAAAGCTTCCATAAATGGCGTAACTACGATAGCATCTTACATCAACATGAGGTATATGTGTATGCCCGAATTGGCATTGTAGAACGTCCATTACTTGCCAATCACCCCAAAATAAAAATGTTTGAAGTGCCCTTGCTCAATATTTCGTCTACCTATATCCGCGAAACTTTGCAGGAAGGAAAAAGCATCCGCTATATGTTACCAGAACTGGTAAGGTTAGAAATAGAAAAACAAGGCTATTATAAAAACAACCTATAAGGCCAAAGTAACTGCTGCTGCCCCCGTGCCAAAAGCACCTCCCGGATCGGGCTTGGTAATTTTTACTTTCACAAAAATTTCTTTCTCGCTCAAATGGCTGTGAATTCTTTGTAAAATTGTACGCGCCACCTCTTCTATAAAATCCCTTGGCAACTCCATTTCTTCTTTGATAATGGCAAAGATTTCTTCGTAGTTAATTACCTCCGAAAGCTCCTGAAAGCGCGCCCTTTCGTCTACTTCCTCGTCAATAAAAACATCCACTATAAAGGTGGCCCCCTTTTCTCTTTCGAAGGCGTATAAGCCATGACGCGCAAAAAAAGACAAATTCTCTAAGGCAGTAGTTAACTTCATGGTTCAAAATAACTATTTTCGCAGCAAAACTAATCATAAAACAATGAACCAAGCGCACGATTTTCAACGTTCAAGCAAGTCAGATTTATACCAACAGCACGATTATTACCTGATGGATGAACTATTGACCGATGAGCACAAACTCATTCGCAATACCGTTAGGGATTTTGTGAAGAAAGAAATTTCTCCCATCATAGAAGATGCTGCTCAAAAAGCATTGTTCCCTCATTACCTCATTAAAGGTATGGGCGAGGTGGGTTGCTTTGGTGCACAGTTGCCAGCAGAATACGGTTGTGGTGGCCTCGATTATATTAGCTATGGCGTTATCATGCAAGAGCTAGAACGTTGCGATTCTGGCATCCGCTCTACCGCCTCTGTACAAGGTAGCTTGGTGATGTACCCTATCTACAAATTTGGTTCAGAAGAACAAAAAAGAAAATACCTTCCTAAACTGGCTACTGGCGAAATGATGGGCTGCTTTGGCCTTACCGAGCCCGACCATGGCTCTAACCCTGCTGGCATGACCACCCACTTTAAAGAGGCTGGCGATGGCAAAAACGTCATCCTAAATGGCGCTAAAATGTGGATTAGCAACTCGCCTTTTGCAGATGTTGCAGTGGTTTGGGCTAAAAACGAACAAGGTGTGATCAAAGGAATTATCGTAGAGCGCGGCATGCCTGGCTTTACCACCCCAGAAACCCATGGCAAATGGAGCTTAAGGGCCAGCGCCACTGGCGAGTTGGTGTTTACCGATGTATTGGTTCCAAAAGAAAATATTTTACCAGGTGTAGAAGGTTTAAAAGGACCTTTAACTTGTCTTAACTCTGCCCGCTACGGCATTAGCTGGGGCGCCATTGGTGCTGCCTTAGATTGCTACGACACCGCGCTTAGATATGCCAAAGAAAGAAAACAATTTGGTAGGCCTATCGCTGGCTTTCAATTGCAACAAAAGAAATTGGCAGAGATGATCACCGAAATCACCAAAGCGCAATTGCTTACCTGGAGATTAGGTGTATTAATGAACGAAGGCAGAGCCACACCTGCACAAATTTCGATGGCCAAAAGAAACAACGTGGCCATGGCTTGCCAAATAGCCAGAGACGCCAGACAAATGTTAGGCGGTATGGGTATCACTGGCGAATACAGCATCATGCGCCATATGATGAACCTAGAAAGTGTGGTTACCTACGAAGGAACCCACGACATCCACTTGCTGATTACCGGTATGGATGTGACTGGTGAAAACGCCTTCACTTAATACCCATTTGTGTTGAAATACCTTGCCGCTGTCTTGGGTGTAACCTTGTTAATGCTGTTTCCTGCGATATGGAATGGCTTTCCATTGGTTTACTCAGACACCGGCACTTATATTGCCAGCGGATTCCAAAGCTTTGTGCCGCACGACAGACCCCTGGCTTATGGCTTTATCCTTAGACATACCAGTCTTTCCGAAAGCCTTTGGTTGACCGTATTGGCCCAAGCATTGTTTACGGCATTGTTGCTTTGGAGTTTTTATAAACTGTTTCTGCAAGAATCTCCAAAGCCCAAAACCTTTTTAGTTTTAGGCATTGCCTTAGCCATTTTTAGCACCTTGCCTTGGTATAGCAGCTTTTTAATGGCCGATGCCTTTACTGGCCAGTCCTTTTTATTATTCTTATTTTTATGTTTCGGGTTGAACCAAAACCCTTGGCGCAACCTAGGTTTAGTGCTCTTGTATTGGCTGCTAACTGCCACCCATCTAACCCATGCCAATACCCACCTTTTTGTGTGGGCCGTTTTGCTTTTATTCATGGCTTATAAACCCATTAGAAAAGTGATCTCTTTTAAACGCTGGGCCTTGGTGGGATTAATTGTGCTGCTAAACTATCTATTTCTACCCAGCTTTCATTGGTTGGCGGGAAACTACTTTGGCTATCCACAAAAATCTTACTACTACCTCAGCTCTCGCTTTTCAGAAAATGGCAGCATGAAGGTGGTGCTCGATCAACATTGCCCAGAAAAAAACTGGAAGCTCTGCGCCTACAAAGACAGCCTCCCCAACAATGGCTCCGATTTTTTATGGACTGATAAAAGTCCGCTCAACAAACTCAACGGCTGGGGACAAGAACTTACCGAGCTCAAAGAGATTAACAAAGCTGTGTTGCTTCACCCCGATTTATGGCAATTAAACCTCACACACTTTGCGCAAATTGCTTGGAAACAAATAGGCAAAACTGCCGTGGCAGAAGAATATTTAGTGTATGATACCTTAACCCCGCCAGGCTGGGAAACCGCTAACCATTTTAGAAAGGAGTTACCACAATACCTGCATAGCAAACAACAACAAGATAAAGCCTTAGCCATTAGCCAACCACTTAGCCTATGGATGAGCATTTGCTTGGTGCTGGCCCTTGTGATTTTATTGTTAAGTGGCGTAAGCGCCTTTGGGTCAACCCGACAAAACCTTTTGATAATACTTAGCCTAGCGGCCTACATGGGCAACGTATTGGCCGTTAGCATTGCCTCTGAAGGTGCACGATATAACAGCAGATTGTATTGGATATTGATAGTAATGGCTATATTAATTGTGCTTAAATACTCGAAAGAAAAATGGAGATTTAAACAGACTTAATTAAATTGCAGGCTTTAATACAAAGCTTATGTACGTAATTAAATTTGGAACAGACGGTTGGAGAGGAATCATTGCAGATGAGTTTACAGTTGAAAATGTAAGGCGCGTAGCACAAGGCACCGCAGATTACATTAAAGCAAATTTCCCAAATAATTTAAGTGTGGTAATTGGCCACGATTGCAGGTTTGCAGGCGAGTTGTTTGCAGAAAACACCGCAAGGGTAATGAATGCCAATGGCATTAAAGTGAAAATGGCCAAAGGCTTTGTGTCTACTCCTATGGTGAGCTTAGGTGCAGTGAAACATGGCGCAGCACTGGGTGTAATTATCACTGCCAGCCACAACCCTCATACTTATAACGGCTTTAAACTAAAGGCACATTACGGCGGACCAAGTTCTCCTGCTGTGATTGATGCCGTTGAAAAGGCTATTCCAGATACCCTAAGTGTTAATTTAAACACCCACGAAGAAAATATTAAAGCGGGCATGGTAGAGTATGTTGATTTAGAAACCATGTACGTAAATGAAGTAGAAAGCAAGTTTGATTTAAAAGCCATTGAGGCTAGTAAAATGGAATTTGCCTACGATGCCATGTATGGCGCTGGACAAAACGTAATGAGAAGGGTTTTCCCAGATATTACCTTGTTGCATTGCGAGCACAACCCAGGCTTTGATGGTCAAGCTCCAGAGCCTATAGACAAGAACCTCAACGAATTTAGAGAACTCATTAAAGTGAGTGGTGATATCGACTGCGGATTAGTAACAGACGGTGATGCCGATAGAATTGGTTTATACAACAAAGAAGGAAAGTTTGTAGACTCTCATCATATTATCTTGTTGTTGATACACTATCTACACAAGTATAAAGGCATGGATGGCAAGGTAATTACCACCTTTAGCGCTACCAACAAAATTACCGAAATGGCTAAGGCCTACGGACTAGAAATAGAAATTACCAAGATTGGCTTTAAGTACATCTGCGAGAAAATGGTTACAGAAAATGTGTTGGTAGGTGGCGAAGAAAGCGGTGGTATTGCCATTAAAGGATTTATCCCAGAACGCGATGGCATTTGGATTGGCTTAACCCTTTGGGAGTTTATGGCTAAGACTGGCAAGAGCTTGAATGATTTAATTCAAGAAGTATACGATGTGGTTGGTTCATTTGCCATGGGACGCATAGACCTTCATATTACCGAAGAAATTAAACAAAAAGTATTGGCCAATTGCAAGGCTGGCTTATATACTGCGTTTGGAAATTATAAAATAGAAAAAACAGAAGACCTAGATGGTTATAAGTTTCATTTAGGCAATGGCGAGTGGGTAATGGTAAGAGCCTCTGGCACCGAGCCTGTATTGAGGGTTTACTCTGAAAGTAATACCGACGAAAACGCTACTAAAATTCTTGAAGCTACTAAAGCCGTATTACTTCAGTAATATGGCTATTTTTCCCTTGCTTCCGGCTAGCACAACAAGCTTGCCGGAGGCATCGGATCTAACCACATTAAAACTTAAATCGGATATTTTTCCTTTGCCTTTAGAAGGATTTACCTCTACCATTTCTGTTTGATTATACTCTACCCCTGTTGGACCGCAGGTAATAAATTCTGGGCCACTTCCAATAAACGACACACACGAACGATAGCCTGTATAAAAGGGCTTAGCATTGAGCAGCTCTAAACCATCTACGCTGTACTCGTAATTATAAACACCTTGCTTGGTTTTAGCCGTGTCCGATTCGAAATCTCCCCCAACAATCAGGATATAATTTTTATTGATGTCAAATGAAAAAGCACCTCGTGCAGGTGTACCACTTTTCATGTTCTTTAGCTCAAAGCGTTGGTATAACTTACCCATTTGCAACCAATGAAACACACTCTCTGTGCCACCTGTTACAAACCCTAAACTGCCTTTAGGCATGCATTTAAAACTGGTACCCGAGGCGGCAAAAATAGATTCGCCTGGCACCGCCCAAGGGCGCATGGCAGTATCAAAAGGATACCAAGTATTGCCTGCATCATTGGTCTTATACAACACAAATC
>CAYUDC010000072.1:0-3086 GCA_964443415.1 uncultured Chitinophaga sp. | reverse complement strand
GTATCAAAAGGATACCAAGTATTGCCTGCATCATTGGTCTTATACAACACAAATCGTTCGTCTATCGGGTCGCCAATAACGGCTCCTTTGGTTTGATCCCAAAAGTCGATGGCGTCTAAGAATATCTCTGGTGCTTTGTTCTCGAACACCTTGCGCCAAGTGAATCCGCCATCCCAAGTTTTAAAGATATAGGCCGGAGAACCACTGGCCACTACCAAGGCCTCGTCTTTACTAAAGCCATATATAGAACGCAATTGCAAATTTGGGTAACCCGGAATTTGCATCACAGTAAATGTCTTACCTCCATCAACACTTTTAGCCACCACACTTTGGCTACCACTTACCCATACCACCTTGTCGTTTACCACATGCATGCCCCTAAACGATAGCGCTTGGTAGTTGATAGATAAATCACGGTTACTTTTAATAAATTTTGCCGTATCTAACACTTGCAGCTTATACTGACAATTAGACTCCTTAGATACCATTAACAACAGAATAAACAAAAATATCGCAACACGTTTCATACCCGCAAGTTAACCCTAATTTAATTTTAAACCTATTTTTTTTCGGGTCGACCCAATTGATTTTTCCACGATTTGTTGCACGAATAACCCTTTTTAGGAATGATTGTAGGCATGAACTATATTGCATGCAATGAAAAAGTTGAAAAACACGGAGGCCTTAAAGCGAAAAATACAGCAAGTTTTTACCGAAGCCGGTAGAAAAATGCTCAACTATAAGCAAATCGCTAGAAGGCTGGATATGGAAGGCACAGAGGTGTATAATGCCATCTTACTTGCCCTAAAACAATTAGAAGCAGAAAACATCATCGAAGAAATAGAACCCGGAAAATACATGGCTGCCTTTACCCACCAATTTGTGGTTGGCTCTGTAGACATGACCCAAAGCGGACATGCCTATGTGCGCAGAGAAGATGGGGGCGAAGACATTTATATTGGTGCAGATTTTAAAAACACTGCCCTTCATGGAGATACGGTTAAAGTGGCTTTGTTTGCGCACCATGTAAATGGCAAGCAAACAGGTGAGGTAGTAGAAGTGCTTAAGCGTGCCAAAACCAATTTTGTTGGGGTGTTGCAAGTGCATTACAATTATGCTTTCTTGATACCCGACGATAAGAAAATGCACCACAACATTTTTATTCCGGCCGAAAAACTCAAGCAAGGCAAGAATGGCGACAAAGCAGTGGCCCGCATTAGCGAGTGGACTGCCGAGCACGACAACCCTATTGGCGAAGTAGTAGAAGTATTAGGCAAGCCAGGGCAGCACGATACAGAGATGAATGCCATTGTGCTAGAATATGGCTTCGACCCTAAGTTTCCGGAAGAAGTAGAACAAGAAGCTGCCAAGATTCCAGAGAAAATTAGCGCAGCAGAGATTAAGCTAAGGCGCGACTTTAGAAAGACACTCACCTTTACCATAGACCCCGAAGATGCCAAAGACTTTGACGATGCCTTGTCTTTTGAAAAGCTGTCCAATGGCAATTATCAAATAGGCATTCACATTGCCGATGTAAGCCATTATATTACCGAAGGGGGCAAACTCGACGAAGAAGCCTTGAGGCGCGCTACCTCTGTTTACTTGGTAGACCGCACCATTCCCATGCTGCCAGAAAAGTTATCCAATGGCCTATGCTCTTTAAGGCCCAATGAAGATAAACTTACCTTTTCTGTAGTGGTAGAAATGACCCCAAAAGCAGAAGTATTAGACACGTGGTATGGCAAAACCATCATTCACTCTGTTAGACGCTTTACCTACGAAGAAGCACAAGAACGCTTAGAAACCAAGCTGGGTGATTTAGCCGAGGAGCTGAATATCTTAAACGACTTGGCCAAAATTTTAAAAGAGAAACGATTTAAAAAAGGCGCCATTAGCTTCGAGACACAAGAGGTAAAGTTTAGGTTAGACGAAAACTTTAAGCCCAAAGAACTCTACGTAAAAGTAAGAAAAGATGCCCATAAGCTCATCGAAGAATTTATGCTATTGGCCAATAGACGGGTGGCAGAATATGGCAATGGCTTGGGTAAGGGAGAGAAAAGAAAAACCTTTGTATACCGCATCCACGAAGAGCCCAACGAAGACAAGCTGCGCATGTTTAACATCTTTGCAGCCCGCTTTGGCTATAAGATAGAAATGCAAAGTCAGAAATCGATTGCCAGTTCTTTTAATGCCTTATTGGATAATTTAGAAGGCAAGCCCGAACAAAACTTGGTGCAAAGCCAGGCCATCCGCACCATGAGCAAAGCCTATTATGGCACCAAGAAATCCATGCACTACGGCTTGGCCTTTGAGCATTATACGCATTTTACCTCGCCCATTCGCAGGTACCCCGATTTAATGGTGCATCGTTTACTGTTTGCCTATTTAAACAGCGGCAAATCGGCCAACGAAGCACACTACGAAGAAATGTGTAAGCAAAGTTCTGCCATGGAAGTAAAGGCTGCTGAGGCCGAAAGAGCTTCGGTGCGCTATAAGCAAGTAGAATACATCAGTGGATTTATTGGAAAAGAATTTGAGGGCATTATCTCTGGCGTAACCGATTGGGGCATTTATGCAGAGATTAGCGAGTATAAAGCAGAAGGCATGATACGCCTTACCAATATGGAAGATGATTACTATGATTACGACCCCGATAACCAATGGATTATTGGGCGCCGCAGCCGAAGAAAGTTTCAGTTAGGCGACCCTATTAAAGTGATTGTATCTGCAGCAGATATCTTTAAACGCACCATCGACCTTGGCTTGGCAGAATCGTCGCCACGAAACTCCTTTGGAAAAAGAGGTCTACCAATGGGTAAAGAAAAGGGCAAGCAAAAAGTAGTGAAGAAAAGTGGTAAAAAAAGACGTAGAAACTAACGAATAAAAATTTAGCTCTGCGGCCCTATGAGTTTGTAGAAACAGCTATTTAAGACACTAGATAACATTGCGACTCCTTGCTCCGTGAATACATTAGGCCGCTTTCTTAGCCCCATCTTTTCCTTATTGGAAGTCGCAAATTGCGACTTCCAATCTTCTAATTCTTCCTCACTTAATTGAAACATAAAATCAGCTGGAAACCTTTCTTA
>CAYUDC010000071.1:901-13293 GCA_964443415.1 uncultured Chitinophaga sp. | reverse complement strand
ACCCAAAGTAGATACTAAAACTATAGGCGGCTCTAAGGTGAATAGCGTTTATAACCAGCGCAGGTATTTGAAATTCATTTCCAATCACGGTTTGTTCAAATGAACCTCCAAAATAGGTAAAGATGTTTTCGTGGTTGTTAATTAAAGTAATCAAGTCGATGTTGTTTTCATTTGAGAATTTAAGCACTTTTTTGGTAAAGTCTTTTTTATCTAAACCAATAATCTCGTATTGTATGCCCTTTTCATCTAATAAATCCTTCGAATAATCGATGTTTCTATTGATTTTTTGTGCAATAAACTCATCCTCCTCTTTCACGTAAGCAATGGTAATTTTCGACTTAAAATATTTACCAATCTCCCAAGCATAATTAATGCTTTGCTTTACTTCTTGATTAAAATTAAGCGGTATTAATATGTTCTTAAACCCTTGCTCAGTCAGTGGTTTTTTCTGCACCACTATAAATGGCACATTAGAGTTTGTAATAACCTTTAAGGCCTTGCTTCCAATGATGTGCTGAATGCCAATTACCCCATGTGTTCCCATGACAATCAAAGCAGCCTTTTGATCATCTGCCACTTTACCAATTTCATCAAATATGCTCCCAACCGCTACTGTAAAATTGGTTTTAAAACCTTCGGTATTGAGTTTTTGCGCTACTACTTTTAATTTATTATTTGCCTCTTCAATTTCTTTTTCTTTGCCAACCACATGAAGCAAAACCAGCTCTGCAGATAAGATTAGAGAAAGTTTCTTGGCATATTCTACAGCACTGTCACTTACGGGTGTAAAATCAATTGGTACTAATATTAATCCTTGCTGTTTCATTTTTTCTAAACGTTTATTATTTTTCTAAAGATGCTTTAATTTTTTGAGTATGTAAATCCTTTTTGGCTTTGCGCAATGATAAAGCACTTTTTGTAAAATACTCATGTGAATTCAAGAATTTTAACTGAATATTATTCCACTCGTCTTCTGTTAATGGATTTCTAAATTGATTTATTTCTTGAAACAGCAAACGGGCGATTTCCCAAAAATCATCCCTTCCTAAATAGTCTAAATCTGCATCACAAATAATCTGTTCTAGTTTATTTTGTGGACTTTGGGGTATTTTAGTGGCCATGATCATTCCACAAATCAGGTCGATTTCATTTTGGTCATAATCTAATTTTGCCAATTCACTCTTGGCAATTTCGCAACCAATTTCCTCATGATTATCTAACTGTTTGGTAAAACCAATATCATGAAAAAGCACTGCCGTCTTAAGCAATACCTGTTCATAATCACTAATTTGCTCTAACTTGGCATAGTGTATGGCTGCCTCTAAAACGTCGAGGGTATGGCGGTAACTATGATATGAAAGCAATGGCGGTAACTCATTTTTTAATTTTTGTAATACAAAATTCTCCGCTGCGTTATAATCCATTTATCTGTTATTAACTTGATACAATATATAAATTAAACATTTGAAGTTGTTGACATTTCCACAAAATACATTTCAACCTCGCCTTTTCCTTTAACTTTTAGTAAACCTCTAGGTTCAAACTTAAATAATGAATTGTTCTTAATCAAGTGGTAGGTTGCCATGCTAATGTTAACCCTACCCACTGCACCCGAAGATTCCATCCTACTCGCTGTATTTACTGTATCTCCCCAAATATCATATTGAAACTTTTTCACTCCTACAATGCCCGCTACTACTGGTCCAGAATTGATTCCGATTCTGATGTCGAACTTGCCAGCATCTTCGTTTACAAACTTGCAAATTTCTAATGCTGCCAAAGTAATTCTGGTGGCATGATCCTCCACTGTATTTGGCAATCCAGAAACGGCCAAATACGCATCCCCTATGGTTTTAATTTTCTCAATGCCATATTTATCTATGATACTATCAAAAGTCGTAAAATAACGATGGATTTCATTCACTAACTCTTTAGGTGTAAGCTGTTCAGAAATTTGCGTAAACCCTTCAAAATCGGTAAATAATACCGAAACATTACTGAACAATTGTGCTTCAACACTTCCTTTTGCTTTTAATTCTTCTGCAATGTCATGGGGTATGATATTTAATAAGAGGTGATCCGATTTTTCTTTTTCTTGTATCAACTCTTTGGTTCGCTCCTGAATCTTTTTCTCTAACAATTTATTCTTAAAAATGAGTCTCTTATGGTAAAACGAAATAAGGAGATAAATAAATAATATCACAAGGGTAAAATACACCAAATAGGCTACGCTGCTCAAATACCATGGCGATTTAATCTGAAATTTTATACTGGCCTCCGCGCTTTCAACTCCCATGGCGTTTTTGCCTTTCACCTTAAGCTCGTATATGCCAGGCCTTATGCTAGATATAACCAATTTAGAGCTATTCTCCCAATCACTCCAATCTTCATTTAAGCCATTTATTTGATAAGAATAATGGTTCTTTTCTGGTTGAATAAAAGAGGCTATTCCAAATTCAAATTCTACTGGTAAATCCTCATAATCTATTACCAAAGGATATTCTTGAAAATCTATGATCCTATCCTTTTTATCCAGAAAAAACCCACTAAAATGAATGGTATTGGGATGTTTTTTAGAAAAGTTAATCGCAGTTATCGACGAATGAGAGGATTGTCCACTCAAATCTATTTGATACAATTTGTCTTCAAAAGCAGCCCAAACCTTATTGTTATTTTGGAAAATGGCAGTAGGCCTGCCGCTTATGGCATAAGCAAAATTGTTACCTAACAACTTGCTCTTACCAACTTGCCTTAGTTGCTTATCGGTAAATACCCAAAAGTTTTGATCAAGGTAAAAGTCGTTTGATTTTATTTGATTAAATATAGCAGCAAATTCACTCCCATCTTTAAATTGTTGGTTACTTTCTAAAACATAGGTGGCATCTTTAGCATTGGCAATCATTTGCCCATTAAAACTATGAAAGCTTACTCTTCCATTTAATAATGATTCTGGTAAACTTATTTTCTTGCCAACCACCACTACCCCATTATTGAGCGTTCCAAATAGCAATGTGCCATCCTTTAATTCTACCACAGATTGAACCAATTCGTTTATCCCTGCTATCTTTTCGATAGACATTGATTTTTGAGGTTCAATCTTATATACCGAAGACACTCCAAATGCATAAATTACATTCGTTAGATTGCCTCTTTGAGTGCCTAATATGGTTTGATTGGGTAGGATGTTTTTAACTTGTTTATCCTTCCTAACATACAAACCGTTGGTAGTAGAAATGTACAAAGCGTTCGCATCTACCATTAAATCCCAACACTCGCTTGATACTTCTTTTAAAGGTGTAAAGTCTCTCCCATTTAAAGGATTGGCAGAAAAAAGTCCAGCGGTAGTGGCAACGATTAATTGGCCTTCGTGTACTACTAAATCATTTATATTTCCGGTTGAACCAAATTTTGAATAATCTTTAATGGGTAATCCAAGTAAAGTGTGGGTTAGTCCTTTTAAATGCGCTGTCCATAAATTACCTTCATGGTCTGAATGCAAAGCATAAATTTCATTGGATGGCAATTCTACTGTTTGTGATTCGGAAAAATCTTCATTAAAAATTTGCACCCCATGATGCAAAGTACCTACTGCAATTTTATTTTGAGGGAGCAAACAAACACCTGCTACCCCCTTTTCTGCAAAGCTCGACATAGGAGCAGCCATTTTTGATACCTTATTTTGATGATATAAAAAAACACCATCATAATTTGTAAATATCAATAAGCCTTTGGGGGTAGAAATGGCCTTTGAAATTTGCATACTGGCCATTTCAACACCATTCAATAAATTGGTAAAAGTGTTGTTATTAAATATGGTTAAACCCTCTTTCGCTAAATTAACAATTAACTTATTTTGATAAGAAGCTATCCCTAATACTTGCTTTTCTCTGATAATTTCAGCAACAAGACTATCCTTTTGCCTTACTATTTTTATCAAAGAATTACCAAAACAAAAATATACGTTGTTATCAATAGCAATCACTTTTTCATCACCCGTTGCCCTTAAACTTGCCAAGGCTCCATGTTTCTTAAAACTATTAAAAGTGGTTGAACCATCTTTGTTAAATTGCAGTAGTCCTAAATCATTTAAGCAAGCAGCATATATCTCCCCATCCTTGGTAATTGCCAGACTTCTCACAGGATTCTGTGTTTTAAAAAGTCTCCAATTATTCCCATCAAACCTTAGAATGCCATCATTATTTGCCATCCAAAGTCTTTGATACTTATCTTGGGTAAAATCCCAAATTAATCGATGTGCCTGAAAATTACTAGATGTATAATTTTTACTGATAGGTTCTTGGCCATAAACACTTAACAGCAATACCTGAAAAATGAATAAAAACAGTAATCTTTTCATGGTTAGAAACTACTTTATCAAACTATCATAAATTACAGAAAAATAAAACATGGCACCAACGGTTGGCGAGCCCAAACCTTGAATGTATCGCTGATTGGTGATATTGGTACCTCCAAGTTTCAACAACAACGACTGCTTGGTTACCACATAATTAAATGCTAAATCCAAAGAATAATAAGCATCAATTAACCCTACTCGCTCATATTCCGAAAAGTAAAACTGATCTACATATCTGAAGTTGGTAGTGAGCCCAAAATTCTTAAATATTTTGGTGCCTCGTGCACCCAAATTAAACTTATGATTGGGCGTATTAAATCCCTTCTCAAAGTTTTGTCTGATAAACGTCTCAGAAGTGATCAATTGATTGAAATTATAGTTGCCATAAAATGCCCATACCCTGTTATGGTAATAGGTTAATGCAATTGACAATCCATAAGAATGTACCGGAAAATCAGCATTGGCAGCCCTCCTGTAAACCTGAGTAAGCTGTTGGTTTTTAACGTATGCAGCATTAATGGTATCATTTCTATTGATTGGCCCTATATATTGTTGAGCACTGATAAGGTTTTGAAACGTATTAAAATATATGTTTACATCCGTCTCAAGCTTTCCATACATAAAACTTCTCCATCCAATTTCAACCGTTCTTAATTCTTCTGGTGCAATGTCTTTAATAACTGGTTTTCTAAGCCTAGTAGAATCCCCCGAATAAAGAAACTCTACCACAGAAGCAGAAGTGTACATGTTTACAAATTGACTTCCATTTTCCGTAGTTCTAACCAAATTTAATTGCTGTGCATCGCTTAAAAAGCCACCAAAAGTTAAGGCGCCTTTTACATTCATATGCGAATACATATCAATCAAAGCTGGCATTCTAAAACCAATTTGTGCCGAAGCTCTTATGTTATGCTGCTTTTTCTTGCCTAGCACATACATGGCAGAAAGCCTAGGGCTAAATCTGGGGTTAAAGTTTTGAAATGCATCTGCCCTCACAGACCCTTGTAATTTTAGCTGCTCATTTAAAAAACTCTTACCGGCCTGCACAAAACCTCCTACCTCATTAAAATATATCAGATGAAGGGTGTCTGCAAAAACAGACCCTAAAGTATTGGGCATATATAATCGATAGTTTACGCCCGCCTGCAATGAAACTGCTTTGGTGTATGGCGAAAAATCATATACAAACTCCGAATACCAGTTTTTAGAAATACTTTTAATTCTACCTCCATCCTCACTAAAAGATTTATTCTTGATAATTTCATACACCGAATCAAATCCTATAGTACCCGGTTCGAACCGAGAACCGCCTAATATTAAACTAGCGGTGGCACTGTCATTACCCGTTAAAGTTAATAAAGTAGCATATAAATCGCTATTATTTCCATCAGCAAATTTCCTAGCAGTAGCGTCGTTTCCTGGTGTTATAGAATCTTTACCAGACAACCAAGCTATAGAATTGTAAAAGCCAGAATAGGCCAATAAATATTGCATAAACCAATTCTGATCTGCTTTTGCAGCTCTGTTTAAATTTACTGACGTTAGACTAATGTCAATTGCCTCGCCAAGCGACTCGGCACTAACATAGGATCTAAACACATAATTCTTGCCTTTTGCCTCTAACTTATGCTGCTGTAAAAAATAGTTGTTTACTTGTGTTCTATTGTCTGTCTGAAAATTACTGGTACCTCTTCCAAACCTTGATTGCCAAGAAACTTCTACATCTTTCCAAGGACGATAGTAAAATCCAAAATCTCCTTTTAACATGTATGGTTCGTAATGAAATAACTGATCCTCTCTATAACCTGTTCTCGAAACCCGCAACGCACCTTTACTCAGAAAAGGTTGGTTGGTAACTGGCGCCTTTATACTTGTATCAAATATGGCAGATACTTCATCTCCACCAATATTTAAACCATTATATCCAGGGTTGCCAGGCCCAGGCTGATACCCGTATTCCGTGAGATTTTTGGTATAACTATAATTAGAAACATCCCTATAATCTGTTGCATGCCAATCGGCAATTTTCATGTAGCCAAAAGTTACTTTGGCCGCCACCTTTTTACTTAAAACCTTCGCATACCTTAGATTTAAATCATATAAAGGCTGTGGCGTATTATCTATTCCGTCTACATGATTCACTCCAGTTTTCACTTCTACACTCAATCCTTGGTATAAGAACGGATTTTTAGACAAAGTATTCATCAATCCGCTAATGGCATTTGGGCCATACAAAGCAGAATTGGCTCCTGGAATTAACTCCATACGCACCACATCGAGGTCTATAGGACCATTTAAGGCCCCTAAAGATAAGTTAAACCCTGGCATAGATAAATCCATATTATCTAACCTTTGAATAAAACGCTGGTTGTAACTCGAATTAAATCCTCTGGTATTAATGGTTTTAAAGTTTGCACTGGTAGTAATGGCATCCACAGTGGCCATATTAATCAACCTTTCATACATGTTCATAGAAGGATTAGACAACAAGTCCACCTGATGCAATGATTCAATGGTAACCGGACTTTCAAATCTCCTTTCATCTTTTCTTGATGCCGAAACTACAATGTCTTTGATGGTTGTAAAACTCTCTTTTAGCGAGAAATCCACCACACTGTTTTTATAGGAAATGGCAATGGTGTCCGACTCAAATCCCAAATAACTACATATCAATTTTTTGGGTGTTCGAATGTCTAATTTAATCAAATAATGTCCATAATCGTTTGATTGAACTACATTGTTTGACCCTAATTCTCTCACTACAGCCAGCGGTAATATCTCATTTCCTTTTATTGATTTTACAGTTCCCGTTACAACAAAAGCATTCAATTGAATATTGGATGTATCATTGTCTCTTTGTATTCTTCTATCTTTCGACCTAAACTCTTGAGAATAGGCATTAAGACTAAAAAGAAAAGACAAACAGGTAAGCATTAAAATCCTACCAAAGTTGCCTGCTAGGTTTAATATTAACAGATGACTCTTCACTATTCAATCATCAGTTTTTTGTATGAAATACTTTCATTGCTGCGCACCCTAATTTGGTAAATCCCAACCGGAAAACCATCTGTAGGTATTTCAAGGAATCTCGAATCCTTCACTTGATAGGCAGCCATACACTTGCCTTGAAAATCAAATATATCAACAGCCAGCTCTTGGGTATGTTGCCTCAACTCAATTTTGAACAATCCGTTTTTTGCTGGATTGGGATAAACCGAAAAATCAATGCCCTTCCGTTCTTTGATTAATCCAACATTTCCTCCTACCAAGGCTACCTCATCTAATACTAGTCGTGCACCTTCTGCTTTTGCTGTTACTGTACTCGAGGCAAATAGCACTACGGCTGTATCTGGACTAATACTGGTATCTAAAATGGAAAGGTTAAGTTCCATTTTGGTGTAAACCCCTACCGAGTCCTTAATTATGCCAAAACCAATACTGAGGGTGTCTCTTCGGTTATTGGTACTATTCCATTTTGTAGTATAAGCAATGATACTGGCAGAATCCCCATTCCTTGCATTATAGGTATACCAAAACCTTAACATAGTTGGTTTATATGAAAAAGGTACCCCCATGATGGTATTAAATCCCACTTGTTTTCCAGTGAAAATAGATCCAGTATAATCAGGGATTGGGAAGCCAGGGACTTTATTTTTTACTGCAATGGTATTGATCTCGCAAGCAAAACTTCCCTCATGGACATCAGTTGATTTAAAAACAGATTGGGGATTTCCCAAGATCATTAATGCATTGGTGGACACCCAATTATTGGGCTCATTGCCATTCCAATTTTCGAAATTTCCATTGATGATTTGGCCATCTGATTTTGCTACCTGCAAAAACAAAAGACAATAAAAAAACAAAATGTTTTTCATAGGTGTAAACACAGGTTAAACTAGTAAATAGGTAAAAAATCAATCAGAAAACAGGCAGGTGTAGTTTTAATGGGTAAAATCAAAGTTACATTTTTATTCTACTTAACCTAATTTTTTTTACGATATCTATATAATATTTTACGCAATACGCTCAACATAGAACATTTCAATGGCACCCTTTCCTTTTGCTTCAATTTTGCCCCTTGGTTCAAACCGAAATGCTTTTAGATGTTTAAGATGTTCGAGAGTGGCTCCACTTATATTAACTTTACCAGTTTCTGCGCTGCTTTCCATTCTGCTAGCGGTGTTTACAGTATCTCCCCAGATGTCGTAACTAAACTTTTTTACACCCACTATGCCCGCTACTACTGGCCCCGTATGCACACCAATTCTAATTTCAAAAAATGGCCTATCAATGGCCATTTTTTCTAGTTTCATTCGTTCTATAAACTCTTTGATTTCAAGCGCAGCATTCACCACATCCAAGGCGTGTGAACTATTTGGCGTAGGTAATCCACCTGCGGCCATATAAGCATCTCCAATGGTCTTTATTTTTTCAAGGCCATGCTTCTGCATAATATTATCAAAAGCTGTAAAGCACTCATGTAAATCTTTTACCAATTCTTTTGGACTTAACTGTTCAGATAAAGCAGTAAACCCTTTAAAATCTGTAAACAAAACAGTCACCTCTTCAATCAGCCTAGCCTCAGCTTCTCCCTTAGATTTGAGCTCCTCGGCTACTTCAGAGGGTAAAATATTTAGTAACAAAGCATCAGAAATAGATTTCTCTTCCACCAACTGAATGTTAAGGGTTTGATTCTTCTTATTTTGTTTATAAAAGGCTAAGGCCACAAAAATAATTCCTATCAAGGCACCACCTAAACCAAAGTTAATTCCCAGATTTCGGGAGGCTTTAATTCTTTCTATTTCATTCTCTTTGCTAAGCAACTCAATTTGGGCAGTTTTTAAATCCGCCTCAAACTTTTGTTCCATTTCGGCAAATGCTTTAATTTTATTTTGGTTATAGATGGAGTCTTTTAATTCAATAGATGCCCCTAATTCTAAAAATGCTTTTTCATACTCCCCTTGATCGTAATAAAACCACGCTCTATTTTCTTTACAAAATTGAATGTCTGGCAAATCACCTTTTAAATTAGCATAATATAAAGAAGAGTCTAAATATTTACCCCTCAACCATGGAGACGAACTTAATCCAGCCAAGTTATTATATAAAGCACTTAAAGATCCAAAAGCATTTCTTTTCTTAGCAATTTTCAATGCTTGAGTAATATATTTTGTAGCCAATTGATTATTTCCAGATTCTGCATAAACAAAACCTAAACTGCTTAAAATTAATTCCTGCGAATTAAGATTACCTATCTTATCTGCAATACGAATGCCTGCCTTTAAATAATATAATTGACTATCCAATTGGGTATATTGGTAAGCTTTGGTATTATAAAATTGAACCAAAATATCACTGTTAGGAAGCTCTTGCAGGCAATAATCTAATCCTTTTTGAAGGTAGTTTATTGCCCGCTTATTCTCATTAATAAAGGTATAAAGGTTGGCATAATGCAAGTATAAATTGGCTTTAATAGTTTCGTCTGAACAGTCTTGGCTCTGTAAATGTCTTTTAGAAAAGTTGAGTGCATGTAAAGCACTTTTATATTCTCCTTTTTTCGAATACAAATCAGCCTTAAACAATAAAATACTTACTACATCACAATTTTTATGTTGTGCTTTTACAATCTCCAATAAAGAGTCGCAATAGGCCACTTTAGCATGGTAGCCTATTGATTGATCCGATTTTAATTGCTGTAACTGTGGTTGTACCCCTCTATCCGTTTCCTGCGCCAATAATTCAAAAGGAAGCAACATCCAAGATACACCTAAAATGATGTTTATTAAATTTTGTTTCAACTTTATACTATGGTTAGAATGAATCGCTGCTAGGTGATTTACCTATTACTGATAGTTTTTCTAAATTTCCATTTTCTGGTGCCAGGCCCGGAGGTTACTACATTATTATTTTCTGCATTAATATTCAACCCACCAGAGCTATCTGGGGTAGCATCCTTGCCGCAGATAAAACTGGCGTGTTGATCTCCAGTATCTTGAATGGTCCAGCTATAATCAGCCTTTTTGGTTTTATAACTATTTACTACAGATTGATCTTCTAAGCCATAAATAAAATAACCATTACATGAAATTTGTGCCTTTGTAATTAATCCTTTTGCAGCATCATACGTGCCCGTAATCACCCAAACCGAATTCACAGAATCAATGGTATCAGACATTCCAACTTCATCGTTTGTTGGGGCTTGATTTGTTAAATATTGTGATTCACTAGATATATAAAATTTATCACTTACATTAATCTTTTCATAGGGCGTTAGAAATGTCCAATTTAAAATCTGATCCCCTTCAATGGGTTTTGCAGGATTTTCACTCGATTTATTTGCAAACTGTGGTGGGTTGCCATTTGCAAAATTTAAAGTGATTCCTCCATTGATGTCGATACTCCAGCCATTACTGGTTGGTTTACTTTTAGATACTACCAAATTTGAATTAAGGGTACCATTGGCTGTTAAATAATATAAATTACCTCCTATTTTACAGGTGATATAAACACTTTCTATGGTATTTCCATCCGATTCTAAAAACCATGTTTGGGTATCTATGGCTGTGCTGTAAGATTTATCAAGGGGGGCAAAAGTAACTTTTGCGCCATCAGCATTAGGACAAGTAAGGTAATTTACCCCATCTGGTGACAAATGGTAAAATGCGTTTGGGTTAATTGACATAAGGTTAATTTTAAATGTAAAACAATTTCTAGCAAGGTGATTATCGAATTTAATACAAAAATCACTCAAACTGCTATTTTATTTCGTAGAAGCTTCATCTTCCTGCCCTTCTGCATAGTACATTTCAATTTCACCCTTCCCTTTGGCAGCAATTTTACCTCTAGGTTCAAACCTAAAAAAAGAAAGGTCTTTAATTTTTTGATAGGTTGATTCACTAATGTTTACTTTTCCAATGCTGCCACTACTTTCCATTCTACTAGCAGTGTTCACCGTATCGCCCCAAATATCATAACTAAATTTTTTCACTCCTACTATGCCTGCAACAACCGGTCCTGTATGCACGCCAATCCGAATTTCGAAATAGGGTTCCTGATTTGCCATTTTTTTTGCCTTTCCTTCCTCCATAAATTGTCTAATCTCTAAGGCGGCTTTTACTACATCCGAAGCATGCGTGGCATTAGGAGTTGGTAATCCACCAGCTGCCATATACGCATCCCCAATAGTTTTAATTTTCTCTAAACCATAACGCTGCATAATGTTATCAAATGCTGTAAAGCACTCATGTAAATCTTTTACAAGTTCTTTTGGAGTGAGTTTTTCGGAAAGAGCGGTAAAACCTTTAAAATCAGTAAACAAAACTGTAACCTCTTCAATTAACCTTGCCTCAGCTTCTCCTTTTAATTTAAGTTCTTCGGCTACTTCCTCTGGCAAAATGTTTAGCAACAATTCTTCGCTTCGTTTTCTTGCTTTGTTAATTTTATTTCTTTGACTAAGCACTACAAAGGCAAAAATTAAGGTGAATAAAAGACCTGCCAACACTATGTTTCTAATATTTCGCTCTCGGCTTACCTTCTTTTCTTGCTCAATTTTATTGATGGCTTCCTTTTTATCAAATTCATATTGCATGGTGTTTTGGGTTAATTTCCTGTCCAATTCCATATTAAATAATGAATCCTTTAAGGCTGAGGCCTTTTTGAAACTTTCATAAGCTCCCATTCCGTCTCCGAGAGATTCTTGTACTGAACTTTTAGAATCGTACACTAATTTTAACCGATCTAACATGCCAGACTCTTCATAAAAATGAATGGCACTATCATGATACATCAAGGATACATTCAGACATTTCACCTTATTTCCACCAAATATTTTTTGAAGTAGCTCTTTGTTATTCTGATCATAAATATCCCAATAGCATTGTCCTATGAGTAACCAAGCAAAGGCTATATTGTCCTGATTTCCTACTATTCTGCTTAAATCCAAAGATTGTTTGGCATAATCTAAGGCCAATACTGGATTTTTTTTATTTCTATATTGATTCACTAAATCTGCCATACAAGCCGCTTGTAGGTCTAAACT
>CAYUDC010000071.1:0-891 GCA_964443415.1 uncultured Chitinophaga sp. | reverse complement strand
TTTACAATGTAAAGAAAGAAAAAATTAAATCAATTTTACTTGTTTTGCGATAGACAAAGCATTTAGATGATATTTTAAAGCAAGTTCTTTTCGATTGGTTCTTGAATAAATGGTAGCTATATTAGAGTAAATTTCAGTTCGATTTCTTAATGACCTACATGCAAGATTTAGATGAAGGGCTTTTTTAAAGTATGCCATCGATTCGGTATAGTTACCCAGGTCTAAGTAAACAGCACCAATATTGCTTAGGATACCCACCATCCCATTGGTGTCTTTGCGTTGTTCATTGATGACAAGAGCCTTTAACCATGACTCAATAGCACTGGGCAAAAGAGATTGAAAATAATAAACGTTTCCTAAGCCAGTATAGCCATGCCCTAAACCCTCTAAATGATTAATTTCTTTTGCCTTTTCAATGGATTGAGTCAGACAAATTCTAGCAGAATCAAACTCCGAAAAGTTAAGAAAGCAAAATGCCAAAATCGAATTTGCCTTCATGATACCAAAATCGTAATGAAGCTTCTTAGATATATTTAAGGCCTCTTCGGCAATCGCCTTGCCATACTTGGGATTTTGATAATTGATTTGGTTGGCATAGGAAGTCATCAATATGACCTTATTGGTATCATTTGGCATTTTCCTAAAAGCATTTACAGTAGAATCAACTTCATTGCCAGCAAAGCAAATCATTGATTGTAAAACTGATAAAAACAAAAAAAACAGTGTACTCTTTTCTTTCATAAGTTTTACCATAACACCAAAATTAAAAGTGGAAAATGCAACTATATCAAATGGAATTTCATGAATTATTTTCTTAATTCCTAACATTATATGCGTTTCTAAACTAAATGCCCTAATCAAAGTTTATAAGATAATCACACTGTTTAAGTA
>CAYUDC010000070.1:0-13528 GCA_964443415.1 uncultured Chitinophaga sp. | reverse complement strand
AGCGATACAAAGGCATGTTGCACTCAATGGCAGCAGCCTTAGCACAAGCCATAGACACTGCTAAAATAGCGTTGGCTCCTAAATTGCCTTTATTATCTGTTCCATCTAACTTAAGCATTTTACGATCAATCTCGTTTTGCTCAAATACATCTACACCGATTAGTTTATTACAAATTTCTTCGTTTACATTTTTCACGGCTTTTAAAACGCCTTTGCCCATGTAAACATGCTTATCACCATCTCTTAATTCAACAGCTTCATGAATGCCAGTAGATGCTCCAGATGGAACCGCAGCCCTTCCTAAAGCTCCATCTTCTGTAATTACTTCAACTTCTACCGTAGGGTTACCACGGGAGTCTAAAATTTGTCTAGCGTGAATGTCAATAATTCCACTCATAGTTTTAATTCATTAATTGTATAAAATCGTCGAATAAATATCTGCTATCTTCTGGGCCTGGCGCAGCCTCTGGATGGTATTGCACCGAGAAGGCTTTTCTATCTTTTAGCCTTATACCTTCTACCGTATTATCATTTAAATTCACATGGGTAAGCTCAATGCCCGGATGATTTAATGTATCTTCCATGAGCACCCCAAATCCATGGTTCTGTGAGGTAATTTCACATTTTCCTGTAATTAAATTCTTTACAGGATGGTTTAAGCCTCTATGGCCATTAAACATTTTAAAGGTCTTTAAGCCTTGAGATTCGGCCAACATTTGATGGCCTAAACAAATGCCAAACAATGGAATGCCAGCCTCAACTATTTTTCTTACCGTTTCAACCGCATAAGGCATCACGGCAGGGTCGCCAGGGCCATTGCTAATCATAAAACCATCTGGCTTAAACTGCATCATTTCTTCAAAAGTAGTTTTGCAGTTAAATACCGCTAAATAGGTGTTGCGTTCAACCAAACACCTCAAAATATTTTTCTTAACGCCTAAATCCAATACTGCCACACGCTTGGGTGCAGCATCATTGCCCATAAAATAGGTTTCTTTGGTAGAAACCACCGAACTCAGTTCCAAGCCCTCCATCGAAGGCACCGCAGCCAATTCGGCCTTTAACTCTTCCACTGTTTTGGCTTCGGAAGAGATAATGGCATTCATAGCGCCTTTGCTGCGCACATGCCTAACAATCTCTCTTGAATCTACATCGGCAATGCCCACAATATTGTTAAGCGCAAAATACTCTTGCACACTTTGCATGGATTGCTTTCTAGAATAGGGCACATTAAAATTTTTACACACCAATCCGGCTATTTTAATGGTATCAGATTCTTCCTCGGTAGCATGCACACCGTAGTTTCCAATATGCACATTGGTTTGAAGTAAAATCTGGCCAGAATAGCTCGGGTCTGTAAAAATTTCTTGATATCCTGTCATACCGGTATTAAAGCAAATTTCTCCGGTAGTGGTTCCTATTTTTCCAATAGAAGTGCCCGTAAATACTGTGCCATCGGCAAGTAAAAGGGTGGCTGGGAATTTATTAACTGAACGGTTCAAAGTTCCTTAGATTTTGGCAAAGGTAAAAAAATATGAACGCCGTCCAAATTTTAAGTATTCACATATTTCCCCATCAATGGTTTATAATCAGTTTTTGAAGCATGCTGCCTTGGTCGGTTTCAATTTTAATAAAATACATTCCATTGGGCCATTCAGCTATATTTATACTTGTTTCTTTTGTTTTTTCGGTTTGAACCAACATGGTTTTGCCCTGAATGTTTAGCACAAAAATGCGCATATCATCCACTGCACTAACTGTAAAAATGTCTTGGGCAGGATTTGGAAACATAACAAGTCCTTTTATGTCTTTGGTTTCATTAACTCCAACGAGTGAAGCAGTTTCAAACCATCTTTCCTCACTCCAAGGACCCAATATTGCTCCTTGAACTCCGCGAACCCTCCAAAAATATTTTGATTTGGGAAGAAAACCATTTAAAGTCGAATAAGTGTTTGTCGTCCTATGGTTATAAAAGGTGTTGTTAAAAGTGCTATCTATTGACATCACCAATTCGTATTCTGAGGCATTATTGGCTGGCCCCCAACTAAAATTAATTGAAGATGATGGTACATTTATACTTCGATTTTCTGGCCAAATCAAATTTGGCTTAGCTATTGGGGTTGGGTTATTGGTAGAAAATCTTCTAAATTTCGACCATCTACTAGTATCAAACTCATTATATGCCCTCACACGCCAATAATAAGTTGTGGCAGTGTTACAATTTACGGTAGTGCTAAATGCATCCGAAACTGGTAATGTTACTATGGGCGCGTCCACAAAATTTGAATCAGTTGCCAACTGATATTGAAAACCAGTTTGCTTTAAAACGCCATTCATATACCATCTAAGTGTGGTTACTTCTGGCAAATTAGTCTGGTTGTTATTCGGATTACTTAATTCCACCTCTCCAGTTGTAGTGAAGTTAAAAGGTATAGACCAAGAACTAGTATCAAAATCATTAATACACTTAGCTCTCCAATAATACTTAGTATGAAAATTTAGGTAGGTAGGGAAATTTAATTTAGCATATGCAAGATAAGTAGCGTCAAGTGTGTGTTCATTTATCCCTGTTATCTTAAAGGACGAAGAGAAATCTGGCATAGAATCTAATTCCCAAGCAATCCATTTTGAGCCAGGAATGCCAACAATTGAAGCATAGATTTGGGTACCTGTGGCCTTGGAATTATTGGATGGTGTATAATTTTTGGGAGCCGCAATAGTGGTAAAGGTTCTAACATTAGGTTCTGACTGATTATTGTTGTTCAAAGCATAAACCCTCCATACATACTTTTGATTAAACTTTAAGGTAGTGTCTACATAGCTTGAATATTGAACCATACCATTATTGTAAAAACCGTCCACAATTCTAATAAAATAAGAAGAAGGACTTGAACTAAAACTAGAACCAGTATCAATTTCCAAAACATGTGAGGTTGCCCATGGTACCTTTTTAAAAGTAAATTTTGCCCTAAGATTTACATTGGAATCATTATTAAATGGCGAACCTAAACCTACCATTCCATTGTAGGATTTAAAATAAGAAATATACCATGGCAGGGTATCTTTGGCATGAAATGCCCTCAATTTCCAACTATACCACCTATTTAATTGTAATGTATTAATGATAGGAAAATTGTTGCCATTGGTAATAGTATCTTTTAACAACTGCGTTAGTGCCGAATCGCTATATAACTCTATCTGAAATTTAACACCATTCACTGATTGCCAAGTAAAAATAGGACTAATAGAATTTACGTTTGTTCCATTGCTTGGCCAAACACCTGATATACTCGAGATAATCCTAATATGCCTTATGACAGACCAATTTGTTTCATTAGAACCAAACTTTAGTTTAATACGATAGAAGTAATCTTTACCAAAACTTAAATCTCTTAAAGTATCAACTGTTCTGCCCGCAACAATTTCCCTTTCCTCCAATTTTGAAGAATTAAAAAGATTACTTGTATCTATCTGAAGTATGATGGTGGATAACCCAGCATTCAACCATGAAATTGTTGTTTGAGGGTCTACATTGGTTAAACTGGTGTTACCATTAATTGTTGGCATGGCGTGTATGGTATAATTCCGTATGGCACTCCATGTCAAAGTATCTCCCAAGTTGTTAAATGCTCTTGCCCTCCAAAACAATTTTCTACCATAATTAAAGATGGTCGAGTCTATAAATTGGTTAGTAGGTGTAATTCTTGTTACCTTAAATCCAGAGTTCATAGACGCTACAGTGTCAATCTCAAATAGGTAACCAACCTCAGGTAGTTGCCCTAAGCCAATTGCCCTAAACTCTACTATTGGCCCGTTGGAATTATTGGCTGGACTTATAATTTGTGTAGTACCGAGTACGGTATTAAAGCTAAATGTATTACTCCAAATGGAGGTATCATTTGGCGCAAAACATCTAACCCTCCAATAAAAAGTTTTCCCAGCTCTTAAAACCGGACTATTAACCACTCTACTAGCTGCGGTTTCAGTCCAAAGTCCAACACTATTAAAACTTGCAACAGTGTCTAATTGAAATTGATAACCAGTTGCACCGTTTACTTGACTGGCTGTAATAGTTACCGTAAAACTTGTCAAGTTACTACCATTGATAGGTGTTATATAGGTCGGAACATTTAAAGCCTTTGCGTTCAAACCGAAGAAATACAATAATAATATTACACCAAACCTCTTCATAGTAATTCAAATATATACTAATTAAAGTTTAATATGTTTATTACTATCTGCCTACACCTAACTTTTGAATCTTAACCCCATGTTGAGTTTCTATCATAACCAAATACATTCCATTAGGCCATTCAGCTACATTTATACTTGTTTCTTTTGTTTTTTCGGTTTGAACCAACATGGTTTTGCCCTGTATGTCTAGCACAGAAATTTGTATTGGTTCTTCTGCTTTTATTGTAACTACATCCGTGGCTGGGTTAGGATACAATTGAAGTCCTTTAATTGTAATTTCTTCTTCTATACCCACTGGTGGAGCTGTCTCAAACCACCTTCCCCCACTCCATGGCCCCAACACGGTTCCATTCACTCCTCTTACTCTCCAATAATACCTTGTTTTGGGTTGAACCCCCGAAAAAATAGAGCCTGTACCTGCAGTTTTACCACTGGCTATGATATTGGTAAAAGTATTCTCATCCGATACCACCACCTCATATTCTAAAGCGTTGTTGGCAAAAGACCAGGTTAAGGTAACGGGTGCCACAGGTATATTCTTTGCACTGCTGGCTGGCGATAATAAACTTGGCACACCAATCACAGGAGGCGGAAGGGTACTAAACCTGCGTATTTCTGACCATCTGCTGGTATCAATGCCATTGAATGCCCTTACACGCCAAAAATAAGTAGTGGCATAGGTTCCATTTACAGTTGTATTAGAGGTATTAAGCGCAGGCAAAGTAATAATGGGCCTTCCAGCAAAATTAGAATCTGTGGCAATTTGGTACTGATACCTCAAATGTAAATTGCTCCCTTGAATGCTCCACTCTAATTTTGTGGCCAAAGGTTGATTTACCGCTCCATTGGCTGGATTGGTTAAAAACATATCTTGGGTAGTGGTAAAGTTAAAAGGAACCGACCATAAACTAGTGTCTAAATCATTGATGCACCTGGTTCTCCAATAATACTTGGCATGAAAGAGTAAATCTTCTGGGAAAATTACCTCTACATACTGTGGGGTAAAATCATCTGGCTTATGCTGGTTAGCACCAGCAAATTTATGAGGCGATGAAAAATCCGCTGCTGTATCCAATTCCCACGAAACCCATTTAGACCCCGTAATACCTGTAATTAGTGCATTGGTTTGTGTTCCAATTCCAATAAAATTGTTTTGCGGAAAATAGTTGGTTGGCGCTGCAATAGTGGTAAAGGTTCTTTGGGTAGGCTCGGCCTCTGCCCCATCTTTAATGGCATATACCCGCCAAACATATCTTTGATTATACTTTAGCACAGTGTCGATGTAGTGAAAAAAACTGCCATCATAATTAAAGCTGTCTGTTACTTTTATATAATAGGAAGAGGGGCTTGAACCAAAACTTGTACCTGTATCTATTTCCATGACATGCGAAGTGCCCCATGTTTGTTTTCTAAAGCTAAACCTTGGTCGCACAATCACATTGGTAGCATTGTTATTGGGGGCACCTAAATTTAATTGCCCAGTAAATGTCTTAAAATTAGAAACCAACCAAGGCAAGGTGTCTTTGGCATGAAATGCCCTCACCCTCCAGCGATACCATTTATTAAGTTGCAAGGGATGATTGGCGGCAAAATTACTGTTGTTAGTGATGGTATCTCGCAATAATTGGGTTTGAGCAGAATCATAATATAGCTCTACTTGATACCTTACACCCGACATATTAGACCAAGCAAAGTTTACATTAAGTAGGCTCAAGGTAGATCCGTTGCCTGGCGAAGCACTGTTTAGATTAGATTTAATCCTAATTTGTCTTACCACAGACCAGTTGGTTTCTTTTGAACCATATACCAGCTTAATTCTATAGAAATAATCTCTTCCAAACATTAAATCTCTTAGGGTGTCAACGGTTCTTCCTGCGGCAATTTCCTTTTCAACCAGGTTGATGGTATTAAATAGATTACTGGTATCTATCTGAAAAATGATTTTAGACAACCCTGCATTTGCCCAAGAGGGTAAAAAGTAGGGGTCGCTAATTAAAATACCGCTGCTTCCATTTAAGGTAGGCGAAGTATGCATGGTATAAGTCCAAGTGGGGCTCCAGGCAAAAGTATCCCCTAGATGACTAAAACACCTGGCTCTCCAAAATATTTTTCGTCCATAATTAAACAATATGGTATCCTCTAATTGGCTTGTGCTTAAAATTTTAAGTGTCTTTAAGGGAGACGAAAAGTTAGCAGCGGTATCTGTTTCGAATTGATAATTTAACCCTGCCCCATAATTCTGACACCTTAATAATGCAATAGGCCCAGTACTGTTATTGCTAGGGCTCAATAAACCAGTTGTATTAAGGATGGTAGTAAAGGAGTTGGTGGTAGACCAAACAGAAGTATCAGAACCTGCATAACACCTTACTCTCCAAAAATAACTTTTTCCAATTTTTAAGATAGGTGAAGTGATGGCTCTAAAATTGGCAGTATCTGTCCAACGGCCTGCACTGTTAAAGGTATTCACCGTATCTAGTTGAAATTGGTAGCCAAGTGCCCCCGTCACCTGATTGGCAATTAGGGTTGTGACAAAGTTACCCAAGGTAGCATTATTGGTGGGCGAATTAAGCGTTGGGGCATTGATCGCCTTTGCGTTCAAACCGAAAAAAAATATGATTACTAACCCTATTAAATTTTTCATATTGAGCACGAAAATAGATGTAAATTTTCATTTACCTTTGACCAATTCCTTAATAATTTTATAATTAAAAAAACCTAAAAATCATGCTAGTAACCACCACCAACACCATCGAAGGTAAAATCATTAGCGAGTACAAAGGCATTGTTACTGGAGAAGTAATCATTGGTGCCAATTTTGTAAAAGACATTTTCGCTAGTTTCAGAGACTTTTTTGGCGGCAGAGCCGAGTCTTATGAACGCGTATTAAGAGAAGCCAAAGACAAAGCACTAGAAGAGTTAATTATTGAAGCCAGAGTACTTGGTGCAGATGCCATCATTGGTGTAGATTTAGATTACGAAACCCTTGGCCAAAGAGGCAGTATGTTAATGGTATCGGCTTCTGGTACCGCAGTGAAGTTTGCTAATTAAGCTCAAATGAAATACAATTATACTGTGGCAGAACGATTGATGCGCTATGTGCAAATTGATACCACTGCCGACCCTAATTCGGATACCCAGCCTTCTTCTATGAAGCAAAAAGACCTCAGTAGATTGCTGGTAAAAGAACTGTTAGAAATGGGCATCACCGATGCCGAGTTAGATGAATATGGCTATGTATATGCTACCATTCCATCTAATACCCAAAAAACCATGCCTGTGATTTGCTTCTGCGCGCACGTAGATACTGCGCCAGATTGCAGCGGCACCAACGTTAAACCTATCTTACATCAAGCATGGGATGGCTCAGATATCGTTTTGCCAGATGATAAAGACATTATCATTAGCAAAGAAAATCATACCTACCTAAAAGAACGCATTGGCGACGATATCATCACGGCTTCTGGACTTACCTTATTGGGTGCAGACGACAAGGCGGGTGTAGCTATTATCATGGATTTTGCCAACTATCTGATGCAACATCCAGAGGTGGAACATGGCAAAATAAGAATTTTGTTTACCCCAGACGAAGAAATTGGACGTGGCGTGAATAAAGTAGACATGCAAAAATTGGCTGCCGATTTTGGCTACACCTTAGATGGTGGCGAACGAGGACATTTAGAAGGTGAATCTTTCTCGGCTGATGGCTGCACGCTTACCTTTTACGGCATTAGCGCTCACCCAGGTTATGCCAAAGGCAAGATGGTGAATGCGCAAAAAGTAGCAGCCTACTTTTTAAGTTTGTTGCCTAGCGATAACTGGTGTCCCGAGGCTACAGAAGGCTATGAAGGTTTTGTGCATCCGGTGCACATGGAAGGTCAGCTTGAAGAAGCCAAAGTGCAATTTATTGTAAGGGATTTTGATACCCAAAAACTCGCTGCCTACGAAAAACAACTAGAAGCTTTGGCACAAGTGGCGGTGGCTAAATTCCCAGGCGCTAGCTATAAAATAGCAGTACAAGAGCAATACAGGAACATGCGCGAAATTTTGGATCAACACCCTCATGTCATGGAAATGGCCAAAATAGCTTACCTCAAGAGCGGCATCACCCCAGAAATTAAAAACATTCGCGGTGGCACCGATGGCTCAAGACTCTCTTTTATGGGTTTGCCTTGCCCCAATATCTTCACGGGCGAAATGGGCATCCATTCTAAACAAGAATATGTGAGTGTTCAAGACATGCAAAAAGCAGTAGAGGTTTGCGTAAACATTGTTACGCAATTGCCTCAATAATATCCTGGCGGGTGATGATATGAACGTCACCCATCAGGTCTTTTACCAATACCGCAGCATTTTCTTTGGTAATCATTTTACTTACCTCTTCTAAACTTGCATTAGGCATTACAAACGGGAATGGGGCACTCATCACTTCTTTTACCAACTTATGTTTGATATCACTGTTTTCTAGTAACATATTAAATAATACAGTATCGTTTAGCGACCCTGTATACTCCCCTGCTTCATTGGTTACAGGCAACTGTGAGATATAAAACTTACGCATAATTTTAAGCGCAGCCTCTACATTTTGATCTTCTTTAGCTGTTACTAATTTTAGATGCTTATGGCTTTCTATCAGGTTAATGGCTTTGGTTTGCTCATTTAAGATAAAGCCCCTATCGCGCATCCAATCTTCATTAAACATTTTACCCAAATAGCGGGTGCCATGGTCATGAAAGATCACTACCACTACATCCCCTTCCTTAAACATATGTCGCATTTGCAATAAGCCCGCCATGGCAGAACCCGCTGAGTTTCCAGCAAAAATGCCTTCCTCTCTTGGAATCCTGCGGGTCATCATAGCCGCGTCTTTATCGGTTACCTTTTCAAAATGGTCGATGATAGAGAAGTCTACATTGGCAGGTAGAAAGTCCTCACCAATTCCTTCTGTGATATAAGGGTAAATCTCATTCTTGTCAAAAATGCCCGTCTCCTTATACTTCTTAAATACCGAACCATAGGTATCGATTCCTAAAATTTTGATGTTAGGATTCTTTTCTTTTAAATACCTACCAGTGCCACAAATGGTGCCGCCAGTTCCTACTCCCACTACCAAATGCGTGATTTTACCTTCTGTTTGCTCCCAAATTTCTGGCCCTGTGCCTTCGTAATGGGCGGCAGAATTAGATAAATTATCATACTGATTTGGCTTCCAAGAATTGGGCACCTCATTGATTAACCTGCTCGAAACAGAATAATAAGAGCGAGGATCTTCTGGTTCTACGTCGGTTGGACAAACAATTACTTCTGCACCAAAGGCCTTTAGGGCATCTACTTTCTCCTTACTTTGTTTGTCGGTGGTGGTAAAAATACATTTATAACCTTTGATCACAGCGGCAATGGCCAAACCCATACCCGTATTACCACTGGTTCCTTCGATAATGGTATAGCCAGGTTTTAATAGACCGGCCTTCTCTGCATCTTCTATCATCTTAATGGCCATGCGGTCTTTGATAGAATTGCCTGGATTAAAAGTCTCCACTTTTGCCAATACCGTGCAAGGCAAATCTTTGGTGATTTTGTTGATCTTTACCAATGGCGTATTACCAATGGTTTCTAAAATGTTTTGATGCCACATGCGGCAAAGCTATGAATTAATGTTTAGAATTGTCATATTTGCCCATAATAAAGCATCATTCGGTTTGAACCTAAGCCTCAGAAAAATAACGCTGAATAAATATAATAGCCTTCAAATTTTTCAGTTTCTGAGATTTGGAAGTATTTTTACCATATCCATACTTTTAGCCAAAATTATCTACGGCCGCTTTACTTATGGCTACGGTAACCTCATCTTAAGCAGGCACGAAATGCTCATGCTGCTTAGCTCTTTCCTGACGTTCTTTTGGGTATCTAGTATTTGTAACACCCTCGTTCCATTTTACCATAGCTCCGACGAAGAAAAGCAAAAACGCATTTTGTTTAATGCCTTTGCGGTACTTACCATATTCAGCTTATTTGCTGGCATCATTACTGCCGTTTTTGGCTATTACAAATACCCCAAGGATGCCGATTTATTTCAAATGTTTGGATTGGTGGTCTTTTTAAATACTCCCACCTATATCACCGACTATATATTTTATCTTAAAGGCAAATACCGATCCCTGATTGTATGGGGGATTGTGAGTTTCTCGCTACACATTATACTGCTTTGTGTGCCTTTGTATATGAAGCAAACCCTTAACCTTGCGGTAAACTTATTGGTGATCTTAGCGCTGCTAAAGTTTAATTATACCATCATTATCCTAATGAAGTATTCTAGCATTAGCTTCCATACCCGGCTCATACAAGAATTTATGGGCAAGGTGCTGCCGTTTATGTTCTCTATTTTGCTGGCTGGTAGCATGGATTATATCAACAGCTTTATTGTTGAGCATTACTACTCCGACATTGATTTTACCATCTTTAGATATGGAGCCAAAGAGCTACCTATCTTTTTAATTTTTGCCAATTCACTGAGTAATATTTACAGTGGCGAAATTGCCAATGCCTTTAAATCAAATCAATTGCAAGATGGCCTGAGGCGCTTAAAAGACAGTTCTCGCAGGCTCATGCGTTGGTTGTTCCCCTGTACTATTTTATTTCTTTTTATTAGCGAGTACTTCTTTGAAATTGCTTACAACAAAGACTTGGTGGCTGGCTATCGTATCTTTAATATTTACCTATTGCTCATCATTAGCCGAATGTTATTTCCACAAACTGTCATCATGGGTTTAATGAAAAATAGAATCTTTTACCTAGTAAGTACCAATTACCTCATCCTTAATATCATTCTATCTTTTTGGTTTATTAGTCTCATTGGCATCGAAGGTATCGCCTATGCTACCGTAATTGCCTATACCGTAGAAAAAATTCTTTTGATTGTTTATTGCAAAATGGAGGGCATAGATATTAGAAAATATACCGCCGTGGGCGAGTACCTTATTTATGCCAGTTTAACCTTAGGCGCTTTTTATTTGAGCTTACATTATTCTTTCGCCGATATATTAATGGCTATCAAAGCACAGGTTACTTTAGCTTTCTCCAGCCCAATCTAAGCGAATTGCCAATAACTATCACGTCTGAAAATGCCATGGATAATGCCCCCAGCATGGGATGCATAAAACCTGCAGCTGCTAAAGGAATACATAAAATATTATAAAAGAATGCCCAAAATAAATTTTGCTTAATGGTGGTGTAAGTCATCTTACTAATTTGATGGGCTTCTTTGATAGCAAATAAATCGCCACGGGTAATTACCATACTAGCAGCCTCTACCGCAATGTCGCTGCCTTTAGAAAAAGATATTCCCACATTTACCTTACTCAATGCAGGTGCATCATTTACACCATCTCCTACCATAGAGGTGTTCTTTTCTTTAGAAAATTGTTCTATCCATTGTAATTTCTGTGCTGGTAATTGTTCTGCCTTCCACTGTAACACCCCTATTTTTTGTGCCAATGCAGACACCTTCGATTCTTTATCACCACTTACAATGACCAAAGGCAATTGGATGTTATTAAAATATTGCGTCATTTCTTGGGCGCCCTCTTTTAACTCATCTTCTATGTTAAGGGCAGCTATTGGATATCCATCTATACTCAGTACCAAATCATATCCTTGGTACTCATTTGGGTCGGCCCTAAAAACAGCCCAACTTGGCTTGCCAAACCTAATATCTTGTCCATGATAAACAGCATGCATACCACATCCTTTCTCTTCATGAATGTGCTCGAGCATAAGGTTTGGGTCGAACCAAAACTGATGATGCCTAACAAAAGAAGCTGCAATAGGATGTGCCGATTTTTGCTCTAAAGCATAAATTAGGCCCATGGCATGCTGGGCATTGTCTTTAAACACCTTAAGCTCACTAAATGAAAAGTTACCAGTGGTAAGTGTTCCGGTTTTATCTAAGACCAAAAGTTCTGCATTGGCAAAATGTTCTAGCACATTGCCACCTTTTATTAGAATGCCTCTCTTTGCTGCCTTGCCAATGCCTACCATAATAGCAGTTGGCGTGGCAAGTCCCATGGCACATGGACAAGAAATTACCAACACCGCCACAGCACGTAACATACTTTGTGCCGAGTCTAAATCAAGTATAAAATAAGAAACCAAAAAAGTGAGTAAAGAAATACCCACCACCACCGGAACAAAAATGGCACTCACCTTATCTCCCAGTTGTTGAATAGAAGGTTTACTGGCTTGGGCTCTTTTTACCATTTCTATGATTTGCTGGAGCACAGATTGCTTGACACTCGACTTCACAAGCATGGTTAAATTACCCGACTCTACCAGTGTTCCAGCTATTACTTGAGCACCTGTTTCTTTAAAAACGGGTATAGATTCACCACTTAGCATTTGTTCGTTTACCTCGGCTTTCCCTTCTATTACTTCGCCATCAAATGGTATTAATTTTCCGGTTTGAACCAACACATGGCTACCGATAGCTACCTTTTCTGCGACGGTTTCTAATACGCTGCCATCGGGTTGCAAAACCAACGCTGTTTTAGGTTGTAAATCGTTGAGTGTTTGTAGCGCCCGGGTAGTTCGTTTAACTGCTCTTTTTTCGAGCACATTACCTGCCAATACAAATGTGAGGATGGTAGCGCCAGTTTCATAAAACAAATATTGATGAACTGCATGTGTGCCAGCAAAGGCAAAAGTTCCATAAAGGCTATAAAATAAAGCAGAAGCAGCTCCAATAAAAATAAGCACATCCATATTGGGAACGCCACTTTTAAGGCTTTGAAACGCAGATTTTCCAAAATAATAAAGACCTACTGCGTAAACCGGAATGCTTAACGCTAATTGAAAATAAGGATCATGAAGCAAAGGCCAATCTAACACCATATGAGCCATTAAGGGAATGGTGAAGACGAGCGAAAAAATGAGTTTAGTCTCTAAACTGCCTAAGAATTTTTTTTTTCTTCTTTCACTGCATCCTTTAAGGTAACAGTGTACCCAAGGTCTTCGATGCTTTCGGCAATTTCGTTGAGAGGCTTATTGGGAATATTTTCAAAGCGCACCTCGCCTGTAGCAAAGTTAACATCTACTTGAGCAAGGCCTTGTTTTTCTAATCTTTTTCTAACACCCATGGCACAATTGCTGCAACTCATGCCCTCTACCATTAATTCTGATAATTCTGATTGTGTGTTCATGCGCTTAAATGAGATACAAAATTAATCAGAATTTCTTAAATCCAAGGTAAAAAGAAAGCAAAGAAAAAGCTTAGCCCCGTATACTACCCAAAGTAGATACTAAAACTATAGGCGGCTCTAAGGTGAATAGCGTTTATAAC
>CAYUDC010000069.1:0-13551 GCA_964443415.1 uncultured Chitinophaga sp. | reverse complement strand
TCCATTGAACTACGAGACCATGCCTATTAGGCGTTGCAAATATAGGCCTTTATCAGTTTTGTCAAAATCAATCTTTCTGATATTTCTGCACCCACACCGCTTCATCCTTCCTCATAAACTTTAATACATACAAGCCCTTGGCCAAGCCTTCTAAATCAAAGCTTTCTTGACCACTGCTTTGTAGGCATAGTTTTCCTTGCAAGTCATACACTTCTAATCTTACCTCAGCGTCAAAGCTTGGTTCAACCCAAACTTTGCCTTTGCCTGGGTTGGGATAAATATTGTAGCGGATGGCAGCTGTTTCGCCTTGCAAGCCTAAACTTGGGTTTTTGCTGATACTACTATTTTTCAGAATCCAAACATTTGGGTCGAACACCACACTGCTTATTGGCCCAGCTATGGGCAAGGATAGAGAGTTGCTTATGTCTTTTACATTCATCACAAGGAGGGTATCACCTATCGAGCGCTTTACCATTAGTTCTATCGGAAGTGTAAATAGCCCGCCGTTCTCTGAATTGCTTTGGTTAATCTTTAAGTAAAGCATGCCATCTTTTTCGTTCCAGGTAGTAGTAAATTGCGGATAGCCGTTGCCATAAATCCATTCAGAGAAGTAGAAGTCGTAGTTCTTGCCACTTAGTTCATTCACCAAATTATTAAAATCTTGCGTGCTGGCATTGCCATTGGCAAAACGCGTTTGATAGGTTTTGCATACCTTAAAAAACATGCTATCGCCCAATAAGTAATGCAATACCCTTAAGGCAGAAGCGCCTTTGTTATAGGTAAGGGCGCTGCTAAATAGCCTATTTACATTCGCAGTGTCTACTACATACACGGCACCAGGTTGTTGCTTGGCAAAAGCGTGCATGTCGGCAATTTCTTGCGCAGCGGTAGTAGGCGATAAGTATTTGCGTGCAAGGTATTCGCTGTACGAGGCAAAACCTTCGTTAAGCCAAATATCGCTCCAGGTAGCGCAAGTAACGTTGTCGCCAAACCATTGGTGTGCTACCTCGTGTGCCACAATGCCAAAGTTAAATATACCCATGCTGCTCATGGTTTGATGCTCCATGCCACCACTAAAAGGTGCCATTACATGGCCATACTTTTCTTTGTGAAAAGGATATAAGCCAAATAAATCAGAGAATAGCTCTAGCTGAGGCTTGGTGGCCAATATGCTGTTGGCATTGTTATTAAAGGCAGCAGGTTTATTGTAAATATAATGCTGGATAAAGATGCTGTCTGCATAGCCAGTAGGTTTGGCGTATTGCTGGTATTCGGTGTACTGCCCTACTGTCACCATTACTAAATAATAGTTGATAGGGTAAAAGCTTTGCCAGTGGTAGGTATGTTTTCCGTTGGCTTGCGGTTCTATTTGTTTGAGCAAGCCATGAGAACCCACCTTGTTGGAAGTGTCGGTGGTTACGCTTACAAAGATGGAGTCTATTTTGTCTTGCAACGACTGTTTACATGGCCACCACTCGTATGCGCTGTAAGGCTGACTTAAGCTCCATGTAATTTGGTTGCCATAGGTAGGCGAGGAGCCTCTGCTAAAGCCATTGCCTATGGCTGCGCTCGCTCCGCTCGGGGCAGTGCCGCGGTAGTATATTTTTACATCGAGGGTTTGGTTCAACCCGATACTTTGAGGCAATAATACGGCAGTAACATCGCCTAGTTTAATAAAATTATAAGCAGTTTGGTTTGATCCGATGACCGAGTCTACCGTGTAGTTGGCATGTAGTTGAAACAAGAAGGTATCTAGGGCAGCTACCTTAGAACGTAAGATGGTTCTAACATTGCCAGAAATGCTGATGTTGTTTCTTTCCACAGCAAGCGATAGGTGATGAAATCCCACATCGTATTGCTCAATAAGCTGCGCTTGGGCAGGTGAGAGGTTGTTTTTGCGCAGGCTTTGCTTGGCAAAAGCCATTTGTTTGGTTTTGGCACATGGGTGAATCTGCTGTGCCGAGGCAAGGTTAATCCAAAATAGGAATAATAAGAAAACGGGTTTTTTCATTGCCTCGGCAATATAGCAGAATTATATTTTAAACCTTAAACCAGCGGAGGTTAAGTAGGTAAAGTGGGTATAGGTTTTTAGCTCTGGAATTTGGTAGATGGCAAGGCCGGGTGAAAATTCTATAAAACAAGAAGATTGATTTAAAATGGCTTTTTTCTTTCCTAGCCTTACGTTAAGGCCAATGGGTATGGCGGTTTGAACCAAATAGCCATTTTTGTTTTGATGGGTTTCCCAGTTGTATTGGTAACTATTATAGCTATAACCATAACCCACGTTGCTATTATAATTGTAGTTAGATTGAGAGACTTGGGTTTGGTTGTTAAAAGTAATACCAGCACCCAATGAGAGTCCACTATACACAGACACCCATCTTTCGGTATTGGTTTCGTAAAGCAAGGCAATATCTATGCGGGCTTGGTTGCCATTTTGTTGAACAAACAGGGTGCTACCAGCCAAAGAATCGAGGTAAATTTTCTCTCCTGTTCTTTGAGAAATTAAGGTATCGTAAGGGAATCGGTCTGAGTAGCCAAAAGATTGGTTTACAAAGTTTACGCTTCCAAAAGAAAGGCCAACCCTCACAATTGGATTCACAGAGCGATTGGGGTTTGATTTAAAAGGCTTAAAGCCCAACATAGCAGAGAAATTAGAAGCGCCTTGGGTTCCGCTGTAATTGTAACGGGAGTTGTTGTTAAGGAACTTGCTCAAATCTTGATTAAGCGTGGGGGAGTTAGGCGCAAGTCTTAACAATTCTTGGCGGTTAAGATCTGGGTTATCCATAATCATGGCACCGCCAAAAATAAAAACGTCTGTTATTTGCGATTTTGTTTGTGCAAAGGTCACATGGCTAAGGAGAATAAAACAGGCCAATAAGGTTTTGATGGGAGAAAAAAGAAGGTTTGTTTTCATTGTATGGTAGATTGATAGAGGCTAAACGTCAGAGTTTGGGTTTATGTTTTGTTATCGAAGAAAAAATGGGATATTTGCCCCCGTTCACCGAAGCTTTAGTGTATTGTATTCACCGAAGCTTTAGCGTAGGTGAACCAATCGAAGCTTTAGCGTAGGTGAATGTAATTGAAAACCACCTTCGCTAAAGCTACGGTGGTTAAATAGGAGAGATGTCTGAGTGGTCGAAAGAGCACGCCTGGAAAGTGTGTATACGGGAAACTGTATCGAGGGTTCGAATCCCTCTCTCTCCGCTCTCACACACCGAAGCTTCAGCGTAGGTGTGTCGGTTTTAGGTAGAAGCTTTAGCGCAGGTGTGTTGGTATCCACCGAAGCTTTAGCGTAAGCAAAGGTGAAGGCCAAACCGCTTTTTGTTTGTAGAATTTTTCCAAAAATACCTTAGTTTCGTTTCCACATGAATCAATACGAAACACTTTTACAGCACATTTTCGAGCACGGAAATTTTAAGTCGGACCGCACCGGCACCGGCACCAAAAGCATCTTTGGAGCACAAATTCGATTCAACCTCCAAGAGGGCTTTCCGCTAATCACTACCAAAAAAGTGCATGTAAAGTCGATTATTCATGAGTTGCTTTGGTTTATCAAAGGCGACACCAATATCAAATACCTAAAAGACCATGGCGTTAGCATTTGGGATGAGTGGGCAGATAAGGAGGGAGAGTTAGGTCCGGTTTATGGCTACCAATGGCGCTCGTGGCCAAAGCCAGGCGGTGGACACATCGATCAGCTGTCTGAGTTAATTGATACCATCAAGAAAAATCCTGATAGCAGACGCATGATTGTGAGTGCTTGGAATGTGGCCGATTTATCTAAAATGGCCTTGATGCCTTGCCATGCTTTTTTTCAGTTTTATGTAGCAGATGGAAAACTAAGTTGCCAGTTGTACCAAAGAAGCGCCGATATGTTTTTGGGCGTGCCATTTAACATTGCATCTTATGCTTTACTCACCCATATGATTGCACAGGTGTGCGATATAGCGGTGGGCGACTTTGTGCATACTTTTGGAGATGCACACATATATACCAATCATTTTGATCAGGTGCAATTACAACTCTCTAGAGCCCCTAAAGCGTATCCAACCTTGGTGATGAACCCAGATAAGAAATCAATTTTTGATTTTGTTTACGAAGATTTTGCTTTCGAAGGCTATGAGCCACATCCGGCTATTAAAGCGCCGGTAGCTGTATAATCTTATTCTCTTTCCAACTTAAACTCATTTACCTGTAATCCTTTGCCATAATCTTTCATAAAGATATAGGTTCTAAACTTTCCATTGGTAGTTTCGTAGGTTAAGATGGCATATTTAGCACCTTGACCCGATGAGCCTCTGTGTTGTATGCTCACCATTTTAGCAGGATGTTGGTTTAAAAAGCTTTTTAACATTTGCTCGGCTTGTTGCTTGCTGTAAATCCCCTCGTTTTCTAAGAGGGTAAGCTCTACGCTATTGCTAAAATATTGGGTGATGCCACTCACTTGTCCTGCCTTCATAGCATTGGCCATGTCGTCAAATTGGTCTGATTTGCTTTGAAAACCAAAACTGCCCAATAAAAATATACCTAAGATAAGTAAGTGCTTCATGTAAATTCTTTTCGAAATTTTTCCAAAAACTATGCCACTAATATATATCACTTCTTTTGTGTTTGAAAAGGAATATTTTTGCCTCCATGGAAAATCGTGTGATTCTACTCATTCTAGATGGCTGGGGAAATGGAAAGCCCTACGCAGGTAATGCCATCAATTTGGCCCAAAAACCAAACTTCGATAAACTAATTGCAAGCTATCCCAATGCCGAGCTGCATACCTGCGGCGAGTGGGTGGGCCTGCCCGATGGGCAAATGGGCAATAGCGAGGTTGGTCACATGAACATTGGTGCCGGAAGAGTAGTTTGGCAACAATTGGTGCTTATTAATAAAGCCTTTACAGAAGGGCTTGTACATCAAAATCAAACTTTATTGAATGCAGTTGCCTACGCTAAACAAAACAACAAGAATATACACTTAATTGGTTTGGTAAGTGATGGCGGAGTGCACAGTAGCATAGACCATCTAAAAGGCTTGTGTAGCTTTTTATCTCAGCAACAGGTGGAAGAATATTTTGTACACGCATTTACCGATGGCCGTGATACAGACCCCAAGGGCGGCTTCAACTACTTAAGCGATTTGCAAGCTCACCTGCAAGCCAACCATGGTAAATTGGCAAGTATCACAGGTAGATATTACGCCATGGACAGAGACAAACGTTGGGAGCGTGTAAAGTTGGCTTATGATGCCTTGGTAAACGCCACTGGCGAAACTACCCAAGAACCTTTGCAAGTCTTAAAAACACGCTACGCGGCCGGAGAGACAGATGAGTTTTTAAAGCCAATCATTTGTGTGAATCCGCAAGGCCAAGCCCTCGCAGTAATTGCCCCTGGCGATGTGGTCATAAACTTTAACTTTAGAACAGATAGAGGAAGAGAAATTACCCAAGCGCTCACCCAACAAGATTTTCCAGAGCAAAGCATGAAAGCATTGCCTTTAAAATATATTACCCTCACCGATTACGATAAAACCTTTAAAAATGTTGAAGTGGTATTTCCAGATATCGAGCTCAATAATACATTAGGAGAGGTGCTTGCCAAACAGGGCAAGAAGCAGGTTCGCATTGCAGAAACAGAAAAGTATCCGCATGTTACTTTCTTTTTTAGCGGTGGACAAGAAGCCCCATTTGAAGGAGAAACCCGGCACATGGCCCCTTCGCCCAAAGTAGCTACCTACGATTTACAGCCAGAAATGAGTGCAGAAATGGTATGTGAGTTTACCTTGTCAGAAATAGAAAAAAACGAAGCTGATTTTATGTGTGTGAACTTTGCCAATCCAGATATGGTGGGCCATACTGGGGTGGTAGAGGCAGAAATAAAGGCCATTCAAAAAGTAGATGATTGCTTGGGTAGGATTGTTAATGCAGCACTCCAAAAGGGCTATAGCTTGCTGGTAACGGCAGACCATGGCAATGGCGAGTATATGATTAATGTAGAAGATGGTTCTCCCAATACCGCTCATACCACCAACGACGTTCCTTTGATACTCATTCAACCGCAGGTGCAGCATCAAATTAAGTCGGGTAAGCTGGCAGATTTAGCTCCTACTACTTTGGCTTTAATGGGCTTGGCTCAACCCAAAGAAATGGATGGCATATCTTTACTGGCCTAGCCAAAAATTTACATAATTTTGATTAGGGTCGTAGTCGTTGGCCTGCTTTTCTGGATTAAACTTTCTATCGGCACGGGCATCATTGCCTACTCCCGCCTGATAGGCCCAGTTACCATAGTTGCTGGCCACATCGTAATCTATGAGTTGGCTCTCGAACCATGCTGCGCCCCAAAGCCAATTAATGCCTAAGGTTTTACAAAGGTAATTGGCAGCGTTTTGCCTACCTCTATTGCTCATAAAACCAGTGTGTAAGAGTTCGCGCATATTGGCGTCTATAAAGTCCTGGCCAGTTTCTCCCATGCGCCATTTGTTAAACCACTTACTGTTGTTTTTAAAGGTAGGTCGGTTTGATCCGATGCCGTTTATTAGAAAAAGTTTGTTGCCGTATTTTAACAGCACCCATTTAAAATAGTCGCGCCACAACAACTCAAAAATGAGCCAATAGGTAGATTCGTTGGCCAATACTAATTTCTCGTAGGCTTTTACTTCTTCATAAACCTTGCTTGGGCTTATACATCCTAAGGCAAGGTAGGCAGACAGCTTGCTGCTATAGTCTTTTCCTATTAATCCGTTGCGGGTGAGTTTGTAACTCTGTATATAGTGGCTTTGCCAAGTATATTCTCTTAATCTTAGCAAGGCCTCTTTCTCACCGCCTTTTATGCTAAACCAATTGTTGGTTTGAGAAGCCTCTGTTGTTGTTTTTATTTCGGGAAAGGGCTGTTGCAACAGGGTGTGTTCAATGCCCATTACACTTTTAGGTTGCGGCACACTCGCTCGCGGATGGAGCTTTGGTTCAACCCGATTTTTAAAAGTGGTAAACAAATCTGGTAAATTTTCTAAGCTAAAAGGCATTTGGTCTAAGGCGCTTAGTGTACAATCCCAATAGCTTTGGGTGCCAATTCCTAGTTTTTTTAGTTCGGTTTGAACCAACCTTGCCTCTTGAATTTCTTGGGTGCCGGGCAGGTCTTCAAACATCACCTCTGCTATCTCTAATTCTTTACAAATTTTAGGTAAGATGTCATCAGGCTTTGCAATGTAAAAAAGTAAATCACTTCCCAAGGCTTTCATGTTCTTTTGCAAACAAGCGATGGATTCAAATAAAAATTGAAGTCGGTATGGGCCAGCATTGGCAAAGCCAAGTGGATTTGTCTCTAATAGATTGGGCGATAGGCAGTAAACCCCAATTACCTGGTGCTGCTCGCTTTCGCAATGATGTAAGCCAAGGTGATCGGTAGTTCTAAGATCATTTCTAAACCAGATAAGTTTTTTGGACATTTAATCATAACCCACTCCACCTTAAAATGTTTGTGTTTTGGGTCTGTTAAAAGCCAGTATCCTATAAACCCGAAATAAGATGACAATCCTGCCAAGATAAATTACTTAAATCCATGCCTTGGTTTTACCTTGCAGCCCCTTATGAAATTAACTGCCGAACAGGAAGAAATTTTAGACACAAATGATCATATAAAAATCAATGCGGTAGCTGGTTCTGGTAAAACCTCTACCTTAATAGCCTATGCCCAAACAAGGCCAGCCAATAGTAGAATTTTGTATTTGGCCTTTAACAAATCTGTAAAGTTAGAAGCGCAAAAACGATTTGCCGAAGCGCAATTATCACATGTAACGGTAGAAACAGCCCATTCTTTGGCGTATAGGCATGTGGTTTTTAAATATGGATATAAGGTGCGTGCTCAAGGGTATAAAACCAATGAAATTGCAGAGATTTTAAAACTAAAGGGCAATAGCGAGAAGCATACCGAATATATGATTGCCAATCATATAGGTAAATATGTTTCCTACTTTTGTAATAGCAATAAGGCCAAGGTACAAGAACTAGATTATCTCTCTACTGTGAGTGATAGCAAAGCCAGGGCCTTTGTAAAATTGTTTGAAACGTATATTGTTTCTCAGACCCGTTTGCTATTAAGCTTAATGAACAAAGGCGAAATAGAAATTACCCACGATTTCTACCTTAAGAAGTTTCAGCTAGAAAATCCAAGTTTGCCCTTTGATTATATTTTATTTGATGAAGGGCAGGATGCCTCTGCAGCCATGTTGAGCATATTCCTAAACCAACAGGCCATCAAGGTGATTGTAGGGGATACACATCAACAGATTTATGCATGGCGCCATGCGGTTAACTCTTTAGAGCAAGTTAACTTTAAGGAGTATCAATTAAATACCAGCTTTAGGTTTAGCCAGCAAATTGCAGACTTATCCATGGTGTTTTTAAGTCTTAAGCGACACTTGGGAAGTTATAAGCCTGTGAAGATAGTGGGTGCAGGAACAAGTAAAAGTGTAAAAACCAAAGCCATATTGGCAAGAACCAATTTAGGTTTATTGTTAAAAGCCATTGAGTATATCAACGAGCGTGAGCAAGTGCGTAAAATATATTTCGAGGGCAATATCCACTCCTATACTTATGCAGACGAAGGGGCATCCTTGTATGATGTTTTACATTTATATAATAACCGCCATCATTTGGTGAGAGATCCCTTAATCAAAGAGATGCGTAGCTTGCAAGACCTAGAGGATTATATAGAAAATACAGAAGAAGTGCAGCTAGGGATGATGTTAGAAATTGTGAAGGAGTATGGCAATGAGATTCCATCCATCATCAATCGCTTAAAAGACATGCACGTGCCTAATGAAGAAAAGCATATGGCAGAGATGATATTTTCTACAGTGCATCGGTGCAAGGGAATGGAATATGATACGGTGCAGCTGGTAAATGATTTTATTACAGAGGCAAAACTGCATAAAATGCGAGATAACCTCGAGCGCGATCAAATAGATGCAGGAAAGCTCATCGAAGAAATAAATTTGTTATATGTGGCGGTAACCCGCACCAAGAACAGCTTGTATATTCCGCACGACTTAGTGCCAGCATCTTTTGGGCAAATGGAGCATATATATGTGATGCAAGATTTGAGGCCAGAAGAAAAGTTAGAGAAGAAAAAGCACAAGACTTACTTTAAGAAATCATATCAATTACCAGCACAAGCTTCCAATCAGGAGGTGGCAGAGCAAGGGCCAAAGGGCAACAGTGCGGCTAAAATTTGGACACCAGTATTGGATAGAGAATTAACTAGGATGTTCCAAGACGGCATTTCGTTAAAGGATATGGCAAAACATTTTGGAATAAAAACGGGCGCCGTAGGCGCCCGTATCAAAAAGTTACAATTAGAAGAATGGTATCGTTAAAAACGTCTTATGCCATTCCAACTTGCTTTAAATGCAATAAGTGCGATCTAATAGCAGAGACCACCGTTGGAAACTCATTATAAGCAATATTAAAATCCTTGCAAGTTTGTTTAACAATTTTATTGAGTTGTGGGTAGTGCACATGACTAATTTTTGGAAATAGATGATGTTCTACCTGAAAGTTTAGGCCACCTAATAACCAACTTACTATTTTGCTGCGAGTGGCAAAGTTAAAGGTAGTGTTTATTTGATGCACAGCCCATTCTGTTTCTATTTTTGTGCTTTCGCCTTGTGTATCAATAAACGGAGCATCTTCTACCACATGTGCCAATTGAAACACAATAGCGATGGTAATTCCACAAACAAATACTGCCACTAAATAGCCCATAATGGTATTGAGCAATCCTGCAAAAAATATAGGCAATACTAAGAATACCCCAACATACCCAATTTTGGTTACCCAAAAGGCAATATGTTCAGAGGTTTTTATTTTTCTAACGGGAGTAAAATCTGCAATTTTTCCTCCAAAATATTTTTTAAAGTCGTTCATAAAAACCCAGAACAAATAGGTTAAGCCATACAATAGCACGCCATAAATATGCTGAAAGCGGTGAAACCAATACCTAGGTTGTGATTTATGTACCCTTATAAATGGTTTAATGTCAATATCATCGTCCATGCCTTCGATATTGGTGTAAGAGTGGTGGTTGATATTGTGCTTTTGTTTCCACATCATGCTAGAGCCACCTAATACATTTAAAGAATAGCTCATGAGGTCGTTTACCCATTTTTTGCTACTGTAACTTCCATGGGCGCCATCATGCATCACATTAAAGCCAATGGCAGCCATGTCTAAGCCCATAACGGCGGCAATAAACAATGCTAGCCAGCCATTTTGGGGAGTAAAGAATACTAGGGTAATGTAACAAACAACCAAAATACTCAGTAGAATGATGGTTTTAGAATACAATTTGTAGTTTCCGGTAGGCTGAATGTTTTTTTCCTTAAAGTATTGGTCTACTCTGGCCTTTAAGGTGTTAAAAAACTGGGCATTGCTGTTGTTGAATTTTATTTTAGCCATTTAAATATAATATAAGAACGTGTGCAAGATATTGAATATAAATGAAACAAAACCTGATTCTAATCAAATTTACAAACATGTGAAATGAACCCGCTTTTTTTCAGATATTTGAACCCAGCGCATGAGATTTAAAGACGAAAAAGAATTAAAAGACCTGATTAGCAGTTTTGTAGATCAGGGAGCCCTTAAACACAAGTTGTTAGAAGCTCGTGTAATAGAAATGTGGCCACAATGGGTGGGAGATCCTATTGCCAAGTACACCGAGAAAATAAGTGTGCACAAAGGCCAGCTTATTCTACAGATTAGCTCGCCGGCGCTCAGAAATGAGTTGGGGTTTCAACGCCATAAAATCATGGAATTAGTGAATAAAGAGTTAAACCATCCTTTGATTGAAGAAGTGCTTATTCGTTAATTTTCGGGTCGAACCAAAAAATATAATTTTCACAATCATTTAATATATGAAGCAATTAATAGAGTGTGTTCCTAATTTTAGTGAAGGGAATGATTTGTCCATTATCAAACAGATAACGGATGAAATGGAAAAAGTAGAAGGGGTAATGTTACTAGACGTAGACCCTGGCAAAGCCACCAACCGCACTGTGGTAACCATTGTTGGCGAGCCAGCGCCTGTCATTGAAGCTGCCTACAGAGCCATTAAAAAGGCCGCTGAATTAATAGACATGCGCAAGCATAAAGGAGAACATCCTCGTATGGGAGCCACCGATGTTTGCCCATTGATTCCGGTAAGTGGCATCAGTATGGAAGAAACAGCACAGTATGCGCAAAAACTAGCTGAGAGAGTGGGTAATGATTTGCAAATACCCGTTTATTTATATGAATATGCACAGCCTAATAAATCGCGCAGCAACCTTTCGGTGATACGTGGTGGCGAGTATGAAGGCTTTTTTGATAAAATCAAACAACCTGAGTGGAAGCCAGATTTTGGTCCGGCCGAATTTAATGAACGCGCTGGCGGAACAGTAATTGGTGCCCGCGACTTTTTAATTGCCTACAATATTAACCTCAATACCAAATCGGTGAGGTTAGCTAATTCGGTGGCGTTTGATGTAAGAGAAGCGGGTCGTGTAAAGCGCGAAGGAAACCCAATTACCGGAAAAGTAGTAAAGGATGCAGAAGGCAATGACGTGAGGATTCCGGGAACCTTAAAAGCTTGCAAAGCCATTGGTTGGTATATCGAAGAGTATGGCATAGCGCAAATAAGTATGAACCTTACCAATTACCACATTACCTCTGTGCATAGAGCCTTCGACGAGGTTTGCGAAAGTGCGCAGCGTCGTGGATTAAGGGTAACTGGTTCTGAGCTAGTAGGTTTAATTCCATTAGAAGCCATGTTAGCTGCGGGTAAGCATTACCTAAAAAAGCAAGGTAGATCATTGGGTGTAAGTGAGGCAGAGTTAATTCAGATTGCCATAAAATCTTTAGGCTTAGACGAATTAGGGCCTTTTGATCCGCAACAAAAAATCATAGAGTATAAACTTAAGAATGCAGCAGACGAAAAGTTAATTGGCATGAACCTTCGTGCCTTTGCCGATGAAACTGCCAGTGAAAGCCCAGCTCCAGGCGGAGGTTCTATAAGCGCTTATGTGGGAAGTTTGGGTGCTGCCTTAGGAACCATGGTGGCTAATTTAAGTGCCGGCAAGAGAGGTTGGGAAGAGAAGGTAGAAGTATTTAGTCAGTGGGCAGAGTTGGGTCAAACCGTAAAAGAAAAACTATTAAAAGCGGTAGACGAAGACACCCGCGCCTTTAATAAAATAATGGAAGCATTTGGCTTGCCAAAAGGCAATGAAGCTGAAAAGGCAGCTAGAACCGCTGCCATTGAAGATGCTACCAAGTATGCTTGCGAAGTTCCATTTAGCGTTATGCAAACCTCTTATGAGGCATTGCCTATGCTAAGGGCAATGGTGGTAGAGGGTAATCAAAATTCTATCACAGATGCAGGTGTAGGCGTATTATGTGTTAAAACTGCTGTGCGTGGTGCTTATTTTAATGTGTTAGTGAATGCTAAGGGATTAAAAGACCAAGCCTATGCACAAGAAATAGTGGCTAAGGCAAAAGACTTGTTGCAACGTAACCACCAAGAGTGCGACAGTATTTTGTCATTGGTAGAAGCAGCCTTGGTATAATAAAGTAAGCCAATGAAGATACTTAGAAAAGTTTTGAGTTTGGCCCTGATGATTGCCTCGCCATTGATTGCAGGCATGGCCTTTATAGAATATGCTAAGGTAAAGTTGATGGGCGAAGCACCAAGCTATCCATTTGGTAAGGCTTTGATGCATACGTTACAAGTAAAAGACATCAGTTATTTGTCAAACTATCAGAATGAAATGTTGAGCATTGGCGTGGTTTTTTTGGTGATTGCAGTGATTGCTTATATCAGTATGATGATAAGGGCATTGATTAATTTGATATGGTTGGCCGTGGTGTTGTTTATTGCTTTCTATGTGTATCAGTTGCTAGGCAAATAGTTTTAATTAGTCTGATTCTAAATTGCAATTTTAACAGAACACTTGTATGGTAGCAATGTTGTATGATGTAGTTTTGACCCTATAATTAATACGACAATGGATAGAAAAAAATTCTTAAAAACATTTGCCTTTGGCGCACTTTCAACCAGTGTGTTGGTAGCAGCTTGCGGAGGCGAGGCACCAAAAACCGAAAATAAAACTGCACCAGAAGCAGCTCCAGCCACTACACCAGAAGCAGCGGCTCCAGCTTCCAATGCAGATTGCACAGACATGACAGGCATTGCCGAGGCAGATTTAAAACAACGCGAATCGTTAGGATACGTTGCTAAGTCTACCGAAGCAGATAAGAACTGTACTAATTGCAGATTTTATCAGCCAGGCACACAAGCCAACGGTTGCGGCGGTTGCCAGTTGTTTAAAGGTCCAGTTACCCCAGAAGGTTACTGCAAAACTTGGAACAAAAAAGAAGGATAATCCTTCTGCAAAACTTTTTAGAAAGAGGCTGTCTTACACAAGGCAGCCTCTTTTTTTGTAAGATAATGGTCATGTTGCAAAATTTGTGATACGATAGATATGGAAATAGGGTTAGTAGTGCATCAAAAGGGTACAATAAAA
>CAYUDC010000068.1:2576-13815 GCA_964443415.1 uncultured Chitinophaga sp. | reverse complement strand
GTGATTGCCAACTTGGGGTTAGAATTTATGGGATATAAAAAAGGTGAGTATGATTACTTGCATCCCAACAACCATGTAAATTGTTCTCAGTCTACCAATGATGCTTATCCTACGGCCTTTAGGATAGCGCTGTACATGAAGATGACAGACTATATTAAAATCTTGGAAGATTTAGAAAATGCATTTAGGAACAAGGGCAAGGAGTTTGCGCATGTGTTAAAAATGGGCCGCACCCAATTGCAAGATGCTGTGCCGATGACTTTGGGCCAAGAATTTAATGCCTTTGCCACCACCATTGGCGAAGACATTGCGCGTTTAAAAGAAGCACAGCAATTGGTATTAGAAGTAAACATGGGAGCCACTGCTATTGGCACACGGGTGAACGCACCCGATGGCTATGCCGAAAAATGTGTGGAATACTTAGCCAAAGAAAGCGGCATCCCTGTAAGCTTGGCCCCCGACCTTATTGAAGCCACCGGCGACACGGGAGCTTATGTGCAAATTATGGGAACCCTAAAAAGAAATGCGGTTAAGATTTCTAAGATTTGCAATGATTTAAGGCTGCTAAGTTCTGGACCAAGAACGGGCTTTAACGAAATAAATTTACCACCCAGACAACCAGGAAGTTCTATTATGCCAGGCAAGGTAAACCCTGTAATACCCGAGGTGGTAAACCAAAGTTGCTATTATGTAATTGGCCAAGACCTAACCGTTACCATGGCCGCCGAAGCAGGGCAATTGCAGTTGAATGTGATGGAACCCATCATAGCCTTTAGCATGTTTACATCTTTAGAATACTTGGGCAATGCCATCATCTCATTAATTGATAAATGTGTGGTGGGCATCACTGCCAACGAAGAACATTGCAAAGACATGGTGATGAACAGCATTGGCATTGTTACCCAACTGAACCCCATGTTAGGTTATGAGCTTAGCGCAAGCATTGCTGGCGAAGCATTAAAAACAGGCAAGAGCGTGCACGAGATTGTGGTATTAGAAAGAAAGCTCATCACGCAAGAAAAGTGGGACGAGATCTACAGCATCGAAAACTTAATAAATCCTAAATTTATTAATAAATAAACCCACAAAGCCTTAGAAAATGGAGCAATGTGCTTGGAAATTAGTTTTTTTTTAAGACATTGCACTATCATCTAAACATATACTTAAACAACACAATTAAATAAAATGAAAAAACAATTACTCGCTATTGCAGCCCTATTAAGTTTTGGCGCTGCTTATGCCCAAAATTATTATCATTTCCCTAAAACGGGAACCTTAGCTCCTTACTCGAGCTTAGCTACAGCTACTGTAGTGGTACCTCAAGGATCTAATGAAGTTTTATCTACAGCCCAAACTATTCCATTTGCATGGAACTTTTTTGGCAATGCTGTTACTTCTTACAAAGTGAGTGACAATGGTTATATCACCTTTGATGCCAACGAAACCACTAGCAATAGCACTAACGTAGCTTTACCTAGCGCAAGTGCTCCTAAGAATGCCATTTTTGCTTTTTGGGATGATATTGAGTTAAAAGCAATTTCTGGCAGTGGTGTAAAAACAGAAGCTAGAACTTTTACTTATGGTACAGCCCCTAACCGCGTGCATGTTATCCAATGGTTTACTGCCAGTAAGGTAGGAACTGCTGCAGGTGGTACAAACTATTTGTATTTCGCTATCCGTTTATTTGAAGGTGGAAACTTCGACATCGTTTACAATGATGCCTCACCAAATGTTACGGGTTTATCTGCTACCATTGGTTGCCAAAATGCAGATGGTACTCTTGGTTACAACTTAGCCGGACCAAGTGCTGATTTCCCTAACAAATTAGGTTCACAAGAAAATGCTACTGATAAGGTGTATGACTTTAGATATGGTATCCAACCTGATAATGATCCTGAGTTAACTTCAATCAATATCCCTGCTTACTCTCCTAAAAATTCTAATGTAAGCATCAAAGGTTTGATTACCAACTACGGAAAAACCAGCTTAAGCTCATTTAAATTAAAGTATGCTGTTGATGGTGGCGCTGAAGTTACCATGCAATTAAGTGGTTTAAATATTGCACCTAACGGTGGAACTTATGCTTTCACTCACAATGCACCTTACAGCACTCCAAACATTGGTGCTAAAAACATCGTAGTGAGTGTTTCAGACCCTAACGCAGGTGTAGATGGAGATTTAACTAATAACAGTAAATCTGGTTCATTTACCATTGTTAACTCTACTGTGCCACGTAAAGTATTACACGAAATCTTTACTTCATCTACTTGCCCTCCTTGTAGACCTGGTAACGAAAACTTAAAGGCTGTTTTAGACTTTAAAGTGGGCGATTGGACTACCATTAAATACCAAGTAAACTTCCCAGGCACTGGCGACCCTTACTATACTTCAGAAGTTGGATCACGCTTTAGCTACTATGGTGCTAATTTTGCTCCATGGTTAACCATCGATGGTTCTAACAATTGGGGTGCTGCCTCAGCTAACGCTAACTCATATACAGAAGCGATGTTTGATGCTAAAAAAGCAGTTCCTTCTTTGGTGTCTATCACAACTAACTATACCTTAAATGGAAAAGCAGTTACGGTGAGTGGTAACGTAACACCTGTACAAGGTTTTACTAACTCTAACTTAAAATTACGTATTGCCATCGTAGAAAAAGTAACCAGCAGAAATGTAAAGAACAATGGCGAAACAGAATTTAACGCAGTAATGAAGAAAATGCTTCCTAACGCCACTGGTACTACCATTAGCTTAGCTGCAGGTACTGCTGTTCCTTACACTCAAACCTTTACCTTCCCTGGAAACTACCGTTTACCAGCTGATGGTCAAGCTGCCAACATCATTAACCTTGCTACTGAAAACTCAGTAGAAGAGTTTGGTAATTTATATGCTATCGTTTTCTTACAAGATGATGCAGACAAAACTGTATGGCAAAGCGAAACCTCTACTCCACTTGGACCAATGAGCGTTACAGAAATCAATGAACTTGGATTAAATGTATATCCTAACCCTACTAAAGGAAACTTTACGGTTACTTTTGGTGGCACTCATAGCAATGGTACTGTTCGTATCTTAGACATGAACGGAAAAGAAGTGTTAACCCAAGAAGTAAACAGCTTAAATGGCGAAATCAATTGCGATAACTTAAGCAATGGTTTATATGTGGTTGAATTAACTGTAGCTGGTAAAACTGCTACTAAAAAGTTAAACATCGTTCGCTAAACAAACCCTAAACAATTCTAAAAAAGCCTCGATCTACATCGGGGCTTTTTTTATGCCTTTTGCTTATCTTTAAACCATGAAATGCCTTAGACTTTTTTGTTGCTTTTGGTTCCTTATTTTTACGGTTCAAGTAAAGGCGCAATCCTATTATGTGTTGCCTATTAAAGGACTAAACACATCCATTTCACTTAACAAAAGTAGCAGCTTTAGCATCCTTAACGATAGCAATTCGCTTGGCTATAGTGAATATATTCCATTGCCTTTTAGCTTTCAGTTTTTCAATCAAAGCTTCAATGGCTTTAGGGCTTATGCAGATGGTAGGCTTTCTTTTGAAAACACGCCACAAGCTTTTGCCGAAGACAATGTTTCTCTATTTAACAACGCCTGCCCCCATCAAACCATTTATGCTTTTTGGGATCAAACCGCACTAAAGAGTTTTAATACCGGCACCTTGGTCATTCAATCTGATGTGCAAACCTGGACAGAAACCTACCTAGGGCAATCGGTGCAAATTATTTTATGGCGTTTGGTTCGACCCAAAGCCAGCAGCACCCTTAACGCATATACCTATTATGCGGTGCGACTTTACCCAAACTCAGACATTGATATCTTGCATTTATATGGCAGCGGCAACTTTACTGCCAGCGTGGGTTTAAAAGGGTTGAACCCAAGCGAAGTAGTGGAAATAAATGGCTCACCCAACCTTAATTTTGGGGGCGCTAATTTATCGTATATCGCCGACTCTGTGCGCTGGTATAAATGCGTAAAAGGCACACAGGCCAATGCCAATGTTCAATGCACCCAATGGCAATTTCCGGCTTATGTAAGCCCGCAAAAAATCTATGCTGTTTCTGCAGAATCATTTAATAAAGGATTGGATACGCTCACTGCTTTTACGGCCAAATTGTATGTGAACGATAGCCTTTGGCAAACCACAAATTTCAATCAACTGAGCATTGCCCCTGCCCACTTTTATCCTTTTACCATAAGCTTTAACAGCCAAGGATTAGATACAGGATACAAAACCTTTACCTTGGTATTAAGCCAACCCAACCAAGTACCCGATGCAGATAGCAGCGATAACTCCTTAAGTAAAGAAGCATTGTGCTTTCAATCTACCATACCTAAATTGGTTTTACATGAAGTGTTTTCTTCATCTACAGCCACGCAAGGTTTGGCGGGAATGCAAACATTGCAAAACACCCTTAATGCTTTTCCCAATACTTGGAACATGGTGTATTATCCCATGAACTTTCCCAATTTTGGCGACCCCTATTATGTGCCTTTTGCAGGCGTAAGATTTTTAGATTACCGCTTAAACAACGCACCCGTTTTAGTGGTGGATGGCAATACACAATGGGGCCCTGCCATTCCAAATGCGATAGCATATACTCCAAGCATTTTTGAAAACTTGCAAGGCCAAACTGCTTTAGTAAAGCTCGAGGTTAACCTTCAACGCAATGATAAAAGTTTTACTGTGAACGCTCGGGTTGAACCGATTATGCCAGTTAAAAATAAGCTATTGACTTTACGCATTGCTTTGGTAGAAAGGGTAACTTACCAAAATGATAGAAGCAATGGGCAAACAGCATTCTACCAAGTAGTGAAGGCCATGCTGCCCAACGTATTTGGCGCATCTATTGATTTGTCGAGTGGACAAGCCGTAAACTACCAAAGTAGCTATACCTTTAATGGCAATTATCGCTTGCCAACAAGTGGCGATCCTAACCTCATCATCAACCCGCTAACCGAGCATTCGGTAGAAAATTTTGACAACCTTTATGCCATTGCCTTTGTGCAAGACGAAGCCGATGATTGGGTATGGCAAAGCGCCAGTTCTGCACCCAATTGGGTTTTAAATAGCGCAGACATCCTAGGTGAAGAAGCTGTATTGGTGTATCCCAATCCAGCGCAAACAAGCATACAGATGCTGCTACCACATGGCCTCACAGAAGCTATGGTAAGTTTAAGAGACCTTCAGGGGACTTTGGTTCAACCCGAAACAATTTACCAAAGCCAAACGCCTTGGGAATTGCCATCTTTGGCGGCAGGTATGTATGTATTAGAAGTAAAAAGCGAAGGAAGAAGTTATCTAAAGAAATTGCTTGTAAGCGCGCAACCTTAAATGTGCAAAGCCCTGTTGGCAGTGGCAGCTAAGGCCGCTTCTTTAACAGCTTCTGCATAGGTTGGGTGCGCATGGCTCATTCTAGCAATGTCTTCTGCGCTGGCCCTAAACTCCATGGCAGTAACAGCTTCGGCAATTAAGTCGGCCACGCGTGGGCCAATCATGTGCACGCCTAGCACTTCATCGGTTTCGGCATCGGCCAATACTTTTACCAGACCATCGATGTCCATGCTGGCTCTAGCGCGCCCAAGGGCGCGCATCGGGAACGACCCGGCTTTGTATTTTCTTCCGGCTTTCTTTAACTCTTCTTCGGTAGCGCCTACTCCAGCCACTTCTGGCCAGGTATAAACTACTCCAGGGATAAGATTATAGTTGATATGCGGCTTTTGGCCTGCCATAACTTCTGCTACAAACACGCCTTCTTCTTCGGCTTTATGCGCAAGCATGGCGCCCTTTACTACGTCGCCAATGGCATAAATGCCTTTTACGTTGGTTTCTAAATGTGCATCTGTTTCTATTCTGCCGCGTTCGTCTACTTTAATTCCAACAGCCTCTAAGTTTAAACCTGCGGTATACGCTTTTCTACCTACGCTTACCAAGCAATAATCGCCAGCAAAGCTCACCTCTTCGCCCTTTTCGTTATCGGCAATTACGGTAACTTCTTTGCCTTTTACCTTTGCCGATTTTACCTTGTGGTTAAAGAAGAATTCGAAGCCTAATTTTCTTAAGCTGCGTTGTAGTTCTTTGCCTAAGGTAGCATCCATGGTTGGGATGATGGCGCTGGTATATTCTATCACAGAAACTTTGGCACCTAAGCGAGCGTAAACAGAGCCTAATTCTAAGCCAATTACACCACCACCAATGATGATAAGGTGTTTAGGCACTTCGGTCATGTTTAGGGCTTCGGTAGAAGTGATGATGCGTTTTTTGTCTATTTCTATTCCAGGTAAGCTAGCAGGCTTAGAACCTGTAGCAATAATCACCTTATCGGTTTCGATGGTTTGCTCGGTTTCGCCGCTTACTTTGATGGTATTTTTGGTGATGAATGAACCCACCCCTTTCAAGACATCTATCTTGTTTTTCTTCATCAAATAATCGATGCCTTCGCAGGTTTGTTTTACCACACCGTTTTTGCGTTCGATCATTTGACCAAGGTTAATTTGTAAATCCTTTACATCAATACCATGTGTTTTAAAGTTATGGGCAGCGTTGTGGTAATGTTCAGAGCTATCGAGTAGGGCTTTAGACGGAATGCAACCAACGTTTAGGCAAGTACCACCAAGGGTATTGTACTTTTCTATGAGGGCCGTTTTAAAACCTAACTGAGCACAGCGAATGGCAGCAACATAACCACCAGGACCCGAACCAATAACCGTTACATCGTATTTCATGTGTATGGAATTTTAAAAATAGTTCGGCAAATGTAATTTTCCTTTCGGTCTTTAAAAAGTAAAACCGCGTTTAATGGGTGGATTAGAAGATTTTTTGTAACTTTACCGTGTGAAGAAAACGAAAGAAATTGAACTTGAATTTGAAATAGATAAATTGACAAACTCTATTGAAAATGCTATTTCAGGGGAGGTTTTTAACACCACGTTTGTTCATATTAGCAATCCCAAGTTAATTAAAAAAAATGAATGGGTATTCAATTGGCAGACAGAAATAAAAGATAAAAACAGAATGGTTTTTGGACTAGTAACTATTGATAATCCTAGCATTTTTCATGGAATAATTAGCCTTACAGATAAAGGCGACCATATTTTTATGAATTTAATTGAAAGTGCTAGCTTTAACAAAGGAAAGAAAAAACTGTATAAAGGTGTTGCAGGTAATTTAGTTGCATTTGCCTGCAAAACTGCTTTTGAAAAAGGATATGATGGTATCGTGTCTTTTATTGCTAAAACACAATTGATTGAGCATTATACTTCAACATTAGGAGCAAAACTTTTCAGTACAAATAGAATGTTTATAGATTCCAAAGAGTCATATATCTTAACTTCAAAATATTTTAAAGACTTTAAATTATGATTAATTATAATAAAATAGAAGAGAAGGAATTTGTATTTGTAAACAAACCTCATAGTGATAAAGAAGATAAAGCTTTTAGCGATTTTCTTAAACGCCGTAAAACCAAGGTAAAAAGCAAGAAAAAAACACTATTACCTACCAAGCCATCACCACTAAACGTTGGCCAACGCCGAACTAATAAAATTACAAGCCCCCATAAATAATGTGTATATTTGAAGCTCGATATTTCAATTGATACATGACGCCTTTTCCAAAACCAAATATTTCTTATTTCCCCAATACTAACAGCATCGATAAAGAAAGATTTAGCATCCTTATCCCTAGTTGGAACAACCTTGCCATGTTACAGCTTTGCCTTCGCTCTATCCAACAAAACTCTAGGTTTAGCCACCAAGTCATTGTGCACATCAACGAAGGCACTGATGGAACTTTAGAGTGGGTAAAATCTCAAAACTTAGATTATACCTACTCAGCTCAAAATGCTGGAATATGCTACGCTGTAAACGCCATGGCAACTTTGGCTCAAACCGAATACATTGTATTTTTAAACGATGATATGTATGTGTGCCCCGATTGGGACCTACACCTGATGAACGAAGTAACCACCATGACCAGCCCACTCTGGTATTTTAGTGGCACCATGATAGAACCTAACCCATCGTCTAACAAATGCAATCTGGCACCGTTTGATTTTGGCACTGAGGTAGACAATTTTAAGGAAGAAGAACTCCTAGCATTTTGCAAAACCACGCACCGCAAAGATTGGTATGGCGCCAGTTGGCCCCCTAGCTTGGTAAGCAAAGAACTCTTTTTAAAGGTTGGTGGTTATAGCGAAGAATTTAGTCCGGGTATGTACAGCGACCCCGATTTCTCTATGAAGCTTTGGAAAGCTGGCGTGCGCAATTTTAAAGGCATAGCAGCCAGCATGGTGTATCATTTTCAAAGCAAATCTACTGGCCGCGTAGAAAAGAACGATGGTCGCAAACAATTTGCTACCAAATGGGGTGTTCCCGCTTCTTTCTTTTATAAAAACATGCTACAAATGGGCACAGATGCCATTGGCAATAAGCAATTAGAGCTTCACAAAAATGCCGCATACCTCATGGCAAAAATGCGCGCAATTAAAATTGCCAGAGGATAAGCTAAGCATGAAAATAAGTGTCACCATTATTACGTATAACGAGGCAAAAAACATTGCCCGTTGCTTGCAATCGGTTGATGACATTGCAGATGAAGTAATTGTGGTTGATTCTTTCTCTACAGACCAAACTGTTTCTATAGCTCAATCTTTGGGAGCCAAGGTTTTTAGCCATGCCTTCTTAGGCCATATCGAGCAAAAAAATCTAGCCATTAGCCATGCACAATACGATTATATTTTATCCTTAGATGCAGATGAGGCCCTCGACGCAACCCTTATCGAAGAGATAAAAGGCATTAAAAAAAGTGCGCATCCGGCCATGGCTTATATAGGCAATCGCTACAACAACTATTGCGGTCAATGGATAAACCATGGTGCTTGGAAAAGCGATAAGAAAGTAAGGTTCTTTCATAAGCAAATAGGCAAATGGGGTGGCATTAATCCGCATGATAAAATTGAATTAGCAGAGTCGGTTCAACCCGAAACCTTACGCGGACAAATCTTACACTGGAGTTATTACAGCATTGCAGAGCATAAAGGACGAATAGAGAAGTATGCAGAAATAGCCGCTAAGGCTTATCAACTGCAAGGCAAGTCGTCTTCTTGGGCGAAGATGATATTGAGTCCAGCTTTTAGGTTTACAAGAGATTATTTCTTCAAACTGGGCTTTTTAGACGGAAAACACGGCTTTATCATTGCCATGCTTACCGCTAAAGAAGTTTACTTAAAATACAAGCTTTTAAAAAGACTAAAAGCTAAGGGCTAAAAGCCAATAGCTTCTTCTACAATCCCAACAACATTTTCTGAGGATCGGTACCTGCCGTTAGCAACAAGGTAGGGTTTTCTAAGCATTGCTTAACCTTTACCAAGAAGCCTACAGACTCGCGGCCATCGATGATTCTATGATCGTAACTTAAGGCCACATACATGATGGGCCTAATGACAATCTGACCATCTTTTACCACTGGTCTTTCTACGATATTGTGCATGCCCAAAATGGCGCTTTGTGGTGGGTTAATGATAGGCGTGCTAAGCATCGAACCAAATACACCACCATTGGTGATGGTGAAGGTTCCACCGGTCATTTCTTCTAGACTTAATTTGTTATCGCGGGCTTTGCCAGCAAGGGTCATTACTTCTTTTTCTATCTCTGCCAAGCTCATGCTTTCTGCATTTCTAATGACAGGCACAACCAATCCTTTAGGTGCGCTCACGGCAATAGATACATCGCAATAATCGTGGTAGATAATTTCTTCTCCATCAATGTAGGCATTTACTGCAGGGAACTGCTTAAGGGCTACTGTTACGGCTTTGGTAAAGAAACTCATAAAGCCAAGGTTAACACCAAAGGCTTCTTTAAATTGATTTTTGTATTGATTGCGCAAATCCATGATAGGCTTCATGTCTACCTCGTTAAAGGTAGTTAGCATGGCGGTTTCATTTTTTGCGGCTACTAACCTTCTGGCAACCGTTTTGCGAAGGTTAGTCATTTTTTCTCTTCTGTCGTTGCGCGACTTGGCTTCGTTAAAGGTAACTTTTAACTCGGCACTCATGGCATCGGCTTTGGTGATTCGGCCATCTTTGCCAGAGCCTTTTACATCTTTAGGGTCGATGCCTTTTTCGCTTAATATTTTTTGAGCAGCTGGCGAAGGTGTTCCACTTGCGTAAGTGGTTTGCTCGGCTGGCTTAGCTTCTGCTTTAGGAGCTTCTGCTTTCTTTTCTTCTTTGGCTGGAGCAGCAGGTGCGGCAGTACCTTCTGGACGTTTGGCATCGGTATCAATCTCTGCAATTAAATCACCTACCTTAATGGTATCACCTTCGTTGCCTTTGGTGGTAAGTACGCCCGCAGCTTCGGCATTTAGCTCAAAAGTAGCTTTGTCACTTTCGAGTTCGCAAAGCAACTCATCCATTTCTACATAATCACCAGTTTTTTTGTTCCAGCGGGCAATGGTAACCTCGCTAATAGATTCGCCAACGGTAGGTACTTTTATCTGCAGCATGTCCTAAAATTTGATGCTGCAAAATAAGGGAATGCCGAGGCATTTCACAACTGAAAAAACAAGCGGGGCAAAATCTCCTAAACTTACTGAAAACTAGGAGGTTTTAGACTTTGCTCTGGGTTCAAGCCGAATCTTAAGGTCGCTCAGGGCATTCATAAAGTAGATGTAGGCGTCGTAGGGAGAGTCGTACGGACTGAAATATTTGTGTACATCGCCATCTGCCCAGAACTTGGTTGTCATGTAATAAAAATGATCTGAGGTAAGCATTTTCTTCCAGTCGTCTATCAACTGCGCATCTTTGCTATCATACACCGCTTTTTCTAAATCATAAATTTTAGCGATGGCTTCGTCTTGCATAGGGTTACCAATCCAGGCACTTAAATCGCGCTCGGTATCGGCCCAACTGGTGAGTTCGTGGCAATCGTAAGTATCTCTAACAGGATAGGCATCGATGGTTTCTGAAACCGTTTTAAAGCCAAAATCTGGATGTTTGAGTACTTGCTCTGGCATATATCGCATAAATTCGAAGATGCCACTGTGTGCCCATTGGTGTTCGCCAAAGGTTTCGTAATCCATAAAGAGGTTAATGGTTTCGCCGTGGCCCGCAATACCATGTACCCACGAGGCAAACTTATCGGCGGTAAGGGGCCACTCATTCCATTGTTGGTTGCTAAACCTAAAGGCGATATCGTCGCTGAGTTTATAATTTTTGAGCAATGATTTTAT
>CAYUDC010000068.1:0-2476 GCA_964443415.1 uncultured Chitinophaga sp. | reverse complement strand
AGAGAATGGTAATAGGTTTCGGCGATAAACTCTACGCAGCCAGTATTGGCAAGGTTTATAAAGGATTGTAATACATCGGGGCGCCAAGCAGCAAATTGCTCTAGGGCAACGCCACTAATAGAGTAACTAATTTTAAACTTGCCTTGATGCTTTTCTATCAACTCAAGCATCAGTTGGTTGGTAGGCAAGTAGCAACGTTCAGCAACTTTATCCAACACTTGGCGGTTTTTTAAATCATCGTAATAGTGGTGGTTTGACCCGATGTCGAAGAAGCTATAATTTCTTAAACGATAAGGTTGATGCACTTGAAAGTAAAAGCAGATAGATGGCATAGGATTGAGTTATTTAATTGATAGAAATCAAAATAATATTTGTTAGCAATGTAATGAATTGAATACAGAATTTTAGGTCAGAAATTTGATTGGTTCAAACAGTTGAATATTGATTGAATGTTAAGCCTTACCCAACTCCCCATATACTCCCATCACTTCTGCTGCACAATGCTCCCAGGTGATTTGCTTTAAGCTCTTGGCATTGCTTTCTACTACGCTTTGTTTAAGCCCTTCGTATTGCAAGGCAGCCAAAATATATTGGGCAAATTTATGGGTATCCCAAAACTCAAATTGCAATGCCCCGTTTAAGACCTCTGCCACACCCGAAGTAGTAGAAATTAAAGTGGGCAATTGATACTGTACTGCCTCTACTGCACTTAAGCCAAAAGGCTCGCTCACACTTGGCATACAATACACATCGGCTACCGCAAGTAGCTCGTTAAGCTTTTGTTTGTTTAAAAATCCAGTAAACGAAAACTTATCTCCCAAACCATAGGCAGCAATTTTCTCTATCAGCGCATTCATTTGATCGCCACTGCCTGCCAACACAAAACGCACATTGGGTTGATGTTGCAAAACAATTTTAGCCGCTTCTACAAAAAAGCTTGGCCCTTTTTGCATGGTAATTCTGCCAAAGAAAATCACAAGCTTTTCTTTAAATGGCTTAGCCTTTACCAAAGGCACAATTGGCTCAATACCATTGTGCACGGGCCTAATTTTATGCTCTGGAACACCATAATGGGTATGGCAAATTCTTCCGGTATAATGGCTTACTGGTATAATAAAATCAGCCTCATGCATACCTTGTTGCTCTAAGTCGTATACCCAGTTTTTACTTTCTTGACCCGAACGATCATACTCGGTAGAATGCACATGCAATACCAAGGGTTTGCCCGTTCTGCGTTTGAGCTCCATGGCTGGTAAAAAAGTCATCCAATCATGCGCATGAATGATGTCAAAGCTTTGGCTCAACCCGTATTGAACAGCGATTCTAGCAAACTCTATCACTTTTTTGATGACATCACCTGCATATAAATCTTCTATCTCGAAAGGGCGAATTTGCTCTTGGAAAACCGAAAAGAATTTTTGATGGATGTACTCCCCTTCTGGCACTTTGGTATAGGGGTTAATATCCCAATGCTGGTGTTGGTGGTAATGCTTGCGGTAGAATTCGTTTTCGTGGGTAAAGAGTTGATTTAACTCTTGGTGTGTGAAACTATTTAGGCCAACAAGTTTAATATTAGGAATTGAAAAATTAGGGACACTTTTAGGAATCACCATTTGCACGTCGGCCATGGGTGCCAAGGCTTTGCAAAGCCCTAAGGTGGCTACTCCTAAACCTCCCGAAATCACTGGAGGAAACTCCCAACCAAACATTAATACCTTTTTCCTGGATTGACTCATATCTCCGAACCGTAATTTCTAATGTAAATAAATTTAATTTTTAAAGGCAAGACAAACAAATGCTAAATTATTTTCATTAATTTGAGTCGCCATTAACCTTGTTGTCTCTAACAAAGATGGCAATGTTTTTATAATTAAAAAGTAAAATTCTATATGCAAATTACCGAGTCGATTTCTAAGTACTCCATAAAATACTATCCAGGAAAGGTTTTATCCTATAAGAAAGAGGGCAACTTCTATTATTTTTATACAGCAGACACCATTTTAGAAGTAAAGATTAACACCGACAGTATCCTTAGGTTTAGGTATGCCGCCGATGGTTTCTTTCAAAAAGATTTCTCGTATGCCGTGAGCAAATACTTTAGGGTGAAGCTTATTTCGATGGACTTTAGAGAACTAGAAGATTGTTATGAAATAGAAACTGCCAAGGTAATTTGCAAGATTAACAAAGAGAACATTGCCATTACTTTAATGAATAAAAACAGAGAAGTAATTGTAGAAGATGAGCTTGGATTTCATTGGCAGCATTACCTTTTAAAAGGTGGTAAAATTAATTATTGTAGCAAAAAAATTCAGCCCGACGAATCCTTTTATGGCATGGGCGATAAACCTACCGAGTTAAATGTAAGAGGTAAGTATTTCGAAAACTATGGCTCGGATGTGTATGGGTATGGTAAAGATACCGACCCCTTGTATAAGAACATTCCGTTTTACATGGGCTTGCATGGCCAAGGAAAACA
>CAYUDC010000067.1:0-14253 GCA_964443415.1 uncultured Chitinophaga sp. | reverse complement strand
GGCGGTTGGAGCAATCCGCAGTTTTCTAACATTGATTTAGATGGCGATAATGTGCAAGACCTTTTTGTGTTTGAAAGGATAGGCAATAAAGTATTTTGTTTCTTGCGTAAAAACAACCAGTGGGTGCATGCCCCACAATTCGAGGTGCAGTTTCCTCCTTTGTATAGTTGGGCATTGCTCAGAGATTACAACTGCGATGGGAAAATGGATATTTTTACCGAAACAGATTATAACAGCCAGCCCGATCCCAGCGAGTTTGTTTCTTCTAACGGTTTAAGGGTGCTAAGAAATATTAGCACACAACCTGGAGTGCTGTCATGGAAGCAAGATAAAAATCAAATCAAGGACATGGGTGTGGCAGATTTGCCGCCCTTTAACCTTAATCTCTCTATTGCCGATATCAACGCCATTGAAGATATAGACAATGATGGCGATTTAGATTTACTGGTAATGCCAAACGGCAAAAATGTGATCACCTTCTACCAAAATATGAGCAAAGAGCTTAACCATGGCTGCGATTCTTTGCTATTTAAATTTAGAGACGAATGCTGGGGATATGCCTCGTATTTGGTAAACACCAACGGCTTTTTCTTACACGATGCCAGCCCATGTTACCGCGAATACAAACATGGACGCAAACACAATGGCACCACGCTTTCTTTGTTGGATTATGATAATGATGGAGATAAAGATTTATTATACGGAGATGTTAGCTACAACGATATCATTTTGCTTACCAACGGAAGAACAGTTAATTCTTTGGGTAGAGATTCTATCATCAAACAAGACACCGTTTTCCCTGCCACAGGCAGAAGAGCCTCTATACAGCTTTTCCCTGCCACCTTTGTGGTAGATATCAATGGCGATGGCAGGCGCGATTTAATTGTTGCACCTAACTCACCAGAGGGTGCCAAGAACCGCGATATGGTGCTTAGCTACCACAATACCTCTCCAACTGCATTTAATTTTAGCTTTCAACAAAGTGATTTCTTGGTGGGTCAAATGTTAGATTTAGGTGGCACCAGTGCCCCACAATTGGTAGACCTTGATAAAGATGGCGATTTAGACATGGTGATTGCCACCAAAGGCGACTTCCTATTTACCAGTAATAGCTTGGATAGATTGGTGTATTTTGAAAATAAAGGAAATAGCACTAAGGCCAATTTTGTATTAAAGGATACTAACTTTTTAAACATCAACGGAGGCTCAAACATCATTTTTAACATTGCCCCAAGCTTTGGCGATTTAAACAACGACGGCAAAGCAGATTTGCTTTTGGGTGATCAAAACGGCAACTTACATTATTACCTCAATACCAGCGTTGGATCAACCCTAAGCTTTAATAAGGTATCTTCTAACTATTTTAATATCTATGCAGGAACCTTTGCTAGCCCGCAATTGGTAGACCTTAACAAAGATGGTAAGTTAGATATAGTACTTGGAAGAAGAAACGGTACTTTGGCCTACTACGAAAATAAAGGAAGCGCAGATTCTGCTTCATTTATGGCTGATCCAAGCATTGATTCGATTGGAGGCATTAACATCTCGGAAGTGGCTTTAAGTCTAGGACAACCACCTTTTTATTTCCCAGGATATTCGGCCCCACACGTATGCGATTTAGATAAGGATGGTAACTTCGAAATTTTGGTTGGGGCTCAATCGGGTAGGGTGCATTTGTTTAGAAACTTTGATGCCAGTGCTACCCGTCAATGCGAAGAGATAACAAAAATTTACAGAGACTTTAGCAGTGCTGCCAATGGGGATTATGTTTTTGGAGCCCGCAGCGTGCCATTTACAGGAGATTTAGATGGTGACGGAACCCATGAACTCCTGATAGGTAATACCCGTGGCGGAATTCAAATGTATCAACCAATTATTTCTGGCGTCATAAGCAGTTTGCCTGTTTATAGCAGCCAACAAACAGATATGCAATTATATCCTAATCCAAACAATGGGAGGTTTACGCTTAAGTTTAACCAACATATTAAAAAGGCAACTTATACCATTTATGCTTTAACTGGTGCCCAATTACATGTTGGTGTAATCGATGGATATGAACAACAGATAGATGCACCGCTCGAAAAAGGGCTGTATATTATTCAAATTCAGCTAGAAAATTCGCAACTTGTAAGCAAGAAAATTGTGGTGGAATAACTTGGTTCTACCAATGCTAAATTTCTTATATTCGCTGAAAATTCAGTGAATATGTACGGACAATTACAACAGCAATTGCAAGCAGAGCTTGGCGAAATTGAAGCAGCAGGTTTATATAAACGCGAAAGAATCATCGCCTCTCCTCAAGGTGCAGAAGTAACCTTAGAGAATGGTCAAAAGGTGCTTATTTTTTGTGCCAACAACTACTTGGGATTGTCTTCGCATCCAAGGGTTACAGAAGCCGCCAAGAAAGCCATAGACACCCATGGCTTTGGCATGAGCTCTGTTCGCTTTATTTGTGGTACCCAAGATATTCATAAACAACTTGAGCAAAAAATTGCCGAATTTTTAGGCACAGAAGATACCATTTTATATGCCGCAGCCTTTGACGCCAACGGAGGTGTTTTTGAGCCTTTATTTAATGAGAGTGATGCCATTATTAGCGATGCATTAAACCATGCCAGTATCATAGATGGGGTGCGCTTGTGTAAGGCAGAAAGACACCGTTATGAGCATAACAACATGCACGATTTGGAGGTAAAATTGCAAGAAACGCAACATTGCAGAAACCGAATTATCGTTACGGATGGGGTGTTTAGTATGGATGGTACCATTGCCCAACTAGATCATATTGTTGCCTTGGCAGAAAAATACAATGCCTTGATCATGGTAGACGAATGCCATGCCAGCGGATTTATGGGTGCTACCGGAAGAGGCACACACGAGTATAGAAATGTGATGGGTAAAATAGACATCATCACTGGTACTTTGGGCAAAGCCTTGGGTGGTGCCATGGGTGGTTTTACTTCTGGTAAAAAGGAAGTGATTGAGATTTTGCGTCAACGTTCTAGACCTTATTTGTTCTCTAATACCTTAGCACCATCAATTGTGGGGGCTAGCATCGAGGTGTTTAATATGCTCACCGAAACAACTGCTTTAAGAGATAAGCTTTGGGATAGCACCCAATATTTCCGTGCAAAAATGACAGAGGCAGGTTTTGATATTAAACCAGGTGAACATCCTATTGTACCAGTTATGTTGTATGATGCCAAACTCTCTCAAGACTTTGCCGCTAGGTTATTAGAAGAAGGTGTATATGTGGTAGGTTTTTATTATCCGGTGGTGCCTAAAGGTCAAGCGCGTATTCGCGTACAAATATCTGCTGGGCACGAAAGACATCATTTAGATAAAGCCATTGAAGCCTTTATTAAAGTAGGAAAAGAGTTGAAGGTAATTAGCTAATTATTTTTCGGGTTGAACCGAAACTTTGGTTCAACCCGAAACCATAGAAGCTGCGTTGCATAAGGGGCTTTACATTAACTTAACATAGCCCTAACAATAGCCTAACCTAGTAGTAACTTTATGCTAATCTTACAGGTCTACTATTGTCGCAATTTCAACGCATATGAAAGTAAGATTAGCAATAGTAATGTTATTTATGGCCAGTACTTTAATGGCCTTAGCCAATGCCAATACCGGTAAAATTTCTGGTAAAGTGGTAGACAAAAAAACCGGAGAAGAGCTTATTGGTGTAACTGTAGTAGTAGAGGGTACTTCCTTTGGTGCCGCCACCGATTTCGAGGGTAAATTTATGATCAGTAACCTTCAGCCCGGCACTTATACCTTGGTAGCTTCCTATGTTTCTTATAATAAAAAAATAATTAAAGACGTGGTAGTAAAGGCTAGCGAAGTTACTAGTATAGCCATTGCCATGGAGCCTGCTACCAAAGAATTAACTGAGGTGGTGGTTCAAGGATCACTCAAAAAAGAAAATACCAGTGCTTTATTGATTCAACAGAAAAAGAATGTATCAATTTCGGATGGGATTTCGGCAGAAATGATTCGTAAAACTCCAGATGCCACTACTGGCGATGTAATGAAACGCGTGAGCGGAACTTCTATTCAGGATAACAAATTCGCGGTGATTCGTGGGTTAAACGACCGTTACAATACAGCCTATATCAATGGAGCACCACTACCTAGTTCTGAGAGTGATAGAAAAGCGTTTAGCTTCGACATCTTTCCATCTAACATGTTAGACAATATGGTAATTACCAAAACCGCTTCACCAGATTTACCAGGCGATTTTGCAGGTGGTTTAATCACCATTAATACCAGAGACATTCCAGAGAAAAGATTTATTTCGCTTAGCACAGGCGTGAGTACGCACAGCATCACCACCGGAAAAGCAGGTGTTGGGTCGAACGGAAGCAGCACAGACTGGTTAGGTTTTGATGATGGGAAAAGACAAGTTCCAGCTAATCTTCCTGCTCGTGGAGAATATAATAGCTCACCTGATAAGGTAGAAAATTCAAGAACTTTTGATAACGATTGGACTTTATTAAGACCCAACAGCTTGCCCATCAATTATTCCATTGGCTTAGCAGGGGGAAATAGCTATAAAGTAGGAAAGAAAAACGAGTTTGGTTTTATCCTTTCTGGTTCTTACAGCAATAGCAGAAGAAACTCTTTTGTAGAAAGAAACCAGTTTAAAAGACCGATGGATGGTAACGACAACCAAATTGAAAGAAGCTACCAAGATACCATCACTAAGGATGAAATTTTAGCAGGAATAATGGCCAACTTTGGTTATAAAATTGGCACCCATCATAAAATTTCATTCAAAAATGCATTAACCCTCAATTCAGAAAATATAACATCAACCAGAAGCGGGTTTGATGATTTTACCACAGAACAATTGCCTTTGGTTAGCAATGTTTATTTTAACTATAACCAAAGTAGATTATTAACCAATCAATTAATCGGCGAACATTACCTACCTAGTTCTAAGATTAAATTAAAATGGGTATTAAACAACAATACCATTGATAGGACTATACCAGATTTTAGAAGGTTTTCTACTCAAGCCACCTTAATTGATGCAGAACAAGGATATACCCCTTATCAAGCAAAAATTAACAGTAGCAATCCAGATATTACGCAAGTTGGAAGGTTTTTCTCGAGCCTCAATGAAAATATCAGAAGTGCTGGTATTGATGCCCAAAGACCATTTGAGAAGTTAAGTGGTAAAAATCTTAAAACAGAAGTAAAGACAGGTGTTTTTTATCAGCAGCGTAAAAGAGATTTTCAAGCCAGGGCTTTTGCACCCATCTTAAAGAAAGGTGGATTAGAGCGCTTAAAGTTTTTAGAGGGCAGCTTGGATACTTTGTTTAGGTCAGATTTATATTCTAATGAGTATTACTGGGAAGAAGATTTCCGTGCACAAGACGTTTATAGTGCTAGCTCTAATTTAGCTGCTGCCTATTTAATGTTTGACCAAAGAATTGCTGCTAGGTTTAGATTGGTTTACGGCGTACGTTTCGAAAGCTATCGTCAGAATTTGAGCACTTTTGAGTTAAACTCAAATCCACCTATACCGCTTAATATTGATACCATTTTCAACGACTTTTTGCCTTCTTTAAATTTTACCTACGAACTAACCGAGAAAACCAACCTAAGATTTTCTGCCTCTCGCACCCTTGCTAGACCAGAGTTTAGGGAATTAGCCCCTTTCAATTTCTATGATTTTAATACTAATACAGTTGTTGCTGGTAACCCAAGTTTAACCAGAACAAGAATCAATAATTATGATTTTAGATATGAGTATTACCCTGGTGAAGGGCAAATTATTTCTGCATCTGTATTTTACAAAACGTTTCAAAACCCTATTGAGGTGGTGTTAGAGTATAGAGGAAGCGATACCTATACAAGCTACTCTTCTCAAACCAATGCCAACAATTATGGAATTGAATTTGAATTACGTAAGAACTTCGACTTTCTAGATAATATTTTTAAAACTACTTGGATGAGAGATTTTAGCTTTACAGCTAACTATGCTTACATTGTTTCTAAAGTTACTTTTAACGAAAATGTAGCATTAGAAAGATTTGGTACCCGTCCATTACAAGGCCAATCTCCTTATATCTTAAACACCAGTTTACAATATTACAACCAGAAATCTGCCTTTAGTGTTGCCTTATTTGTAAATAGAATTGGCAGAAGAATTGCTTTTGTTAGAGAAATCAATGGTTTAATTCCAGATGTTTGGGAAAACCCAAGAACAGTGATTGACTTAAGTATTTCGAAAAGAATTTGGAAAGGTTTAGATGCTAAGTTTGCTATCAATGATATATTGGCTCAAGACTTGGTTTTTTATACGGATAACAACGAAAACGGAAAGTTAGATAAGTTTAATAAGCAGGAGTTAATTAATGCTGCTGCAGGAGCAGGAGCTTCTATGGATAGATTTAGAATGGATAATGATGTGTTCCGTTACAAAATGGGTTATTCATTATCATTTAGCTTATCATATAAATTCTAAAAAAACCAACCTTGCCATTGGCAAGGTTAGTTTCATATGCATGAAAAGTCCGACCCTCACAGGTCGGGCTTTTTAATTTTATAAAGGTAATAATTTTACTGCTTAACATTTTAGTAATCTAAAGTTAACCTTCAAACAACAGGTCGAAACTAGCTTCGCCATCACAATTTAGAAAAATATCATGAAGAAGCTCAACCTTTTCATTATTGCATTTCTTATTGCCTTTGTATCACTGGCACAGAAGGCCAGAACCATTTCGGGCAATATCACTGCAAACACTACATTGTTTAGCGACACAATCTATACTTTAGATGGATATGTGTATGTAAAAAACAATGCCATGTTAACCATCCAACCTGGAACCATTATTAAAGGTAAATCGGGCACCAAGGCCACTTTAATTATTACCAGAAATGGGATGATTAATGCCAATGGTACTGCTACCCGTCCGATTGTTTTTACCTCAGACAAAGCTGCCGGCCAGCGCTCTAAAGGCGATTGGGGTGGTATTGTAATATTAGGAAAGGCAATTATCAACCGTCCTACAGATTGTTCTACCTGTCCAGGTACAGCAGTTGCTGCTGCCGAGGCTGGTATTCAAGCTGCCATTGAAGGAGACCTTGATAATACTGCTGGAGATGCCTTATATGGTGGTAACGATAACAACCATAACTCTGGTGTCATTCGTTTTGTGCGCATCGAATTTGCTGGAACGGTAATTACTCCTGGAAACGAAATCAATGGATTAACCATGGGTGGTGTTGGTAAGGCTACACAAATTAACAATGTGCAAGTATCATTTACTGATGACGACGCCTTTGAGTGGTTTGGTGGAAATGTAGATGCTAAATACTTAGTTTCTTACAGAAATGTAGATGATGACTTGGATACCGACTTTGGTTTCACTGGTAAAATTCAGTATGCCGTGGTATTGCGTGATTCATTATTATATGATATTGGTGCTGGTCCTACTACCAATGGTTTCGAATCAGACAACGATGGAACAGGTTCAGAAGCACAACCATTTACCGATCCAACTTTCTCAAATATCACCGTGTTAGGTCCATTGGCCAACGGTACCGCTTTAACCTATAGTAACTCTTTCCAAAATGGTGCTCGTATTAGAAGAAATTCTTCTACCAGTATCTTCAACTCCATCTTTATGGGTTGGAACGATGGTTTATTCATTGATGGTGCCCGTTCTGTTAACAAACATCAAAACGATACTTTGTTATATAAGAATAACTTATTGGCTGGAAATATTCGTGCAGTTAATGCCTCTACTTCGGGTGGTTCAAATCCAGCCTTAACCCGTGCCAAAATATTTGCCAACGCCAACGATTCATTGGCTTCTTCAGCTGGTGTATTAAGTAATCCATTTAATTATTTAGCACCAGATTTTACCCCAGCTACTGGTTCTCCAGCGTTAACAGGTGCTTCTTTTACAGGAGCTAAAATTTCAGATCCATTCTTTACCCCAACTACCTTTAGAGGTGCTATGGGAAGCGAAAACTGGACAGAATGCTGGTGTAACTTTAACCCTAACCAAGCCAATTACGATGTAGCTCCTTTGAACCTATTGCCATTAACCTATGATGCAGGTAAAGATTCTACCATTTGCTCTGGCAGATCATTGGTGATTGGTCAGAATTTAACTGGTGCTTACAAAGCTACTTGGTTCCCTTCAACTGGCTTAAGTTCTGCAACAGCTGCTCGTCCTACAGCTAATCCTTCTACTACTACTAAATATTATGTAACCGTTAGAGATACCATCACAGGTTGTTCTTTAATGGATAGTATCACAGTAACGGTTAATCCAACTCCTGCTGCTAGCTTTACTTCTGCTGCTGGAACTGGTGCTGGTGTAGTAAACTTTACCAATGCTTCAACCAATGCCACTACTTTTAGCTGGAACTTTGGCGATGGAAACACTTCTACTGCCCAAAACCCTAGCAATACCTATGCCGCTAATGGTACTTATACCGTAACTTTAACTGCTATCAATGGTACTTGTACCAATGTAACAAGCCGTCAAATAAATGTAACAGGTATTGCTTCTCCAGTGAGAGCTTTCACTGGTGATATCACTGGTAATACTACCTTCTATAACGATACCATCTATATCATCAATGGATATACTTATGTTAAAAACAATGCTACTTTAACCATTCAACCTGGTACCATTATAAAAGGTGGTGCTAATAAAGCTACTTTAATCATCACTCGTAATGGTAGAATTGAAGCAAATGGTACCAAAAATCAACCTATTGTATTTACTTCTGGTAAGGCTGCAGGTGCCCGTGCAAAAGGCGATTGGGGTGGTTTAGTTATTCTTGGTAAAGCTACTATCAACCGTCCTACAGATTGCTCTACTTGCCCTGGTGCTACTGTAGCCGCTTCTGAAGCTGGTATTCAAAATGCAGTAGAAGGCGACTTAGACAATACTGCTGGTGATGCTTTATATGGTGGAACAGATGATAACCACAATGCTGGTACTTTACGTTATGTGCGTATCGAATATGCTGGAACAGTTATCACTCCAGGTAACGAAATCAATGGTTTAACCATGGGTGCCATTGGTAAACAAACAAAAATAGAATACGTTCAGGTTTCATTTGCAGACGACGATGCCTTCGAATGGTTTGGTGGTAATGCAGATGCTAAATACCTTGTATCATACAGAAATGTAGACGACGACTTAGATGTTGATTTTGGTTTCTCTGGTAAAGTACAATATGCTATTGTCATGCGCGACTCATTGTTGTATGATATCGGTTCTGGTCCAACTACCAATGGTTTTGAGTCGGATAATGACGGTTCTGGGTCAGAAGCTAAGCCTTTTACAGACCCAACTTTCTCTAACATCACTGTATTAGGTCCTTTGGCCAATGGTACTTCTCTAACCTATAGCAACTCTTTCCAAAACGGTGCACGTATCAGAAGAAATTCTTCTACTAGCATTTTTAACTCCATCTTCATGGGTTGGAATGATGCCCTTTTCATTGACGGTGCTCGTTCGGTTAACAAACACCAAAACGATACCTTGATGTACAAGAATAACTTATTAGCTGGAAATATCCGTGCTATCAACGCTTCTACTTCGGGTGGTTCAAACCCTGCCTTAACCCGTAGTAAAGTATTTGCCAATGCCAACGATTCATTAGCCTCTGCTGCTGGTGTATTAGCAGACCCTTTTAACTATGTAAATCCAAACTTTGCTCCTGCTGCTGGTTCTCCAGCTTTAACAGGTGCTTCGTTTGCTGGTGCTAGAATCTCAGATCCATTCTTTACACCTACTAGCTACCGTGGTGCGCTAAGTGCAGATGCAGATAGCAACTGGACAAACTGCTGGTGTAACTTCGACCCACAAAATGCTAACTACAACTCAGCACCTATTAACAACCCAGGTGCATTGGCCAACTTTACAGCACCTGCTACTTCAAGCAGCTTAAAAGTTGATTTTGTTAACAGCTCTTCAAACGCTACTTCTTACTCATGGGATTTTGGTGTAAGCAACGCAAGCAACGATACTTCAAGTGTTGCTAATCCTAGCTTTACTTATCCTGCCAACGGAAAGTATACTGTTACCTTAATTGCTAGAAGCAAGTGTGGTAACTCAGTTAAAACTTTCGAAGTAACTGTGAACGATGTAAGCATCTTACCGGTAGTTGACTTTACTTATGTTCAAACCAATACTACTGGTTCACGTGAATTAACCTTTACCAATGCAACTGCAGAAAAAGGGTTAACCATCGACTATACTTGGAGATTTGGTGATGGCGCTACTGCCACTACTAAAAATGCTACACACACTTATGCTGCCAATGGAAACTATACTGTAACTTTAATTGCATCGCATATTTATGGAATTGATTCAGTAAGCAAAACCATCAATGTGGTTGCTACCAATGTTGCCGAGCAAGCCGCCTTGTTTAACAACTTTGTAGTATATCCAAATCCAACTAGAGAAATGGTATTTGTAGATTTCGGTTTGAACCAAACTGAAGAAGTAAGTATCAGCGTAATGGATTTAACTGGAAAAGAAATTATCAATATCCCGGCTTCTAGATTCAATGCTGGAAAACATACCTTAGAAATTGGCACTTCTGTGCTAAGCGAAGGAATGTATATGGTAAAAATCAGCGGAGCTGCCTCTGCCTTAACTTCAAGGTTAGTGATTATAAAATAGTTTTGATTTAGTGTTAGGTTAAAAAGGGGCTTCGGCCCCTTTTTTTATGTTTAATCGTGGCACTCCATCATCAATAATGAACCACTTTCATAATTAATCTTCACCACACCATCTTGCTCGGCTTCGTTGCTACTGCCGCTTCTTACACCTGTTTGCAGGCTTTCGTTTTGTAGGTTGTATTTTAAACCACTGGTAACAATGCCATGCACCTCACCAATAGGAATTAACGACAACACCGTTTTAGCAGGATACCATTTCTCGAATTGCTTGGGTAAGAGATAAATTTTAGAATAGTCGTCATACATCACCAAGTTTGCCAATTGAGAGTACCTCGCCAGATTGGTAATGTTATTGATGGTATGGTCTGAACGCAAGCCTGTGGCCCAAACAATATTAATGGCTGCATGCCCCTTAGCCGCTAGATATTCTATACCTTTTTCTAAATCGGTTTTTTCTTGGTCGGGGGTATGTACTATCTCCACTGGTTGTTGGTGAGCTAATTTTTCGATAGGGTTGTGGCTTCTGTCAAAATCGCCTAACACAATATCTATCTTGATGCCAATCTCTAGAACCCTGTCCAAGGCGCCGTCCAGTACCATTACAGTGGGGCTCCATTCTAGTAATTGGTTCAATAAATCTAAACTACAAGCTGCCCCATTGGCAATAATTAAGGCAGGTTCTTGGGTATCTCTTACAACATGGTGTGACGACATGCTCGCAATATGCTGATTTTTACTTTTCTTTGAAAAACAAGATTTCCCATGAATCCAAAAAAGATACTTATTTACTTGGTTCAGTTACTAGTAAATGGCGGATTAATTTATGCTGCTTGGTGGCTGTATAAAAATATGGCCTTGCCTTTTTCATACTATACTGCCTTACCTACATATTTCAATGAGATATTTCTAACTACTGCCTTGTTGATTCTATTGCCCTTGCTTTCTTTAAAGAAATTGGCTCCAGTGAATCTATTTAGTTTTGGCCTTTCGGCTATGTTGGCAGTTGGCTCTTATGCAGGAGTGATTTATTTGAACCAAACTTTATCGCCAGAAAAGTACCAACGTCGTTTTCCGGTAGAGAAAGTAGAAAAGGTGAGCGATTACCTAGAGATGGAAGTATATATCTACGAGAAAAGTAGCAGGGTTAATTTTATTTGCCCTTACTCGGATTGTCAAAGAACAGATACGGTAAAGGTTACCATTTTAAAAGGAGCCCTTGGTTTTCCTGTTGTATCTAGCAAGATAGATGATTCTAAAAAGCCGGGTTGCTAAGGGTTCTATCCTAGTTAAAATCTGTCTTATCGATAAAAAAACAAGATTTGTCGATAAAGCCATCCTGTTTTTGGCGGCTGTTGTAACCTTGCACCCAATATGCAAGCATTTATAGTTGTTATTTTGTTGCTGGGAGGTGCCAGCTATTTTTATCTTAATCAAGCCATTTACGGCAAATTGCCCACAGGCGAAAGAATGGAGCGCATTAAGAAGTCACCTCATTATACCGATGGAAAATTTAATAATCCAGAGCCTACACCAGATTTTGCCCCTGGTGTCTCTATGTGGGATGCCGCTAAAAGCTTCCTAAATAAGCCAGACAATACAGAGCCAAAGTCAACAGTGCCTTCGGTTCAAACTAACCTTAAAAAATTAGACCCCCAGTTACCCCAAGTGATTTGGTTTGGCCACAGCTCTTATTTGGTTCAAACCGATGGCATTAAAATTTTAGTTGACCCTGTTTTTAGCGGAAATGCTTCACCTGTTAGCTTATTTGCAAAAAGTTTTAAAGGTGCCAACAACTACCAAGCAGAAGACTTTCCGTTTATAGATGTATTGGTGCTCACCCACGACCATTACGATCACTTAGATTATAAAACCATCTTGGCTTTTAAAGGCAAGTTTGGCAAAATTGTTACTTCACTTGGGGTAGGTGCTCACCTCAATCATTGGGGAATAGAAGATGCTCAAATCATAGAATTAGATTGGCAAGAAACAGCCCAAATTGCAGATAGCATTACCCTCACCGCTTTACCTGCTAGACATTTCTCGGGTCGCAAATTTACAAGAGCCCAAAGTATTTGGTCGTCATTTGCTTTAAAAACGCCCACCCGCAAAATTTATTTAGGAGGGGATAGCGGCTTTGGAAAACACTTTAAAGAAATTGGAGATGCCCATGGCCCGTTTGATTTTGCTTTGCTCGAATGTGGACAGTATAATGCCATGTGGCCCTATATTCATATGACACCAGAAGAGGTAGTAGATGCTGCAAAAGCCTTACGTGCAGAAGTGTTAATGCCAGTGCATTTTGGCAAGTTTGCCTTGGCCATGCATGCATGGAACGAACCTGTAAAACGTGTCACCGCGGCTGCTAAACTGCACGAACAAAAGATTACCACCCCCATGATTGGTCAACCTGTTGTCTTTGATTATTTCTATCCAGATAGCGCTTGGTATAATTTTGAATAATACAGTAAGGATGATATTAGTCATATCGCTGATGTATGATTATAAATATCTTTGAAATCGAATAAAGACCTTTTTTCATGAAAAATTACACCATCCTTTTTACTTTGTTCATCTTGGTTTTAGGTTCTTGTGGTAAAAAGCAAGAGGTGTTTCATGCAAGCATCAAGCCCATTACTGCGTCTGTTTATGCTTCTGGTGTGGTAAAGGGTAAAAACCAATACCAAGTATTTCCAAAATCTTTGGGCACCATAGAGGCCATATATGTGAGTGAAGGTGATTTAGTAAAAGCGGGTCAACCCATTCTAAAAATTAGCAATGCCATAGCAGCACTATCTAAGAAGAATGCAGATGCCACTGCTAGGTTCAATGATTTAAAAATAAACCAAGATAAACTTCAAGAGTTAGCAGAGAACATTAATCTTCTTAAGGAAACTTACACGCAAGATTCTGTGCTATGGATGCGTCAACAGGCATTGTTTAAAGAACAAGTAGGCTCGCAACTAGAATTAGAGCAACGCAGCTTAAACTTTAAACGCAGTAAAGCCAATTATCTTGCTAGCTTATTAAAATACCAACAGCTTAAGCGGCAAGTAGATTACGCAGCCCAACAATCCAAAGTGAGTGCTGGCATTAGCGAAGTCCAATTAGAAGATTTTGTAGTAAAAAGTGATATCAATGGCAAGGTGTTTTCTATTCTAAAGAAGCGCGGAGAGATGGTTAATACACAATCTCCAGTAGCCATTATTGCCAATGCAGAAGTATATAATTTAGAATTGTTGGTAGACGAATTTGATATTGCAAAGATACAAGTAGGTCAGCAGGTATTAGTAAGTATGGATAGTTACAAAGGGCAAGTGTTTGAAGCCAAAGTGAGCAAGATTGTGCCTATTATGAATGAAAGAAATAAGACGTTCTTAATAGAAGCAGATTTTGTGAAAGCCCCGGAGAAATTATATCCAAATCTAACGGCAGAAGCAAATATTGTCATCCAATCTAAAGAACAAGCCTTGCTCATCCCTAGAAGCTTATTGGTAGATCAACAGTATGTTTTGTTGGCTAACGGAGAACGGCGTTTGGTTCAAACCGGATTAGCAGACTACGAACAAGTAGAGATTCTAAGTGGTATTACA
>CAYUDC010000066.1:10652-14435 GCA_964443415.1 uncultured Chitinophaga sp. | reverse complement strand
CATAAAGTGCCTATTCTTAAAAAGTTTAATTGGTTTTTAGATTTAAAGAAACGCGGTCAACATAAGCCTTTGCCTAATTGGATGGTGAGCCTAATGGGCCTCAATAAAATCAAAGACTAGTTTATAGCAATAGTAGGATCAACCCAAAAACCATTAAGGCATATATTGGCCACAATAACAAAAAGAAGCCAAAGATAACACTGTCATGAAACAGGGATTGCTTGAAAAGTTTTTTTGTTACCCATTTGGCAAAAGCATACAAGGGTAAAAACACCAAAGTGTTTTGTATGATTTTGTATTCCTTCACTTTGGGCTGGGACGATTGTTCGTTTAGTTGGATAGACGACAAAATTTTAGAAATATCTGTAGTCTTTGAGGCTTGCTCTTGAAGTTGAGCCCTAAATTGCATGTGCAGGTTAGAATTTGGCTTCATGTGAGGATAAACGGGCAATAGGCTTGCCAATCCGTTATATACTTTTTGATTGAATTCTCGCACAAATTGAGCTTCATTGCCTTTGATATCAAATTCGTTGACTTTGATACTTTTGCCAATATGGATGAGCATGATTTTTCCCTCTCCTTGATAATGCTCGTAAGTAAGACCAATGGGGATTACCTCTAATTCGTTAGCAGGCGATTGGCTACTCCATGCTTTTAAGGCCAATCTTGCTAAACCTTTGCGCATAGGCCTTAAATCCCAATTATTTTCGCATAGACCCTCCGCAAAAAGTATGACCATTTTTCTTTGCGCCAAAATATTCTGACAAGCATCGAAGGTGTCGTTGTTTTTTCCAAGATTTTCTTTGCCTTCGCTTAACCTGTAAATAGGCAGCATATTTAAAGAATGCAAAATAGGACGTGCAAAATTATTTTTGAACGCATCGCCTCTTGCTAAAAAATGGGTATCTCTTTTTAAATGACCGCCCACTATCATCGCATCTAAAAATGAGTTAGGGTGGTTAAGTGCCAATAAAACCGGCTTATCTACGGGTATGTTTTCCTGTCCATTGATAATCAGTCGACGAAAGAAAAACTTAGAAATAAACTGTGTGTTCAGCTTGCAATAATTGTAAAATACTCCCATACCTTACAATAGTAATTATTGATTTTGTTCCTGCCAAATTTCCCAAGCCAAATCTGCCTGAAGATGAAGCATCCTTAAACCATTGGCTACCTTGGCTCCTTGTTTTTGAGCTTTTTCTAAAAACTTAGTATAGGTAGGTAAATATATTAAATCATAACAGTAATGCCAATTATTTAGGGCATCATAAGGAATGTCTAAAACCTCATTCACCTTAGGATACATCCCAACTGGTGTAGTATTTACAATCAACTGATGCTCTATGAAATGTCCGTGTGTTAAGTGATCTAAGGGAATTTCATCGGCATTTTTAGGATTTCTGGCTGTTACTAAAAATGTTATATCTAGTTGCTTTAAAGCAGCAATAACTGCTTTTGATGCGCCACCATTCCCAATCACCAAGGCTTTTTTAGGGATTACTCCAGACAGCATTTCTAACAATGAATTCTTAAAGCCAAGCACATCCGTATTGTATCCGATGCGCTTGCCCTTCTCAAATTTAATACAATTAACTGCGCCGCATAAGGCAGCTTCCTCACTTAACTCGTGCAAATAGGGAATAATCTGTTCTTTGTATGGCCGCGTTACATTCATGCCCCTTAAATCTGTTTGCGCCGCCACCCATTTATTGAAACCTTTTAAATCTGGCCACGATAAGTTAATATAGGCATGTGGCAGTTTTAATGCATCGAACTTTTGGGTGAAGTAGTCTTTAGAAAAAGAGTTTTGTAATGGAAATCCAAGTAAGGCGAACAATGACATGACTCAAAAATATACAATTTGACAATAAAACAAATGTAAATTTTTAGACAAGTCTAAAAATAATTTTATGAATTCCTAAAAATAGTCCATTTTTGTGAGGTGAAAATCAAAGTAATCTTTTTCTTTATCCTTATTATCCCAATTCATTTGTTGGCGCAAAGCTATCAGATTAGGGGCAAAGTAATGTCGGGCAATCAGCCTTTAGAATTGGCTTCTATAGGCATTTCTGCTTTAGGTAAGGGCACTTTAAGTAATGCTAAAGGCGAGTTTATCTTAGATAATTTGCCAGCAGGGAAATTTTTACTGGAGGTGCGAATGATTGGATACGCAAATTACAGCGTGTCGGTTCAACCCGAAAAAATAACAATTCCTTTACACATAACCTTAGAGGCGCTCAATCAAAGTTTAAAGGAAGTAACCATTAGTGGAACCCTATCAGAAACTTCTCGCTCGGCATCGCCCATTGCCGTGGAGGTGATCAACAGTAAGTTTTTCCAGAAAAACCCTACCAACAATTTATTTGAATCTATTCAAATGGTAAATGGTGTATTACCTACCATGAATTGTAACGTATGCAATACTGGAGATATACAAATTAATGGATTAGACGGCCCATACACACTTGTGTTAATTGATGGAATGCCTATTGTGAGCGCCCTTTCTACGGTGTATGGTTTAATGGGAATACCAAATAGCATGATAGAAAAAGTAGAGGTGGTTAAGGGTCCAGCGGCCACTTTATATGGCAGCGAGGCGGTAGGAGGCTTAATAAATATCATTACAAAAAATGCCGCTTCTGCCCCAAAGGTGAGTGTAGATTATTTTGCCACTTCTTATGCAGAGCAAAACCTCGATTTAGGCTTTAGCCACAAAGCGGCAAAGACCCAATATTTGCTAAGTGCTAACCTCTTTAATTTTAATCAAAAGGTGGATGTAAACCTGGATAATTTTACTGATATCGCGCTACAAAAACGAGCTTCTGTTTTTGGAAAAATGCAATGGCAACGCAAATCAAATCTAAGTTCGCAACTGTCTATGAGGTTGTTTAAAGAAAATAGATTTGGCGGAGAAATGCAGTGGACAGAGGAATTTAGAGGCGGCGATAGTATCTATGGCGAATCTATTTACACCAATAGAATAGAGCTCATTGGCTTGCATCCATTTAAGGTATTTAATCAGTTACTAAGGTTTCAACTTTCGTTTAATTTACATCACCAAGACGCAGCCTATGGCAATATGATGTACCTTGGTAAACAAGCCACTGGATTTGGGCAATTATTGTATAATAAAAATCTGGGGGCTAGAAATAAACTGCTATTTGGCGCGGCCATGCGCTATCTTTGGTACGACGACAATTCTGTTGCTACGCAAAATGGTTTCGGTTTGAACCGACCCGACATTAGCTATATCCCAGGTATTTTTGCCCAAGATGAAGTACAATTGCCCTTTAACCAAACCTTGTTGCTAGGTTTAAGATTAGATTATCATGCCAGACATGGGATTATTTATTCGCCTCGGGTAAATTATAAAATTGGCGAAATCAAAGGGCACTCGCTTAGGCTTGGAATGGGCAATGGGTTTAGAATTGTGAACCTATTTACCGAAGACCATGCCGCTTTAACTGGTGCTAGGCAATTGATTATCCAAGAAACTTTAAGGCCAGAAGAAAGCTGGAATATTAATTTACAATACAGCAAATGGCATGGGTTTAAACAAGGTTTTATAGATGTAGATGCTACCTTGTTTTATACCTATTTTACCAATAAAATTATTCCAGATTACGATACAGACCCCAATGCAATCATTTATAGAAATATCAATGAACATGCAGTTTCAAAGGGTTTTAGTTTGAACCTAAACGCTCAATTTGCATCATCCTTAAAAGTAAATGCAGGTTTCACCCTGATGCGGGTATATACTGTTAATAAAGACAGTGTAGG
>CAYUDC010000066.1:0-10552 GCA_964443415.1 uncultured Chitinophaga sp. | reverse complement strand
TTTGATAAAAATGCAGGGGATATCAATACCAATCCCAATCAATATACTTTCGACCCAACTTATAACTATGCACCAATGATGGCACGAAGGTTTTTTGTGGGCATTCGTTATAACTTGCGTTGAAGGTCTTGATACCAACTTTTGCTATGCTTTAAAATAAATTTAAGCATTTCGTCTCTACCTAACTTACTTACAGAGGAGGTTCTAAAACTGGTAGGAAGTTCTTCCCAATTCTCTAAAAGGGCATTTTCAAAAGTGGTAATATTACTCTCTGCCTCGGCGGGTTTTAGCTTATCCAATTTAGTATAAACAATAGAAAAAGGTATTCCTGCCTCACCCAATTGATTGATAAAATTTAAATCACTCTCTTGTGGTGGAATCCTTGAATCAATGAGTACAAATAAGTTTACCAAGTTTTCTCTACTTCCTAAATATTGCCATAAGCTCTTTTCCCAAGCACTTCTTAGTGTCTTAGAACGTTTTGCATAACCATATCCGGGTAAATCTACCACATACCAATCTTCATTAATTAGAAAATAGTTCATGGTAATGGTTTTTCCTGGCGTAGAACTTGTTCTGGCCAGTTCATTTCGTTGAAGTAGGGTATTAATAAGCGATGATTTTCCTACATTACTTCTGCCTATAAAGGCATATTCTGGTAGGTTTCCTTTTGGGCAATCTTTTAAACTGGCAGCACTTAAACTAAATTTTGCAGACTCTATTAGCATGGCACGAAGATAATCAAATATGCTTCTGCTGTTTACATTTTTGACTGCAATACTTTACTTGCTCCCAGTCTTTTTCCCATTTTTTGCGCCATGTAAAGGGCCTTTTGCAGGCCAAACATTCTTTTTGTGGCAGGTGTTGTTTCTTTACGCCTCGCATGTATTTCAAACAATTGTGCCGTAAAAAGTTTTTGACTCTCACCGCTTGGGTAATAGATTTAATGTTCACATTTGTCTGTTTTGGGTCAACCCAACTACTAACATAATTTTATACTATCTTCGCCCCCAAATGAAGGAAATTAAGCCCGATCAATATTCAGAAAAAAGCAAGAGAGAGCAGGTTGAAGAGATGTTTAACAGCATAGCTCCAAAGTATGATTTATTAAACCGGGTGCTCTCTTTGGGCATTGATAAGGGTTGGCGCAAAAAGGCCATCAAAATGCTTGAACCAATTAAGCCAAAGGTTATTTTAGATGTGGCTACAGGAACAGGTGATTTAGCCTTGGCTGCGATGAAACTAAATCCAGATAAAATTATTGGTGCCGATATTGCCCAAGGAATGTTGGATATTGGGAAGATAAAAAGTAAAAGGGCTGGCTTTGGTGATAAAATAGAATTTATCAATGCAGACAGCGCTGCTCTGCCTTTCGAAAATAACTCATTTGACGCCATCATGGTTGCCTTTGGGGTAAGAAATTTTCAGCACTTAGATCAAGGACTACTAGAAATGCAAAGGGTTTTGAGGCCAGGTGGGCGTATGATAGTACTTGAATTCTCTAAGCCAAGCGGCTTTCCGTATAAGCAATTGTATAATTTTTATTTTAGCTATATACTACCAGTGATAGGAAATCTGTTTAGTAAAAGCAGCAACGCCTATACCTATTTGCCCGAAAGTGTCAAGCATTTTCCAGAAGGTGCAGCTTTTGCAGCACATTTGGAAAAATGTAATTTTAAAAATATTTTAGTGAAACCCTTAACCTTCGGAACTTGTACACTTTATATCGCCGACAAATAACATTTTATTGTCTATTCTTTCTGATGGGCATAGCAAAGCTCTGGGCCCAGCCCAATTTAGAGCAATACGATAACCGTGTGCTACATTTTGGCTTTACCTTAGCCACCAACTCGGGCCGCCTGCATTTAGACATGAAAAATGATTTGCTACCCTATGACACCTTGAGAAACATCAACGTGATAAATTTTCCAGGAATTGGTTTGGGGGGGATAGTAAACCTGCACCTTGGAAATAATATGGACATTAGATTAATGGCTCCTGTAATTTCTTTTGTGCAAAGAAACTTAACCTATGAGTTTCCCACTGGTAAAAAAGAGGTGGAGATAGAATCTGCTTATTGTGATGCATCGCTTTTGTTTAAGTATAAATCAGACCGAAGAAAGAATGCTAGAATTTATGTGATTGGTGGCGGAAGAATGAGCTACGACTTTGGTTCAACCATTAACAAAAACAGAGGTTTACAAAACCCTGTGGTATCTTTGGTGCCCTTTACTTATGGGTGGGAAGCCGGATTTGGCCTAGATTTATATTTCGAGTACTTTAAATTCTCACCAGAGATTAAACTCTGCAGTACCATTGGAAATGCCATGCATCAAGATGGTTTTATCTTCACTAATTATATAGAAAGGTTAAATCCACAACTCATTCAAATCTCCTTTCACTTTGAGTAATATGAAGTTCGACTTATTAGCAAAAGACACTCAAAGCAAGGCGAGAGCCGGAAGTTTGCATACGGGGAGAGGGGTTATAGAAACCCCCATATTTATGCCTGTTGGCACACAAGCGAGTGTGAAGGCGGTAAACCAAACCGACTTGGATCAAAGAATTCATGCACAAATCATCTTAGCCAATACCTACCATGTTTTTTTAAGACCAGGATTAGAGGTAATACAATCGGCAGGAGGGGTGCATCAGTTTATGAATTGGCACAAGCCCATGCTCACAGATAGCGGAGGTTACCAAGTATTTAGCTTGAGTGAAATCAGAAAAATACACGAAGAAGGAGTATACTTTCGCTCGCATTTAGATGGTGCCAAGATTTTCTTTACGCCCGAAAAGGCCACCGACATTCAAAGAACCATTGGTGCCGACATCTTCATGGCCTTCGACGAATGTCCGCCTTACCCTTGCGACCAAAAATATGCTAAAACCTCTATGGAGCTTACCCATCGTTGGTTAAAAAGATGCATTACCAGGTTTAATGAAACAGAGCCATTGTATGGCGTAGAACAAAATTTGTTTCCTATTGTGCAAGGAAGTGTTTATCCAGAACTTAGGAAAATAAGTGCCGAGTTTGTGGCCGAGCAAGGTATGAATGGCAATGCCATTGGCGGTTTAAGCGTTGGCGAACCTGCCGAACAAATGTATGAAATGACCGAATTGGTTTGTGATATCTTGCCAGAGAGCAAACCTCGTTACCTTATGGGAGTAGGAACACCAGAAAACATTCTTACTTGCATCTCTTTGGGAGTAGATATGTTTGATTGTGTGATGCCTACACGAAATGCCAGACACGGTTATTTATTTACCTCTAAGGGTATTATCAATATCAAGAATGAAAAATGGGCAAAGGATTTTTCCCCAATTGATGAGATTTTTACACCCGAATACTCTAAGGCATATCTTAGACATTTAATTAGGTGCAATGAAATTTTAGGCTTTACCATAGCAAGCATACAAAATCTTAGCTTCTATATGTGGTTAGTGCGAGAGGCTAGAGCACACATAATTGCTGGCGATTTTAGCGAATGGAAAAGGGCCATTCTACCAACCATCACTCAAAAGTTATAAGATGGAAAAGATTTATCAATGGTTGGGCATAGGAATTATTGATAGGTATATCATCAAAAAATACCTTCAAACATTTTTCTATTCGGTATTACTCTTCACTTTCATCGCCATCTTTATTGATATTAGCGAGAAGATGGATGATTTTATCAAGAACAAACCCCCATTAGAGGTGTTGATTTTTGATTATTACATCTGGTTTATCCCTTATTTCATGGGATTGTTTAGCTCTGTATTTATTTTTCTTTCTACCTTATTTTTTAATTCCAAACTAGCGCAAAACACCGAGATTATTGCCATACTCAATGGCGGTCCAAGCTATCGAAGATTCTTAAAGCCCTATATCATTGGTGCTTCTTTTTTGTTTGTTCTTTTTCTCATCTTAAATACTCAATTTCTACCTATTGCAGATAAGTATAGATTGAAGTTTGAAGACGATTGGATTCATGATAATGAGCCAACCCAGAATAACAATATTTATAATATGCTGAACGACTCAAATATGATTCATATGGAGTCTTTTAATTATATTGATAGCTCTGGTTTTAATTTTAATTTAGAAAGCTTTTCTAACGGCAAATTGGTTCAAAGAACTTATGCTAATAAACTCACTTGGAATCGTAAAAAACAGTCATGGACGCTTGAAGGCTATACACAAAGAATTTTTAGTGGAGATAGAGAGTATATTGTGCGAGGAAACAAGCTTGATACCTCATTTAAATTAAGGCCCGACGAGTTCTTTGAGAAGTCTAAAAAAGTTTCCTCCATGACCAACCCAGAGCTAAATGAGTATATCCGAAAAGAGGCCGAAAAGGGAAATCCAAAGGTAAATTTGTTTAAAGTTGAGCTATATAAAAGAATCGTCATTCCAATCGCATTTTTTATTTTAACCATTTTGGCGGTGGCGGTAAGCAGTGGCAAAAGTAGGGGGGGAGTAGGCTATCATTTAGGGATAGGCATTATCCTAACATTTGTATATTTATTGCTCATTCAAGTATTTAATACGGCCGGAAACACAGGAGTTTTGCCCGCTTGGATTGCCGTTTGGATTCCACCTACCTTATTTACTATCATTGCTCTATATATGCTCAAACGGGCACCTAAATAAACGATGACTGCCCATAAACTTAAAAATTATTTACTGCTTCATTTCATCATTTTGCTTTGGGGCTTTACTCCCGTCTTAGGAAAGCTCATTAGCTTTCAGGCTTTAGATTTGGTGTGGTGGCGATTGCTATTTGCTGGAAGTAGTTTATACATTTACCTAAGATACAAAGGAGATTCTTTACGTTTAGATACAAAGAATGTATTTTATCTTCTAGGGTGGGGAGTGGTGGTAGGCCTGCATTGGTTTTGTTTTTACCATGCCATCAAAGTGTCTAATGTGAGCATGGCAATGGCTGGTTTTAGCACCATCACCCTTTTTGCCTCTATTGTACAACCATTGTTTTTAAAAAGAAAATTCTTTTGGGGAGATGTATTGTATGGTGGCATTATCATAGCCGCCTTAATCATTATCCTACAATTTGAAAGTGTATATTATTTAGGAGTAATTTTTGGAGCCTTGGCCGCTTTAACAGGCGCTATGTTTGGCGTGTATAACGGAAAACTCATCACCAAACATCCCGCAGGTAAAATTACATTTTATGAGTTTCTAGGGGCGTTTATCACCATCTCACTCATTCAGTTGGTGCAAGGCAGTTTTAAGAATATACCTTTTCCAAGTGGTACAGATTTATGGGCATTATTAGTATTGAGCCTTGCCTGTACTACTTTAGCCTTTACACTGAGTGTTGAGATTCTTAAAGAAATAGATCCATTAACTGTTATCATTACCAATAACCTAGAATTGGTTTATGGAGTGGTTTTTTCTTTATGGTTATTTGGCAGCAGCGAACTGATGAGCAATGGATTTTATTATGGCGCCATCATCCTGCTGGTGGCGGTATTTACTTATCCTTTGTTTAAACGTCAGTTTTACAAAGAGTAATTGTCTTTTTGCATGTCAGAAATCGCATCTTTGATTAGGCTCAATAAGGCTGATTCTTTATCAAACAAAATCATTGGCGTAATGGCCAAAGTATAAATGGGAAGTGATTTAAAATAGTCTGGCAATTCTTGCGAAAGTAGTTTGCTGGCATCTTTTGAGGTGGTAACAATTGCCTTTGCACCTTCACCTAGCAAATCATATCGTTCTTTTAGGTCTAACATTTCTCTTTCAGTTAAAAGATGATGGTCGGCATAGGTCTTACTCTTTACTTGCGAAAACTGGCTTTTTAAATGTTGGTAAAAAGGTTCTGGTTTGGCAATACTGGCAAAGGCTAAAATCTTAGTTTCATGATGTAGGTTTTGGTTCGAACCAAATAATAATTGTGGTTCACTATACACCATGCTGCTAAAAAATACTTTTTGATGGGGAAGTAATTTTAAAGCTTGGGTAATTGATTCGGCAGTGCCTTGGCTTAAATCGGCCGGGCATTTGGTGACGATAACAATGTTTGCTCTTTTAGCTGCTGCTCTGTATTCTCTTAAATAACCCGAAGGAAAGAGAAAGTCTTTAAAGTAAGGTCTTTCGAAGTCTGTTAACAGTATGTTTAGTCCACATTCTAACTGCCTATGCTGGTAGGCATCATCTAATAAAATTAGATTGGTTTGTGGTGCATCAAACAATAAGTTTGGGATGCCAATCACTCTGTTTTCGCAAACGCCCACCGCCACTTCGGGGTTTCCAAGAAATAGTTGAAAGGGTTCATCGCCTAGCAATAAAGCGTTAGAAGCTTCTCCTGCAAATACATAGCCCTGGGTCTTTCGCCCGTAGCCTCTGCTTAGCACTGCAATTTGATGCTCGGCCTTTAGCTTGGAAATTAAATACTCAATATGTGGCGTTTTACCAGTGCCACCAAAGGCAAGGTTTCCAACGCAAATGGTAGGCACATCAAACCGGGTGGGAGCAACCAATTTAATGTCATATAGATGGTTTCGCATTCTTAGTACCAATTCATATAACAGAGAAATTGGTAAAAGTATCAACTGGATAAATCTAAGCACTTTTTTTTCTTGCAAAATGCATGTTTTGGCGCATTATTATTTTAAAAAGTCGTTCAGGGTAATGTAAATGGCTCATTTTGCGTTTATTAGGAAATGTGGGTTCGAAACCCTACTTTTGCCACTAGGGGAAATGTGAAGAGAGATAAAATATTGTTTGGCTTTTAAGATAAATTTTGATGTTTAGATTGCTCGCACTTATTTCTGTTTTATTGCTGGGGGGATTGCTTAAAGCACAGCCTTTGGCAACTGGCGTGGCCTTATCTTCTAACGAATTAGCCATTGCCAAAATAGATAGTGCCACGCTTAAACTAAGAAACAAGCTTTACAATTTTGTTGATCCAGGCGAATTAAATATTTATGGATTTAATGCAGGTGAAATTCCGGTTTACTCTGATTCGGTAATTGCCCTTCGCCTGAGTTTATTAGAAACAGAAATACCTTTAGAATACAATCAACAAGTACGTTCTTATATTGATTTATATGCCAATAGGCGCAGGGCATTGATGAGCAAGGTGCTTACTACCTCTCAGTTTTATTTCCCCATATTCGAGGAAGTATTTGACAGGGAAAATGTGCCCATGGAGTTTAAGTATTTGGCTGTTATAGAAAGTGCTTTAAACCAAAAGGCCATCTCTCCAGTGGGAGCCGCTGGTTTATGGCAGTTTATGCCTGCCACAGGTAGAATTTATGGATTAAGAACAGACCAGATGTTAGATGATAGAAAAGACATCATCAAATCAACAGAAGCTGCTGTAAAATACTTTAAAAACTCTTATGCTATCTACCATGATTGGTTACTTGTAATTGCCAGTTACAATTGTGGCCCTGGTAATGTGAATAAAGCCATAAAACGTTCGGGTGGTAAAAGAAACATTTGGGAAATAATGCCTTATTTACCTAGAGAAACCAGGGGTTATGTCCCAGCGTTTATTGCCGCTGCTTATGTTATGAATTACGCCAGTGAGCATAATATCTATCCAGCAGAAAACCAGATGTACATGCACTTGGATACGGTAATTGTAGACAATCGCTTGTCTATCCAAAAACTTGCTTTGGCTTTAAATACCACCCCTGAAGAAATAAAGCAATTAAACCCTTCTCTAAAAAAGGGAGTGATACCATTTAGTGCAAATGGGGTAGTGTTAACCTTGCCTTATCATCAAGCAGTAAAGGTTGCTGCCCTAAGAGCAGATACCAGTTATCAGGCCAAGGTAAACGAGCAATGGGTAGCATTGAGTAGCCAACAAAAACAAAGTTATACCGCACCCGAAAAGGTAGTTTATAAAGTTAAGCCGGGCGATAACCTCGCTAAAATTGCCAAGAAGCACGACGTAAGTGTGGCCGAACTCAAAAAATGGAACAAAAAAACCATTAAAGGCAACAAGGTAAATAAGGGACAGAAAATCACGATTTACCCAAATAGAGCTTAATCTTATTTCTTGCAGTGGCAGAAAATGAGACTGCCATCCATTTGGCTGCTAAAAAAGAAATAGTCGTCGCCACCTTCCGATACACCAAACGTTTTTCTAAGTTCTTCAATGCTTGCAGGAAAGCCTCTTCTGGTGAAGTTGGCTTTCTTAATTTGATGATCTTTAAGATAAGCTTTAAAGCTAGCTTTTTGGTAGGGCATAGCGTTGATTACCTTAAAAACACGCCCCATACAGTCGCTTGGTTCAAACCGAAAAACGCCTAAAATGCCAGATTTGCCCCAAAGCTCCGCACTATTTTGAGTGAGGTAGTGGTGTGCAAGATCAGATTTTACCAATACATTATGGGCTTCTACTAAGTAGATGCCTGGTTTGTTATCATCTAAGTATATGTTGTTTTGGTTAGGCCAGTTTAAATAGGTTTCGGTTTGATCCAACACATAAGCCTCGGTAAGAATTTCACCCTGGTAACCGGGTTTAATAAGGGCTAAAATTTCCTTTACCTCTTGTTTATCTCCCAAAACGATGATTTTTTCTAAATAGCTAAGCTTTTCTTTGAGGTAGCTAAGGTCTATCATCGGGGATAGTTTAAGTAGAATTTGATGGGCAATTGGAAAGAGTGTTTCTGCTAAAGAAGGGTACGACGGCATGCCACCTTCTAGCGAATAATCTTTGCCTTGAGGGTTTCGCCTGTCTGCATCCAAAAAAATAAGGTCGAAAAAGGAGTTGCTGTGGTTTTGAAGAAACTCTTCGGCTGTGGAAGTTAATCGTTCGATATTGGTTACACCTAGTTTTGTATTGTTAGCCCTTACCAAATCGTTAAGTGCAGCATCTGGGTCGAGAGAAATGATGCTGTTAAAACTATGAGAAAATGCCCAATCATCTACCCCTAAGCCACCGCTTAAGTCGAGCATACTTTTACCCTTAAAGAGTTTTGATTTAAATTTAGCAGACAGTTCACTGCTGCATTGTTCAAAACTTTTTGGGCTAACCCAACAATGCAATTGATGAAAGGTGGGAAGTTTGTGTTTGACTTTGGGATATAAGTTTAATTGATTGGCAAGTAGGCCTTTTACAAAATTTGTACTACCTTTGTCTCGTAACAAAAATGATTCTCCGCTCAAGTGTTTGTTTTGGGTCAAAAATTCCCCCAAATCAAATTCTTGTAAGAAGTTGTCAGTTTTATTCGTTGAATTCAATAGTTAAATTTTAATTTTATGAAAAAGTTATTGGTTTTATTAGCTGCCTTCTGCTTGCTGAGCTTGGTATCATGTAAAAGCAGTTGCCCAAAGTTTTCTCTGCCTGTTCCTTCTATTCAATCAATTTTTTAAGAATTCAATGTGTACATCCTGAGTCAAATCAGGGTGTAGACTTTTTGCCACTGGGCAATTTAAACCAGCTTTTATCAAAGCTTGTTTTTGTTCTTCTGTAAGATGGTGATCAGGTACTGTCATTTTAATAACAATCTTGCTGATTCTTCTAGGGCCTATGCCCATTACTTTAGTTACTTCCGCAAAAGTACCATCAATATTAACGTTTAAAGCATTTGCCTCAATGCCCATAATGGTTATCATGCAATTGGCCAGGGCAGTGGCAACTAAATCTGTGGGTGAAAACGTTTCGCCTTTTCCGTGGTTATCTATTGGGGCGTCGGTTAGTATTTCTGTATTGGATTTTAAATGTGTAGATACACAACGTAAATCTCCTTTGTAAAGAACACTCGATGTTGACATAATTTTTCTTATTTTTGGAAACAAAGTTAAACAACTTGAGAAAGTCTTCTCACATATTTTTTACGATGCTCCTATTATTAGGGAGTATCCCAGGATGGTCACAAAATAATCCTATTACGGCCCCGCAACTCATGTATACCCGTAGTGATGTGTTTGGGGTGAATAGAAATTCTTTTAATGGCTTAGGGCTTTATTACAGATTAGGTTGGCATAAGACAGGCAAAGAACAAAATCATTGGGAAATTGAATTTGCACGAATCAAACATCCAAAAGAAGTGAGAAGGCAAGGCTTTTCGGAGAATCCTAGTCAATATACCTTTGGAAAACTAAACACTGTTTTTTTTATGCGCAATACATTGGGTCAAACCATTGCTATTACAGAAAGACCGTATAAAAATGCCATTGGATTTAGCTTTGTATATTCATTAGGTGTAACTACTGCCTTTTTAAAGCCGCAGTATTTAGAGGTATATTATCCAGATGATAATTTAAGAAATACAGGCTATTTAGTTTCAGAAAAATATGATCCAGCCAAGCATAATGATATTTTTCGTATTTATGGAAAGTCTTCTTTTATGCGAGGTGTCTCCGAAACTCAGATTCAATTGGGTTTTGGTGGCAGAGCAGGTTTCCAGGTGGATTGGTCTGACTACCCTGACGAAATTAGAGGCATAGAGGCTGGAATTACCTTAGACGGATTTTTAAATGGAGTGCCTATTATGGCAAAATCAACTCCTGATAGATTATTTTACGGATTTTATTTAGCATATAACTGGGGAAGTAAAAAATGATAGAATTACCGGTTCTTGGAGAAGA
>CAYUDC010000065.1:0-14807 GCA_964443415.1 uncultured Chitinophaga sp. | reverse complement strand
CCAGACCAAGTGAAGGCCACCATTGATGTGAAAAAGGATATGGAAAACCCACATCCCATGGACAGACTCATTTGCGGCGATGTTGGTTTTGGGAAAACCGAGATTGCCATTAGAGCAGCATTTAAAGCGGTGTGTGACAATAAACAAGTAGCCATTTTAGTACCCACTACCATTTTAGCCAACCAACATTATAGAACCTTTAAAGAACGACTGAAAGACTTTCCCTGCAATATTGATTATATCAACAGGTTTAAAACTGCTTCTGAACAAAAAGAAGTGATGAAGAAATTACAAGAAGGCAAGTTGGATATTGTGATTGGCACACATAAGATTTTAAGTAAAGAGATTAAATTTAAAGAACTCGGACTATTAATAATAGACGAAGAGCAAAAGTTTGGCGTGGCCGCTAAAGAAAAATTAAAAGCCATTAAAACCAATGTAGATACCTTAACACTCACGGCAACTCCCATTCCACGTACCTTACATTTCTCATTGATGGGCGCCAGAGATTTATCTGTAATTAATACCCCTCCTGCCAACAGACAACCTGTTACAACAGAAATGCATAATTATAATGATAGCATTATTGCAGATGCCATATCCTATGAAGTAGGAAGAGGTGGTCAGGTATTTTTTGTGCATCATAGAGTAAAAGATATTTATGAAGTAGCCAAACACTTAGAAAACGTTTGTAAAGGCATTAAAGTGGGTGTAGCCCATGGACAATTGGAAGGCGATAAACTAGAAGATGTCATGATAAAGTTTATCGAAGGTGAATACGATGTGTTGGTTGCAACAACCATTATTGAAGCAGGTTTAGATATTTCTAATGCCAATACCATTATCATTAACAATGCCCACATGTTTGGACTAAGCGATTTGCATCAAATGAGAGGCAGGGTGGGAAGAAGCAATACCAAATCCTTTTGTTATTTATTGGTGCCTTCTATGACCAGTTTAACCAACGATGCCAGAAGAAGACTGCAAGCCATTGAGGAGTTTAGCGACTTAGGTAGTGGCTTTAACGTGGCCATGCGCGACTTAGACATCCGTGGGGCAGGAAACTTATTGGGAGGAGAACAAAGCGGCTTTATTGCAGAAATTGGCTTTGAGATGTATCATAAAATATTGGATGAAGCCATCCATGAATTAAAAGAGGATGAGTTTGCAGATCTATTTAAAGAAGAATTAAGCGTTCAAAAAATAGAATCGGCAGATTGCAACCTTGAAACAGATTTTGAAGCCCTCATTCCAGATAACTATGTAAGAAACATCGGAGAACGACTAAGTCTTTACAATGCTTTATCATCTCTAAGCAGCCATGAAGAACTAGAGCAATTTACTTTGCAACTAAAAGATAGATTTGGACCAGTACCTGAGCAAGTACACGACTTGGTAAACTTAATTAGACTAAGAGAACTAGGCAAAAAGCTAGGGTTCGAAAAAATGATTTTGAAACGCAATCAAATTATTGCCTACTTCCCACCCGAACATAAAAAACATTACTACGAATCGGATAGATTTAGCAGTATATTAAACTATGTTCAAAGCCATCCAAAGTGGGGAAGATTAAAGCAAACCAACCAATCATTGGCCATCGTAATTTTTGAAGCCAATACCATAAAACATGGCATGCACCATCTAGAAAGTTTATTGAACTGGAATATGGCTTAATACAGCCCTACTTTTTAACACGACCGTGTCTATCGCGTTTAAGTTTGTATTCAGAGTCTGCATTATCAAATTGAGCACAACGTTTTGCTTTTGTTTTGCATGATCCTATGCCGCCAAGGATAAAAGCAAGCAGCACTAAAATTTGTATTCCTCTTTTCATAGAAATTTAAATTAAAAAAAAAGACCTCTGCGTGAGGTCTTTTTTTCTTTAACTAAGCTAAAATTACTTTGAAGCTTTTTTTGCAGCAGCTTTCTTAGGAGCAGCTTTCTTAGTTGCAGCTTTTTTAGTAGCGGCTTTTTTAGGAGCAGCTTTCTTAGTTGCAGCTTTTTTAGCGGCTTTCTTAGGAGCAGCTTTCTTAGTTGCTACTTTCTTAGCAGCAGCCTTCTTAGGAGCGGCTTTCTTAGTTGCAGCTTTCTTAGCGGCTTTCTTAGGAGCAGCCTTCTTAGTTGCTGCCTTCTTAGCTGCAGCTTTTTTTGGCGCTGCTGCTTTCTTAGCTTTTTTAGTTGTTGCCATTGTTATATAAAATTTGATTGATTACGATAACAAATTTATATGTCAGAATAATATTTTCAAGTACCTTCTGTAAATCAATTAAAAAAAATTACCACCTTTACTTGTTGATAACTACAAACGAATCGCTACAACTATTGATTTTACATATATCTTCAGACATTGTACATCAAAATAAAATGTGATTAACTACTTTAATTTTTCTTTCGATTTATAATCATTCAAAACAAGATGCATCTAAAATCAATCTCATAACCTAAAAAAATTAATCAATGTTAGTTAAGTTTTACTTTTAAATTTCACTTTACTCCTATTACCTTTAACACATTATTTTTAGAAGCGCATGAAAGCAGAAATTATCACCATTGGTGATGAGTTATTATTAGGCCAAGTTGTGGATACTAACTCGGCTTGGCTTGGACAACAATTAAATGGATTGGGAATTCAAGTGCATCTTAAAACGGCATTGCCAGATTCGCGTGAGGCCATACTAACAGGCTTGTCGCAGGCCCATCAAAGAAGTGACATCATTGTCATAACAGGCGGCCTTGGACCAACCAAAGACGATATTACTAAACTAACTTTATGCGAATTCTTTCAAACTGATTTGGTTCAAAACGAAAAAGTACTAGCATGGGTAACAAGTATTTTTAAGATGCGAAATTTACCTATGCTTGAAAGTAATAATCAACAAGCGATGTTGCCAAGAAACTGCCAAGTGCTATGGAATAAAAACGGTACTGCACCCGGTATGTGGTTTATGCATGAACATAAAGTTTATATCAGTATGCCTGGTGTACCTTTTGAAATGAAAACCATCTTTGAAGAAGAAGCTATTCCATTGCTAAAACAAACTTTTAAGTTTCCATCTATCGTTCATAGAACCATCCTCACCAGCAATATTGGTGAAAGTTTTTTGGCCAGAAAAATCGCTTCGATTGAAGATGCTTTACCAGCAAACATCAAGCTGGCTTATTTGCCAGCAGTTGGCATGGTAAGATTAAGGTTTAGTGCTTTTGGGGAGCAAGAAGAGTTACTACAAAAACAATTAGAGCCCATCATTGCCAATCTATATGAAACCATTGGAGAATACATCTTTGGAGAAGGTGAAGATAACCTTGCTCAAGTAGTGGGAATGCTCTTAAAAGGCAAAGGAAAAAGCCTGGCGACTGCAGAAAGTTGCACGGGTGGTTATATGGCTCATTTAATAACACTCAACCCTGGTAGTTCTGCTTATTTTAAAGGCAGTATCATCAGCTACTCCAATGAAGTTAAAATAAAACAATTAGGGGTTGACCCAAATATTATTTCAACTCATGGTGCCGTGAGCGAAGCTTGTGTGAAAGCCATGGCAGAAGGAGTAAGAAAACTGCTACATACTGATTACGCCTTGGCTGCAAGTGGCGTTGCTGGACCTGATGGCGGCTCTGCAGAAAAACCTGTTGGAACAGTTTGGATTGCTATTAGTAGTTCGGATCAAACCATTACTAAATTATTACACCTAGGAGATAACAGAGAAAGAACCATTCAAAGAACTGCTTTGCAAGCTTTGGATGTGTTAAGAAAAATGTTGTTGGAAGAAACCAATTGATCAAATGGAATTTAAAATTGAATCGCCATACCAGCCAACCGGCGACCAGCCAAATGCCATTAAGCAATTAACTGAAGGTATTGTAAGAGGCGACAGAGCCCAAGTGCTACTGGGCGTTACGGGCTCTGGTAAAACTTTTACCATGGCCAATGTGATTGAAAAGGTTCAAAAACCAACCCTCATCATTAGCCACAACAAAACCTTGGTGGCGCAATTGTATGGAGAGTTTAGACAGTTCTTTCCTAATAATGCGGTAGAATATTTTGTTTCTTATTACGATTATTATCAACCTGAAGCTTACATCGCTAGTTCTAATACCTATATAGAAAAAGACCTTCAGATAAATGAGGAAATTGAAAAGCTTCGTTTAAAAACAACCTCTTCGCTCTTAAGCGGAAGAAGAGATGTGATTGTGCTGGCTTCTGTGAGTTGTATCTATGGTGCAGGTAATCCTAAAGATTATGAAAACAGTATTGTAAGGCTTAAAAAAGGTCAAGTAATTGCTAGAAACAAATTACTATATCAATTGGTAGATTCGCTTTACAGCAGAACCACTGCCGATTTTCAAAGAGGAAACTTTAGGGTAAAAGGAGATGTTGTAGATGTTTACCCTGCTTATGCAGATTATGCTTTTAGAATTAATTTCTTTGGCGACGAGGTAGAAGATCTTCTAATCATAGACCCTGTGAGCGGAAAGAAGATAGAAGCTGTGGAATACATTGCTATTTTCCCAGCCAATATTTATGTAACTCCTAAAGACCAGTTGCAAAGAGCTATCAGAGAAATTCAGGACGACTTAGTAAGGCAAGTTGATTACTTTAAATCTATTGGAAAATTTTTAGAAGCCAAACGTTTAGAAGAACGTACCAATTTCGACTTAGAGATGATTAGAGAACTGGGATATTGCAACGGTATTGAAAATTACAGCCGTTACATGGATCAAAGAAACCCCGGTGATAGACCCTTTTGCTTAATCGATTATTTCCCAGAAGACTTCTTATTAATAGTAGATGAAAGTCATGTGACCATGCCACAAGTGAGAGGCATGTATGGAGGCGATAGAAGCAGAAAAGAAAGTTTAGTGGAATATGGTTTTAGGCTTCCATCTGCTTTAGATAACAGACCCCTTAAGTTTAACGAATTCGAAAACATGATTCCGCAAACCATCTTTGTGAGCGCAACTCCTGCAGAATATGAAATTCGCGCTTCTGAAGGAATTGTGGTAGAACAACTCATTAGACCTACAGGCTTGCTCGACCCAACGATTGAGGTAAGACCTTGCCTAAATCAAGTAGACGATTTACTGGATGAAATTGATGAGCGTATTAAAATGGGTGATAGGGTGCTAGTAACTACCCTTACAAAAAGAATGGCAGAAGAACTTGCCAAGTATTTTACTAAGGTAAACATCAAATGTAGATACATTCATAGCGAAGTTAAAACCATAGACCGTGTTGAAATATTAAGAGATTTAAGGCTCGGAAAATATGATGTATTAATTGGAGTTAACCTTTTAAGAGAAGGCCTAGACTTACCAGAAGTAAGTTTAGTTGCTATTATGGATGCAGACAAAGAAGGTTTCTTGCGCAATGAAAGAAGTTTAACCCAAACCATCGGAAGAGCCGCTAGAAATGAAAATGGAAAAGTAATCATGTATGCAGACCATGTTACAGATAGCATGCAACGCACCATTGATGAAAACTATCGCAGGCGCGAAAAACAAATTGCACACAATTTGGCAAATGGCATCACACCTAAAACGGTGAAGAAAAGCATTGATGAAATCATGTATCAAACCAGCGTAGCAGATATGATTTCTAGCAATGGGCCAAAAGCTTATATTGAAAATGAGGAATTAAATATTGCTGCCGACCCAATTGTGCAAAACATGAGTAAACCGCAACTAGAAAAGGCCATTGCAGAGGTTCAAAAACGCATGATGAAAGCCGCAAAAGACTTAGAATTTATGGAGGCCGCACGTTTAAGAGACGAGATGTTTGCTTTACAAAATAAATTAGAAACCCTTAAATCTTAATCGAGTGATTTATTTAATTCCCGGACTAGGTGCAGATGCAAGGGTGTTTAAGAATTTAGATTTAAAAGGCAAGCCTTTCATCATCATGGATTGGATCAAACCGAAAAAAAAAGAAAGCTTACAACAATATGCCTTACGCTTGGCTGAGCATTATTTTGTGCCCAACCAACCTGTGATTCTTATTGGCCTTTCTATGGGAGGGATGATTGCAAAAGAAATTTATGAGCACCATGCCGTAAAAAAATGTTTCATTATTTCTAGCACCCAAGTGAGCAAACAGTTTAGCTTTGGAATAAAATTGGCAAGGCTCATTCCTTTGCATCGACTAATAAATATTGGCACTTTAAAAAAATTAAACCACCTTACAGCCAACTATTTTTTTAGTGTAAAAGATGATATTTCTAAAAGGGCTTTGCATAAAACCATTGATGAAACAGATCCCGAATTTTTAAATTGGGCTATTGGCGCAATATTAGAATGGAAGAATCATCGGTTTGAACCAAACATTATTCATATTCATGGCGATAAAGACAGAATTTTTCCCATTCAACAGATTGATACACCCTATCATTTAATTAAAGGCGGGGGGCATTGGATGATTGTAGAGCGCGGGAAAGAGATCAGTGAGTATATACTTAACATAATTAATGAGGAGTAAGTAAAATGGCAAAGTTTAGTGATTTTCAGAAGCGTTTTAATTTTGACAAATACACAGGATTTGGCAGCGCTGCAAACAATCAAGGAGATAGGTTGCTAAGCAAAGAAGGCACCTTTAATGTAAAACGAATTGGGCAATCTTTCTTCGAACGAATTAGCCCCTACCATCAATTGGTAAACATGAGTTGGGGAAATTTTATGCTGCTCATCCTGGCCTTTTTTATACTTGTAAATTTACTCTTTTCGTTATCCTATTATGCCATTGGACTAGACCAATTAACGGGTATTAACAATGACAAAGGAGTATGGCAGTTTATAGAAGTAAGTGCATTTAGTGCGCAAACTTTAACCACAGTTGGGTATGGTAGAATTAACCCCGTGGGCAATGCCTCAGATATCATTGCATCTTTTGAAGCATTGTTTGGGCTGCTAAGTTTTGCTTTTATAACGGGTTTATTGTATGGACGATTTTCTAAACCCTTTGCCCGTTTACTTTACAGCGAAAATGCCATCATCGCACCCTTCCAAGGCAAGACAGCCTTGATGTTAAGAATTGCCAATGGCCGCAAAAATCAATTGATTGAATGCGAAGCCACCTTACTCTTTAACTACTTAGACAAGGATACCAATACCCGAAGATTTATTAATTTAACACTTGAATATGCTAAGGTAAATGCCTTGTCACTTAGTTGGACCATCGTACATCCCATTGACGATGCCAGCCCATTTTTTGGTTTGAACCAACAAGACCTAATAGAAATGAAAGCTGAGATTATCGTGATGTTTAAAGCTTTTGACGATACCTATTCGCAGGTGGTACATACTCGCAGCAGTTATACCGCTGCTGAGATGGTTTGGGGGGCAAAGTTTAACCCCATGTTTTCTAGGGCAACAGACGGAAGTGCCACCATACTAGACCTAAAAAAAATCGGGGAATACAGCCCTGCTATACTCCCCGATTAGGAATTTTATTGGTTGAAATTAGTTAAACATAGGAACTAAGAAAGTTCCATCTGTGATAACAGCTGTATTGGTGTTTTCTTCTAATTGCAAAGTGCCAGAGAAAATACCACCCACTTTACCACCTTTGTTTACATCAAACTCGGTAAAGGTGATGTTGAGTCCACCATTGCCTGGCGTATTTAAGCTCTTGTAAAGGAAGTTTCCAGCATCCTTATACTCAGCTGTACTGGTTTGGTCGTTCTCGTTTAAAGTATAGGTTAATCCTTTTACCCAACCTGGCGATTTAGAAGCCATGGTAATTGTAAAATAAGGTGGCTGTGTGCTGTTTTGATTAGCATACGCTACCAAGATAATGTAGTTAGGATTAAGGGTATCATCTTTAGCCAATGTAAATGCTTTAAATTGCTGTTCTACTCCATTTACTTTACACTTAAAAAAATAATTGGTGGTTGGGGTTCCCCCTCCGCCATTATTATTGTTATTGTCGGTAGGCGTTTCTGTTTTACTACACGACGACATGAAAGTTAAAGAAACAATAGAAACTAAAAGCAGTAGTTTTTTCATTTGAAGTATATGGTTATAAATTAATCGAAGCGATGATACGCAGTTTTTTGCAATTCTTCAGGAGATAAAGTCTTAAAATATTCATAAGTTATTTTAAGCCCTTCTGCCCTACTTACCTTTGGCTCCCAATTTAACAGCTTCCTAGCCAAACTGATATCTGGTTTTCTTTGCTTTGGATCGTCTTTTGGAAGCGGCTTAGAGATAAGCTTTTGAGCAGTACCTGTAAGTTTAATAATCTCTTCGCCAAACTCTTTGATGGTAATTTCATCTGGGTTACCAATATTCACTGGGCCTGCATAATCGCTATGCAAGAGTCTAAAAATACCTTCCACCAAATCATCCACATAACAAAAACTACGCGTTTGACTTCCATCTCCAAACATCGTTAAGTCTTCACCTCTTAAAGCTTGACCAATAAAGGCTGGTAATACCCTACCATCATTTAACCTCATGCGAGGTCCGTAGGTATTAAAGATTCGCACAATACGAGTTTCTAAGCCATGATAAGTATGATAAGCCATAGTCATAGCTTCTTGAAAGCGTTTGGCTTCATCATACACCCCACGAGGCCCTACGGGGTTAACATTTCCCCAATACTCTTCTGTTTGAGGATGCACCATTGGATCACCATAAACTTCACTGGTAGAAGCAATTAATACCCTTGCCTTTTTTACCCTTGCTAAACCCAAACAATTATGTATTCCTAAAGACCCAACCTTTAAAGTTTGAATGGGAATTTTAAGATAATCAATTGGACTTGCAGGCGATGCAAAGTGAAGGATATAATCTAAGTTGCCGGGTACATGGATGAACTTGCTTACATCATGGTGGTAAAACTCAAACTCTTTGAGTTTAAATAGATGTTCAATATTTTTTAAATCACCAGTGATAAGGTTATCCATTCCTACCACATCATAACCTTCGGCAATAAATCTATCGCAAAGATGAGAACCTAAGAAACCGGCAGCACCGGTAACCAATACGCGTTTTCTAGTCATTAGAAATTATTTAGTTGTGTTTACTCCTATGCAATAGTAATCAAATCCATGCTCAGTCATTTCTTCTAAGTCATAGATATTTCTACCATCAAACACAAGTTTACTCTTCATCAATTTGCCCATTACTTTAAAATTAGGCGTTCTAAACTCAGGCCATTCAGTAACAATTAACAAAGCATCTGCATCTATCAATGCATCATTAGGATCTTTGCTATATTCTATTTGCTCGCCTAAATCTTTCTTGGCTTCATGCATGGCTACAGGGTCGTAAGCCTTCACAGAAGCCCCAGCACCTAGGAGCTTTTCTATAATCACCAAAGAAGGTGCTTCACGCATGTCATCGGTTTTTGGCTTAAAGGATAATCCCCAAATAGCAAAGTTCTTGCCTTTTAAATCACCTTTAAAGTGCTTGCTTATTTTGTTAAACAATACACTTTTTTGGTCGTCATTAACATCTTCCACTGCTTGTAAAATACGCATCTCGTGACCGTTTTCTCTTGCAGTTCTAATTAGTGCTTTAACATCCTTCGGAAAACAAGAACCTCCATATCCAATACCTGGATAGATAAACCTATTTCCGATACGAGGGTCGCTTCCAATACCTTTTCTAACTAAGTTAACATCTGCTCCCATGATTTCACAAAGATTGGCGATGTCATTCATAAAAGAAATTTTTGTGGCAAGCATGGCATTCGCAGCATATTTTGTCATTTCTGAGCTAGGCACATCCATAAAAATGATTGGATGTCCATTCAACAAAAATGGCTTGTACAATTTGCGCATGACATCTTCTGCCTTCTTGGTTTCAACCCCTACTACAATTCTATCTGGTTTTAGGAAATCCTCAATGGCAGCACCTTCTTTTAGGAACTCTGGGTTAGATGCCACATCAAATTCAAGAGATAGATTTCGCTTATCAAGCTCTTCCTGAACAGCTTTTCTAACCTTAGCGGCAGTGCCCACAGGTACTGTACTCTTAGTCACTACCACAATATAATCGTCTATGTTAGCGCCAATTTCTCTGGCAACACCTATAACATATTTTAAATCTGCAGAGCCATCTTCTCCAGGAGGCGTTCCTACAGCAATAAATGCAACATCAGCCTCTTTGATACTTTCTCCTAAATTGGTAGAAAAATTCAATCTACCTTTCTCATAATTTCTAAGAACCATTTCTTCTAAGCCTGGTTCATAAATAGGCATAATACCATTCTTTAAATTCTCTATCTTTTTGGTATCTACATCCACACATACCACATCAATACCCACTTCTGCAAAACATGTTCCGGTTACTAACCCAACATACCCTGTTCCGATTACTACAATCTTCATAAGCGTAAATTATTATTATTTTGAGCGAAAATATAAAATCGAATGTAAATACTATATGAATATTATCATTCTACCGTTTTTTTTTCTATTTGACCCAAAATTGCCCATATTTGCTATTGCATGAAAGCCATTCTTTTTATTTTAATCACTGCATTATCAGCCTTTCAAGGCTTGGCTCAAGACAAATACCTCTTTAGTAACAAGATTGTCGACCTACAATTTCTTTACAATTACCATATTCCTAGTGGCAGAATTGGAGAGCGTTATGGAAATTTTAGCTCGGTTGGTTTTGGGGGAATGTTAAAATCAAAAAATAATTGGGTACTTGGTTACGAGCTAAACTATCTGTTTGGCATGAAAATAAAAGAAGAAAACATTCTAAACAATTTGGTTACCAGTGGTAATTATGTCTCTAATACAGATGGGTTTCCTGCCAATTACTCTGTTAACATGCGTGGCATCTCTACTTTTGTAAAAGGTGGAAGGTTGTTTGGAGTAAAAAAATACAACATGAATACTGGCATCTTGGTGTTGGTTGGTGCCGGATATTTAAACCATCGAATTAACTTTCAAACACAAGAAGGAAACGCCCCTCCCATTGATGCCGATTACCAAAAAGGGTATGATAGGTTTTCATCTGGGATAGCCTTTAATCAATTTGTAGGTTACATGTATCACAGCCAAAACAGATACGTTAATCTCTTTATTGGTTTAGATTTTTATCAGGGCATTACCTATAACAGACGCGGTTACAATTACGATACGGAGCAATTTGATAAAGGAAGACACCTTGATTATACCACTTCTTTTAGGTTTGGCTGGACTATCCCCATTTACATGAACACCAGAGAACAAAATGAATTTCAATTTAAATAAGATTAATTACCACTTAGGATACCTCATTTATACTCTTAGTACTCGATTTTACTTCTTTATTGTTAGATGCCTATCCCCTTTTCATCAACGAGCAGCAGATTTATGGAACGGACAAAAGCAATCGCTCAAAAACATCCTAGAAGATGCTAAAGATAATTCTAAACCATCTATCTGGTTTCATGTAAGTTCTTTGGGTGAATTTGAGCAAGGAAAACCTGTACTAGAAGCACTCAAAAGAAAATATCCAAGCTATCGGTTAATAGTCACTTTCTTTTCGCCATCTGGTTACAATGCCAGACATAAAAATGATTTAACAGACGCCGTTTATTATTTGCCTTTTGAGTCTAAAAAAATTGCCCAACAAGTGGTTGCTGCTTTTAATCCATCTTTAGCCGTGTTTGTTAAATATGATTTATGGTATCACTACCTCCAAGCCCTCCAATCTGCCAAAACACCTACCCTTTTGCTTTCGGCTTTGTTTAGGCCAAACCAAAGATACTTTAAACCCAATGCACCTTTTCAACGCAACCTATTACAAAAGTTTACCTTTATCTTTTGTCAGAATCAAGCCTCTGCAGAGCTTTTAAATGCCATACATTATCATCAACATTTGGTAAGTGGAGATACACGCTTCGATAGGGTTACACAACACCTTAATCAAACCATCCCAGTGCAGGTTATCGACCAATTTAAAAAAAGTAATTTTCTACTATTAATAGGTAGTAGTTATGCCATAGAAGAACAAATGCTAGCCGAAGTAGCCATTGGGTCCAACCTAAAACTAATTATTGCCCCGCATTTCACCGACAACCAAAGAGTAGAAGAGATTATCAATCGGTTTGAACCAAACGCCGTTTCGTTACAAGACTTTCTAGAAAACCCCGAGGCACATGACCATAAAAAAGTATTGGTGATAGATAGAATTGGATGGCTGGCTAATCTCTACCAATATGCAGATTTAGCCATGATTGGTGGAGGTTTCAAAGAAAATGGTTTACATAATATTTTAGAGGCCGCTAGCTTTGGTATGCCCATTTGCTTTGGGCCCAAAATCAATCGCTTCCCAGAAGCCATAGAAATGGTTTCTGTAAAACTTGCTACCACTATAGAAAATGCTCTACAACTGAAAGATTGGATAGAATTCTATGAAAACAATGAAGTGGATAGGGCTACGCAAAGCCTAAAATGCAGACAGTGGATTCAATCTAAAACTGGCGCCACACAAATGATTCTAAACTGGATTCAAATACACATTAAGCTAAGTTAAGGCTGTTTTCTTCGTTGCCTTTCTCTATCTAAGTAACTTTTTAACGTATCTGTTTTAGGTTCTGTAAGGGGCGCAGGATTTTCTATTTGTGTCTCCTTGGCTGGCTGTGCAGGCTTATTAGATTGGCAAGAAACACCCAACATACTAATGCTGCACCACAAACTTATGTGTACTAATTTGCGCATTTTCATTGGATAAAATAATCACATAAACACCATTACTCAATTTACTTACATCCATTACCAATTTGTTGGTTCCTGGCTTCGCTTGCTCCATCGCAATGGCTGTTTGCCTGCCCGATTTCATGTCTATTAATGAAATGGTCACAAGTTGTTTTTGAGTGCTTTCAAATTCAAAAGAAACTTGCTCTTCAGCTGGATTTGGATACAACTTAGTGGGCAACTCAAAGCGCGTTTTTTCAGTGGTATTTAAACTGGCGTCATTGGCACTCACCTTACTAATCCAAGTTCTGTTTTGGCCATTGGCATTGCCCCATGAACCGTTTAACCAAGCAACTCCAAATTCATTATACTTTCTTTGAATACCAGTATAATCGCCCCAACGTTCTACGCTATCATTTAACAACCTCACATTGCCTTCACCTTGCTTTACAAATACAGGCGAAGAAATGCCAAAGCTTCTATCTACATACACTACAGAAGTACCAGGAAAATGTGAAGGCGATACATGCGAAAAAGTAATCATACTGCGATGGTCACCATTTTCTCCTGTACCCACATAAGCAATACTTGGGTAACCAAAATCTAAACTATCAGAAGAAATAATATTGCTTTCTATACGAGGAGTATTGGTCCATGCTTCATGCACCCTGCCAAAATAAACGGCAGGCGAGAATAAGGTAAAATCAATTGAATTACCTACATAGTATATGACACCACCTTCATACATGGCACTTAATACACGCGCATCATTGGTTTGAAGTTTTTTGCCATTTGGCATTATGGCGTTTGGCTGCAAACCGTATGGCACTGGGGCTTTTGCTACTTTCAATTCTAGTTTAGCTTGGCCAGATTTTAAGTTATTGCTAATGCTATGGATAAACAAAGTATCATTGTTTAAATCAGAAGGCCTTTGCGATAAGAAATAACTAAAAGGGCCATATAATTTAGAGCCACCTTTAACCGGACAAATACTCCAAACCGATTTGTTGTTATATTTAATATTTTGATACACCCTTTGAGGCAATGAATCGCCTTTAAAACCAGCCAATTTATCAACTTGCCAGATATAAGACTCTATAAATCCTTCTTGCCAAGAGGTATTGTCTTTTAACCTGTTTACAGTGATAAACAACTCATCTTTGGACAGCGAAATAATAGGATAATCACTCCAGCTACTATCACCTACAAAATTGCCAGGAATGGCATATAAATTCCAAGTTTTAGATGGATCATTGGTTTCAGAAAATCCAACTACAATTCTAGTATCTACACTGGTACTTCCTTGTAAAAACACAATGATAAATTTATCTTGTTCAGGATCGTAAATGGCTCTTGGATCAAAGGTTCTATTCAATGGTCCTAAAGCTGCTCCAAAAGATGCTAAAGTTCTACCAATGACATACCTACCAGTATCATTGTACACGTTCATATTTTGGTTTACCACACTCACCAACATGCCATTATTGCCTACGGCCATGTCATTGTCGTTGGGTGTTCCTTGGGTAACATTACCATTGTAATTTCTGCCCACAATGGGAGCCAAAGGCCCTGCCTTTTTCTTCAATGAAGGTGGTGTAACCCTGGCTTTCCTTTGAGCGTCTAAGGCTAGTTTCTTAAGTTTTACTGGATCATTTACTACTTGTGGATGCACGCTAAACACTTTAGCATCGGGTAAGTCTGGTAAATCAGCAAGATTTACGGTAGCTCCTTTAGGAGTAACCCTGTCAACAGTTGAATAAGTAAAATTAGGCTCATTTACTTGTTGAGCAAATAAGGTTTGGTTCAAACCGAAACCTAAAAACAAATATGTTACAAAAGATAATTTTCTAAACATGCGTACAATTTAGAAAATAAATTTCAATGATGTTTAGAATTATTGAAGAATCGAAATGCAATATTGATTTCGAGCAGTAATTTTACCAATAGGTTCTATAAAATTTTGCAGCATATTTTGCTCCAATATCTCTTTAACGGCAGGGTATGATTCTGGGGAAATGGCTATCAACAAGCCTCCAGAAGTTTGCGGATCGTTTAGCAATTGAAACCATTTCATTTCACCTAAACCGCTCACCTTTTTCTCCCACCAATTCCAGTTTCTATACGTATTATCTGGAATGATATTCATTTCCATATAATCTTTTAAAAACGCGAAATATG
>CAYUDC010000064.1:0-14910 GCA_964443415.1 uncultured Chitinophaga sp. | reverse complement strand
TGGTGGTTGCTATGGCGATACGTTAATGTTGGTGGTTAACATCAGTCCTGCAAGCGGGGAAGAAGAGTTAGCTATAGGAGAATTAAGTGTTTATCCTAACCCAGCCAATCAGCAGCTTATTGTTAACTTGAGCAATAACATCACAGCCAGTATTCAATTATTTGATACCAAAGGAAGTTTGATTTACGAGGTAAAAAGCAAAGAGGTTCAACAAATAGATGTTTCCAATTTTAAGGATGGGATGTATTTACTTTTGGTTCAAACCGAACATTACGTAGCCACCAAGAAAATAATTATAAAACATTAAAAGAAAAGGGGCTGCTTCCGAAGGAAGCAGCCCCTTTTTATCTCGAAAATTCTTAATTACGCTATTGTAACAGAACTATCTAAATACACATCTTGAATAGCATTTAACAAAGCGATACCTTCATTCATTGGCTTTTGGAAGGCTTTTCTACCAGAGATTAAACCTTGTCCACCTGCACGCTTGTTAATTACCGCTGTGGTAACTGCTTCGGCTAAGTCGGTAGCTCCTTTACTTTCACCACCTGAGTTAATTAAACCTTGACGTCCCATATAGCAATTGGCTACTTGGTAACGGGTTAAATCAATTGGGTGATTGCTGCTTAATTCTGTATAAACCTTGTTATGGGTTTTACCAAAGTTTAAGGCAGTGTATCCACCATTGGTGGTAGGTAATTTTTGTTTGATGATATCTGCTTGGATGGTTACGCCTAAGTGATTGGCTTGGCCAGTTAAATCTGCGGCAGTGTGGTAATCTACGCCATCTTTCTTAAAGGCATTGTTACGGGTATAGCACCAAAGGATGGTTGCCATTCCTAACTCATGCGCTCTTTCAAATGCAGCAGCAACTTCCTGAATCTGGCGTCCGCTTTCGTCTGAACCAAAATAGATGGTGGCACCTACAGCAGTAGCACCTAAATTCCATGCTTCTTCAACCGAACCAAACATAATTTGGTCGAATTTATTTGGATAGCTAAGGAATTCGTTGTGGTTTAATTTTACAATGAAAGGAATTTTATGGGCATATTTTCTTGAGCAAGCCGCTAATACACCGTAAGTAGAAGCTACTGCATTACAACCACCTTCAATGGCTAATTTTACAATATTTTCTGGATCAAAAAATGCAGGATTTGGAGCAAATGATGCGCCCGCACTGTGCTCAATTCCTTGGTCTACAGGCAAAATAGAAACATATCCTGTATTGGCTAAACGGCCTGTACCATAAATGGCTCCAAGGCTTCTTAGCACTTGAGGAGAACGATTGGTTTGAGCAAAAACGCGGTCAATAAAATCGTTTCCGGGTAAATGCAACTGATCTTTAGAAATGGTTTTACATTCGTGGTTCAGCAGGGTATCTGCACTAGCACCAAGTAATTCTGCTATCTTTGTCATAAGGTGATGAATTAATTGCCGCAAACATACATTTTTTTACGTAACAACCTTATCAAATGGATATCATAATCAATAAAATTACTGAAAAATCAGACCTAGAAACGGCTTGGGCCATTAGAAAAGTGGTATTTGTGGTAGAGCAAGCGTGTCCCGAAGAATTGGAGTGGGAGTATGAAGAAGAATCTATTCACTATTTGGCCGTACTTGATGGAAAGCCTGTTGGAACAGCTCGCTGGAGAGAAACAGAAAAGGGGATTAAATTAGAGCGTTTTGCTGTATTAAAGGAAGCCAGGTCATGTGGGGTTGGCTCGGCCTTGGTTCAATATTTACTTAAAGAATTATCGGGTCGAACCGAGAAAAAATATTTACATGCCCAATTAACAGCTGCCCCTCTTTATGCCAAACATGGGTTTAAACCAGAAGGCGAAAACTTTTGGGAAGCTGGTATTGAGCATGTAAAAATGAGCGTTTAATCTACAATAGCTTTGTACATCCCTTTGATTTCGGCAGCGTACTTTTGCTCAACAACTTTTCTTTTTACTTTTTGAGTAGGAGTCATTTCGCCAGAGTCTAGCGTAAATGGACGACGTTTTAGTACAAAGTGCTTAACACGCTCGAACTTGCCCAGTTCATGAGACAACTTAGACATGTCTTCTTCTACCCATTTGATGATTTTTTCTTCTCTAATAAAATCATCGGCTTCTTCGAAATAGCTTTCTTTAAAGCCAAATACCTCTTTCATTTCTTCTCTAGAAGGAACAATAATGGCAGTTAGGTATTCTTGTTTGTCTCCAATCAAGAAGATTTGCTCGATTTTATTCGACTTTAGATAAGTGTTTTCGATAGGGGTTGGATAAACATTTTTACCAAATGAATTTACTAATATGTTCTTGATCCTATCGGTGATTTTCAAGTAACCTTTATAGAATTTTCCAACATCTCCAGTGTGCAACCAACCATCCTTATCAATGGCTTCTGCTGTGGCTTCTGGTAGGTTCCAATAGCCTTTCATGACGTTGCGGCCTCTTACTAAAATTTCTCCTTCGGCGCACTCAAAATTGGGATCAAAGCTATCAAATGTTTGAATGGTAATGATTTCTTTGGTATCTGGATTTTGTATGGCAACTTCGTTTAGTCTTCCTACACGGCCAACCGCTCCAAACACTTGGCGATGTGGTTCGTTCACTGTTACTAGTGGTGAGGTTTCGGTTAATCCATATCCTTCGCATACTAAAACACCAATATTTCCAAAGAATTCACCTACATGCTGTGGCATTGCGCCACCACCACTGATCATAATTTTCATATTGCCGCCTAGTTTTTCTTTGATTTTAGAGAAAACTAATTTTTCGGCCACTGCAAGTTGTAGTGCTAAAATAGGTCCTGGGGTTTTGCCAGCCTCTCTTAATAGCCTTCTTTTCTCACCAGCTTTAATAGACCAATTAAAGATTTTAAGACTTAATCCACCTTTAGAGGTAACATTTTTCCTAACTCTTTCTTCAATCCTTTCGAGCAATCTTGGTACGGTAAGAATTGCGGTTGGTTTCACCTCCTGTATATTAGAGGTAAGTGCTTCTAAACTTTGTGCAAAAGCAATTTGGGTTCCAACCACCGTGCTTAAATAATAAGTGGCTGTGCGTTCATACACGTGGCACATCGGTAAAAACGACAAGAACACATAATCCTTATTGACGATGTAAACCAACTCAAGCGCCATTTCTAAATCGCTTAAGAAGTTGTCGTGTGTAAGCATGGCGCCCTTTGGCTTTCCGGTGGTGCCAGAGGTATACAATAGGCAACTTAAATCATCGCGGGTAACTGTGGCTAATCGAGCATCCACTTGGGGTTTTGTAGTGGCATATAATTCCTTGCCCTTTGCAATCATTTCATCGTAGGTTATCACCCCTTCATCTCGTTTATCGGTATTAAAGGCAATGATGATTTGCTCTAACTTTGGGCAATTGTGCTTTATCTTGTTAATTTTCTTTAACAGAAATGGCGTTCCTACCAATATGGCTTTTGCTCCTGAATCGTTTAAAATATATTCGATTTCGGATTCGGAAAGGGTGGGATAAATAGAAACATTTACTAAACCTAATTGCATCAAGCCTTGGTCGAAGGTGATGTACTCGGGACAATTTTCTATAATCAATGCAACTGTTTGTTGCTTTTCATATCCTTTATTTAAAAAGTAAGCAGATATGGCATCTGCTTGGTCAATTACTTCTTTATAGGTTAAACCTCTGTAGGCATCTTTCTTTTTTTCTGAAAGGTAAATGCTGTCTGGTGTTTTAACATTGTTTGCTACATACTTTAGGTATGGATGTAGGGAAGGAAAATGATAATCGAGTACAAATTTCTGGTCCATTAACAAATTATTAGTAATGCGAATAAAGATATTTTGGGTAAAGGCTAAAAACGATATGATGCGAATAGTTGTAAAGATTTTTGCATTTTTTGCAAAAAATCCTGAAAACGAGCTAGAAAAATGAAAAAATTTACCTCAAATTAGGTAAACGCATTTTGTAATCTACCCTTGCCCCGCCTTTTGAGATGGCAATGAGCTTATTTTTTAATAAACGTCTTTTCAATTGAGAAATATGGTCAACAAAGAGTTTTCCTTTGCAATGATCATATTCATGTTGAATTACGCGGGCTGCTATGCCATCAAAATCTTGTTCGAAGGTTTCGAAGTGCTCATTTTGGTAGCGAATTCTCAATTTTGCATGCCTACTTACGTTCTCTCTAATGTGTGGAATACTCAAACAACCTTCCTCGTAATCCCATTTTTCTCCAGTTTCTGAGAGTATTTCTGAATTAATAAATACTTTCTTTTCTATAGGATATTCTTCATTTTCAAAGGCTTCAGTATCTATAATGAATAGATTGATAGCTTTTCCAACCTGTGGAGCGGCCAACCCAACCCCGTGGGCATTGTACATGGTTTCCCACATGTTGGCAATCAATTCTGTTAAATTTGGATATTCCGCGGTGATATTTTCACCCACTTTTCTAAGTACCGGATCTCCGTATGCTACTATTGGTAATATCATAAATTATTGTTGTCGCATGTCCATAAAAGACTGAAGAATAAGTACAGCACTGATTTGGTCTATGTTGCCTTTTTTTTGTCGGTCTTTTTTCTTCAATCCCATCTCAACCATCGCCCTGCTTGCCATTTTAGAAGTGAGTCTTTCGTCTATTCTTGCAATGGCAATATTGGGAAAAGATTGAGCCAGCAAAGATATAAATTTTTCTGTTGCGGCCGCAGATTCAGAATCGCTGCCGTCCATTTGTAATGGTTTTCCAACCACAAAGGTTTCTACTTCCTCTTTGCTGCAATAGTCTTTTATCCAAGAAATGGCTGTTTTGGTTTCAATAGTTGCCAAGCTAGAAGCAATGATTTTTAAAGGATCAGTTACTGCTAAACCTATTCGTTTGGTGCCAAAATCTATTCCCAAAATTCTTCCCATATTGGCCTGCAAGGTAAAGTGATTTCTTTTAATTGTAACCTTTGTTACAGTTCTCTGGCTAACATTTGCCTAAAATTGTTACTTACAATTCTAATGATCATGAAAATGAAGAAGCTTTTATTTTCCGTATATTTCATATTGGGTTTATATTATGCAAGCAAAGCGCAGCAGTTGTTACTCATTCCAGACACTTTATCTGGCAACCAAATTAACTTAGAGATTAGAAATGGGAGTAAAGCATTCTTTCCTGGAACCCCCACTCAAACCATGGGTATTAATGGCGACATTCTTGCGCCAACACTGATTTTAAGAAAGCATCAAAACATCAGCTTTCAAGTAAAAAACAATCTTTCTGATACTACTACCATACATTGGCATGGCATGCATGTGGCTCCTCAAAATGATGGGGGCCCGCACATTACCATTTTGCCTGGTGCAACTTGGTCGCCGTCTTTTGAGGTGTTGGATCAAGCGAGCACCCATTGGTACCATCCTCATTTGCACATGAAAACCTACGACCACGTGCAAAAAGGAATTGCTGGGTTTATTATAGTAAAAGATGAAGTTGAATCTAAACTTGTGCTTCCTAGAACCTATGGTGTAGATGATATTCCTCTTGCCATCCAAACCAAGGGGATTGATGCCAATAATCAAATTGTTACCACACATACAGCTCTAGATACTTTATTAATGGTTAATGGCACCATTAATCCTTATGTAAATTTACCAAAACAGGTAGTTAGGTTAAGGTTATTAAACGGCTCTCCAGAGCGATTGTATAATTTGGGGTTTACCGCCAATAAAACATTTTATCAAATTGGGTCAGACGGAGGGTTATTAACCGCACCTGTTGCATTAACAAGGCTCCTACTGGCACCTGGAGAAAGAGCAGAGATTTTGGTAAACCTTAGTGATGTAGAACAAAGCCAAATCGAATTAATTAATTATGGAAATGAAATTCCAAATGGCAGATACGGTGCTGCTCAACCTGGCATGGGAGCTGGGCAACAAATCCCCAATTATTCTCAGAATAAATTAAATGGAAGTATTTTCACCATTCTAAAAATAAATATCACTTCACCCACACAAAATCCTGTACTTAGTATTCCTACCACCCTAATTGCACATCAACCATGGTTGGCAAATTCTGCCAATACTACTCGCAATATTGTGTTTAGCTCTATGACCATGGGTCAGGGTGCCATCAATGGTCCGTTTGTTTTTAATAACGAACATTTTGATATGGATGTAATTAATTTTAAGGTGCCATTTGAGAACATAGAAATTTGGGAATTAAGAAATCAATCACCTATTGCGCATCCATTTCACTTGCACAATGTGCAGTTTTATGTGTTAGACATCAATGGAGTGGCCCCACCACCAAACCTCCAAGGAAAAAAGGATGTAATATTGGTACCACCGGGTAATGGAACGGTAAGATTCATCACCAAGTTCGAAGACTTTTATAATGACACCTTACCCTATATGTACCATTGTCATATGTTAACGCATGAAGACGATGGGATGATGGGACAATTTGTAGTAAATTCTCCCTGTAATGAAATCATTGCGCAACCACTCAATCAAGAGAAACCTTCAGGTGAAACTGTGAGCTTTAAAATTACTGTTAAATCGCCTGCCACCACCAGCTATCAATGGCAAAGCAATGTTGGTTTTGGATTTCAAGACCTACAAAATGCGGGTCAATATGCCGGAGCCCAAACAGATTCTCTGATTGTTGCAAACATTGCCCCCTTAAATAACAACCAACAATTTAGATGTAAGGTTTCTACACAAACTTGCCAGATAACTAGTGAAATGGCACTGTTAAAAGTAAGCACCAATTCTATTATAGAAAACCTAGAAAACGAAGCCATCAAATTATTCCCAAATCCTTGTAGTGATATCCTAAATCTTCAATGGCAAGATCAGCAAATGGTGCAGCTCGCCATCATCAATCAATTTGGGTTGAACCTCCTGCAAGAAACTGTAAAAGGCAGCAGTGCTACGATTGATATGAGCCTTTTACCAGCTGGCTTTTACATCATCAAAATAGAAACAGAAAGAGGAGTGGCGTTTAAAAGAATGATAAAGCAATAGGTGCTTTAGGCTAATTCGAGCATAATTCTAAATGTAGTTCCTTTACCGGGTTCTGAATGTCTAACATAAATCTGCCCTTTGTGGTATTGTTCTACTATGCGCTTAACCAAAGACAAACCCAATCCCCAGCCCCTTTTTTTAGTGGTGAAGCCAGGCTTAAAAACGGTTTTAAACTTGCCTCTTGGAATGCCTTTACCGGTATCTTTAATATCTATATACACGTGTGTATCGTCGTGGTTGAGCAAAATGCTAAGATTTCCTTTTCCATCCATGGCATCTACGGCATTTTTACATAAGTTTTCAATTACCCACTCAAACAATGGGATGTTTATTCTTGCCCAGTTACCGGGTTGTTGAATATTCACTTCGAAGTTAACTTGGCTAGAGACCCTGCTTCTAAGATAGGAAATTGATTTTTCTATCACTAAGTCTAAATTTTCTTCTTTTAATACAGGGGCTGATCCAATTTTTGAGAAACGCTCGGTAATGAGTTCTAACCTTTGAATATCGTAATCTACTTCTTTTAAGATTTCTTCTTGTTGTTCTTTTTCTGTTTCCTTTAACAAGTTATGCCATTCGCGCAAACTAGAAATGGGGGTCCCCAATTGATGCGCAGTTTCTTTACTCATTCCCACCCATACCTGGTTTTGCTCTGCTCTTCGGCTGCTACTTAATGCCAAATAACTCATGATAGCAAAAAATGCAATGAGCCCAAGTTGTATAAATGGATAGGTTTTTAAATCATTTAATATGGTTGAATTTTTATAGTACAGGTTGTTATAACGTTGATTGGTTTCATCATACACGATTTTTATAGGTTCGTGTTCTTCGCGCATTTCTTCTAATTGTTTTTTTAGATACGTGCTGTCATTTACCCTCAGAGAATCTAAATTTCTTGTGGCAACAATATTGCCTTGGTCGTCTACCAGTATGGTTGGAATGGTTTCATTGTCTTTGATAATGTCTAATAGAAAATTAATGTCCATGTTATTTTCAATTAAGCCCAGCTGACGAGTGGCATTAGCCCAGAGCTTAATTTTTTTATCTTCTTGCGCTGCAAGCTCTTTCACCATGGTTCTGGTGTACCAAAGAGAAAAACCACCAATGGCCATGGCCGCAGTAAGTAAAATGATTTTCCAAAGTCGTTTACGTTCGTATGCTTGCATATCAATTATTTCGCTCTCCGATTTACAAATTATTCATGTAAACGCAAATAGGCCACTTTCAATTATTATAAATCGGTATACATTTGTTTTATGATAGAAGCCATTACTCAAATAGGAGGAAATTTTTACAAAGCTAATCTTAGAAACCCAATCGATATCTCCATTCCCATGCAAAGTGGCGACCATAATCCCAATGCTTTTCATATCCCTATGCCTCGGTTTGAACCCATTCGTGTGGGTGATTTTGTGGGTTCGGTGGCGGCGGGGAGTGGCGCCAATTGTGAGAATTTAATGATCAATGCACATGGAAATGGTACCCATACCGAATGTATTGGACACATAACACCTCATCGGGTAAGTATCCACGATACCCTAAAGCAGTTTTATTTTTCGGCTAGGCTTGTCTCGGTTCAACCCGAAACTTTAACAAATGGAGATAAAGTTCTATCAGAAAATGCGCTTAACCCTATTTCATTGGAGGGCGTGGAGGCATTAATCATGAGAACTTTGCCAAATGTAGACCATAAAAAAGTTCAAAATCACTCAGGCCAAAACCCCTGTTATTTATTGCCAGCATTGGTTTCTAAAATCACAAAAGCTGGGATTAAACACTTGCTGGTAGACCTGCCATCTGTTGACAGGGAAGAAGATGGAGGGAAAATGTTGGCGCATAAAGCCTTTTGGTTGTATCCAGAAAACCCGAGAATGGATGCCACCATTACCGAATTGATTTACGTCCCAGATTTCGTACAAGATGGATTGTATCTACTTAATATTCAGATTGCAAGCTTGCAAACAGATGCCTCTCCTTCAAAGCCATTATTGTTTGGGTTGACCCAAGTAAGTTAAGACCCTTGTATAAATATTTGCGCGGGTGTGCTAGATTCCTATTTTTGCAATGCTTTTAAAAAGTATTATATGAAGAAAACCGCATTATTGTTAGGAGTAGCAAGTGTATTATTAACACAAAATCTTGCAGCCCAAACAGGGCCTGCCAAGAAAACCAATGCGCAGGCTAACAAGAAACCTGTTGCTAAAATGGAGATGAAGGAAATTCCACCAGCCAATCCGGTAATCTTTACAGTTGGAAATGAGCAGATATTAAAAGACGAATTCCTTCGCCAATTAAACAAAAATAGAAAGGATAAGAACAAGCCCTCTGAAGCAGAAATTAGAGAGTATCTAAACCTTTACATCAACTTTAAATTAAAAGTGAAAGAGGCTATCGCGCTTCAATTAGATACCAACCCTGCATTTAGATCTGAATTGGCTGGTTACCGCAAACAATTAGCCGCGCCCTATTTAAATGACAAGAAAGTTACTGAGGCACTCATGCAAGAAGCTTACGACCGCATGATGCAAGAGATTAATGCAAGTCATATACTAATTAATGTTGAACCTAACGCTTCGCCAGCCGATACCTTAGCGGCCTATAATAAAGCTTTAGATTTAAGAAAGCGCATTCAAAAGGGAGAGAAGTTTGATAGCTTGGCCGCTAAATTTTCTGAAGATCCTTCTGCCAAGAAGAATTATGGAAAGCTAGGATGGTTTACTGTTTTTCAAATGGTTTATCCGTTTGAGTGCACAGCCTATAAAACTCCAAAAGGCGAGGTGAGTATGCCATTTAGAACTCAATTTGGTTACCATATTTTAAGGGTAAATGATTCCAGACCTGCAAGGGGCGAAATGAAAGTTCAACACATCATGATAAGAACTGGCTATGGAGCTGCTCAAGAAGTGTTATCAAACGCCAAAGAGCGTATAGACATGGCTTATGCCGAATTGTTGGGTGGAGCTACCTTTGATACCTTGGTAGAAAAATATTCTCAAGATGATGGCAGTAAAGCCAACAAAGGAGTGATGAATTGGATGTCGAGCTTAAGCGGATATCCTGATGAGTTTAAGGATGTTTGTTTTGGCTTAAAGCCAGGAGAATATTCTAAGCCATTTAGCACAGATTATGGCTGGCATTTAGTGAAGTATGTAGATTTTCGTCCAGTGGGTGAGTTTAAGGATGTGCAAGACCTCATAAAGAACAAAGTTACACGCGATTCTCGTTCAGAAGGCTCAAAAACAGCAGTCATTGAAAGGGTAAAAAAGGAAAACAAGTACACAGAATTTCCTGTAAACTTCAAGCTATTTGTGGCAAAATTAGATAGCAGTTTTTTAAGTGGTGCTTGGAAAATGGACGAGAAGAAAATGACAAACGCACCATTATTTTCAATCGGAACCAAATCATACACAGAGTTAGATTTTGCTAATTATGTAATGGCTAATCAGCAGCCACGTGGCGAGAAGGATAACTTGTTTATGGCAGCTAGAAATATGTTTACTACCTGGGCAAACGATAAGTGCATTGCCTATGAAGAAAGCATTTTAGAAACTAAGTATCCAGATTTTAATTATGTGATGACAGAGTACCATGATGGTATTTTGCTTTTCGACCTAACCGACAGAACGGTTTGGAGCAAAGCACTCAATGATACTTTGGGGTTAGAGGCATTTCATGCGCAATCAAAGAATAAGTACATGTGGAAAGAGCGCTTGCATTACCAAGTATATAACTGCTTAGATGCAAAAGTTAAAGCAAGTGCTATGAAGATGTTAAATGCTGGTAAATCTGAAGCCGAAGTATTAGCGAAATTAAATAAGAAGATTTCTAATGCTGTGGTTGTAAAAGATGCCAAAGCAGAAAAAACAGATCCAACTGCCGCTAAATTATGGGATGTTAAAGGCGCCTCAGATATCAAAGAAGAAGGAGCCAATAAGTTCTATTGGGTAAAAGGTATTGTAGCAGCAGAACCTAAAACTTTAAAAGAAGCCAAAGGAGTTGTTACCAGTGATTATCAAGATTTCTTGATGACTGAATGGGTAAAAGACTTAAGAAATAAATATCCAGTAGTGGTAAATGAAGCTGCTGTTTTAGAGTTGGCTAAGTAATCCACTTAAACCGCCATTATGAAGAGCAAGAATTTTTTGCCCTTCTTTGAAATAGCCCTTGTCAATTAAATTGATGAGGGCTTTCATCATTTTAGCCTCGTATACTTGGTCTAGCAAAATTCCTGTTTGCGAGGCAAACCATTGAATAAAGGCCATCAATTCGGGGTTTGTTTTAGCATATCCACCTTCATGGTAATTAAAGTGTAGCTTATACCTATGAGGAGGTAAACAACTAAACTCTTGGCTCATGGCCTCAGCCCCTTTAAGCACCACTATGCCGTGAATGATACCTTTATTTTGTTGTTGCATCATTCCTTGCACCAATCCTTTAAAAGTGCTCCCAGTTCCTACAGAGCAAAAAATATGGTCGTACTCCCACTTTTCTACCAATTCTTGAACACCTTGTTCTCCCAAAGGTCCTGCACCACCTTCGGCAATTAAATACTGATGTGGAAGAAGGTTTGCGGGTCCCCAAATTTCTTTGTTTTTATAGTGTTCTCTGCTTATAAATGCCAGTTGCATTCCAAACATGTTGGCTAGGTTAAGGATAGGGTTGGCAACTTCCTCACCTCTAATAAAAGCCTTGGTTTTAAACCCATATTTTGCGCCAGCAGCGGCTGTGGCTAACACGTGATTGCTGTAAGCCCCGCCAAAGCTAACTATTTCAGATTTTTGCTTTTCTGCTGCATCTATCAAATGATACTTTAGTTTGCGCCATTTGTTGCCAGAAATAAAAGGATGAGATAGGTCTTCTCTTTTAATAAATAACCTAAGATTAGCCTTACTTAATAGCTCTAATTTTATTTCCTCGATAGGAGAATAAGGGTTTGCAATGTTAAGCATGTTGTGTTCTTTTTGTGAGGTAGCACATTCCGGCTATCCATAGCAATGGTGCTACAGCCACCCTATACCTTGATAATCCCAAAACGCCAGTTGCACCCACAATATAGCCAACAAAAAATAGCAACATTATCTTTAATACCAGCGGACACTTCGGATCAAACAGAAACCTAATGCACCACCAGCTTAGAAGCAGATTATAAAGTAGGCAAACCAATAAAATACTTAATAAAGCAAGAGGGGCATTTTTTGCCCAGGTGATGATGCCTTGTATGAGCCCTTGGGTGTTGATTACATGATAAAGACCCAAGAATGAACCTTCAGATAGATTTAAAAAATGCACCCATTCAAATCGGCCAGGGTCTACCATAAAAGCTATCCAACCTTTGATATTAAAGAGCGCGAAAGTTTTTGGATGATCGAGTATCATTTGTTTACCACTTTGGTTCATATAATGATAGCGCTCCTTTAAATTCATTTGATTGGCTGCCTCCATTATTTTGTCTTGAACCGAATCGGCATAGTTTTCACCATACACTTGGGCATTGGTGTATTTGCTCATATACTTTAGAACAAAGATGGGGGTAACTGTAGAATAGTGGTAATGTCCGGTGATGCGCTCATTGTAACTGCAATAGGCATGATAGGTGAGGGGTATAATTAGAAAGGGAAGAATCAGTTTGGTTTTGGCTTGAACCAAAAATCTTATGAGAAAAACGATGGCTACGCTCATTCCCATGAGGTAAGCCACAGGTTTGGCAAGCATGGCCAATACAAAGAAAATGGCGGTGATAAAAATGTACTTAACACTTGGCTGATGCCAAATTTTATGCGTAAAGTAAAAGGCCCAAAACAATAAAGATTGAAACAAAATATCACTCATTACAAAATTGCAGTGAATGATTTGTGAGGGATAAAATACCAGCAGCAATAGCAGCAAGGAATTTGAATATTGACTTACATTTTGTTGAAGCCATTTTTTTACACCCCAAACGGTGCTAAGGCTGATGATGCTTTGAAAGAACAAAATGGCATAATCGCTAGGAAATAATGTTTTAACCCCAGCAATAAAGAGTCCATACAGCGGGGGCCTAAAAGTAAAGTAATCGGGTTTATACGGACCATTCCAAGGCGCAGCATATAGGCTGCCGTGCTCCACTAAATTCTGGGCTTGTGATAAGTAATCAATAGAATCTACCAGGTAGATACTGCCGGTTTGGGTGGCTATCAAAAACCCTATCATATGAAGCAATAGCAGTATCCCATAGAATTTACGGTTAGAGAGGGAGTTGGTTGAATCTAAAAGAGGTATTGCTTTCATGCAAGGTATGGTAACTTCTATGGAAAGTAGAGTGCAATATTATGAAACAAAAAAGGCTATCCCAATTTTGCTGTTCACAACTGGCCATTCCAAGATTCTGACTGCCATTTAGCCGCTTAAAATGAGGCTTTGCTAAATTGCTTTCAAATGGCTTTTAAGTAATTACGGTGTTTGAATAGATGTGTACCTGCAAAGAATTTAACATCGTCCAAGATTCCGTTCCAGATCCGATATTCTCTAATTACTTGAGTGGCAATTTCTCTCTCTAAAAGAGCAATTTTATCGGTGCGATTTCATAAGTAAAAGATATTCAGCATTATATAATTGCATTTTTTCTCTTTTCGCGTTTCGCGAAATGCGAAATAAATTCTATATTTGACTTATGAGAAAGCATAATGGAATGCGTCCGCAAGATATTGCGATTTTGCTAAAAATTTGTTGCATCAAAGAGGTGAACTGGCAACTTGTTCCATTATCTAATGCGCTGCAAATTAGCATTTCTGAAATATCCGAATCTCTAAACCGAAGTCGCCTCGCCCATTTAGTAGACTATAACAAAAAGCAAGTTAATAGGCAGAATCTTCTAGAGTTTTTAGAACATGGAGTGCATTACGTCTTTCCACAAGAACCAGGCGCAATAGTCAGAGGTATCCCTACTGCACATTCGCACCCCTTTATGAAAAAAATGTTCATCAGCGAAGTAGACTACGTTTGGCCAGACAACAAAGGTTCAAACATGGGAATGATGATAGAACCACTTTACCCAAAGCAAACAGAAGCAATAAAAGAAGATCCTTTATTCTATGAACTTCTGGCCCTTGTGGATGTCATTAGAGTTGGTAAAGTTAGAGAAGTGAAATATGCCGTTTCTGAATTAAAAAAATATCTGAATGAGTCATCATACAAATATCGCTAGAATAAAGGCAGTTGCTCGTGCTTTCCAAAATCTACCTACCAAAGTCGTTTTTGTAGGCGGCGCTACCATATCACTCTATCCAAGCCGACTCGTGTTTGAGGTGAGGCCAACAGATGATATTGATGTCATCATTGAGATTCTTAATTATTCCGATCGAGCAGAATTGGAAGCAAAGTTGAGAGAAATTGGATTTGTTCACGACATAGAGTCTGGAGTAATTTGTCGATATAGAATTCAAGGCATTATTGTAGACATCATGCCGACTGACGATCCATCCATTGGCTTTAATAGTAAATGGTATCCTGAGGGGTTCGAAAAGGCCATCGATCATGAAATCGAAGTGGGAATCACGATTAACATTTTAAGTCCTGCTTATTTTGTTGCAACAAAACTAGAAGCCCACAACGACCGAGGAGAAGGTGATGGAAGAACAAGTCAAGATTTCGAAGACATTGTCTTTGTACTAGAAAACAGAGAATCAATCTGGGATGAGATGAATCATTCTAGTGCGGAGGTAAAAAACTACTTAAGAGAAGAATTTCGGAAATTACTGGAAAATTCAAATCTGTTGGAATGGATTGATTGTCATGTCGAGCGGGGATCACCTCCCGCAACCTACTTCATAATGGACCAAATCAAAAAGTTCGTCTCGTGAAAAATTGTCACTAACAAAAGAGTGTGACAAAAACCCTCCACATTCTGTAGTGTAAAAGTATTAAAAGATGGGGGGTTAAGCAA
>CAYUDC010000063.1:0-15049 GCA_964443415.1 uncultured Chitinophaga sp. | reverse complement strand
AAAATACAAGGTAACCAAAACGTCCTGAATCATCATTGTCTACATATTTTAAATTAGGTCTTCCCGAGATGTTTTTTCCTGTTTTTGCAGCAATACCTAACCCTGTATAGACATCAAATAATAGAATTTCTTTAAATGAACACTGATAACCAATGTTAATAAAAGTTCCTAATCCCGTAAAATGTGTTTCATTAAATTCTACTTGGTTTAAGCCAGCCGACCAATAAAAGATACTATCCCTATTTACATGATTAATATAGGTTATCTCAGGTTTAAAATAAAAACCGTTAAAGGCATGGTTATCTATGGCATTAATAACCTTAAAGCCAGCCCGAACAACCACCCCATTTACCTCATAATTGTCGGTAAGATAGAGGGGGGCAGGATCCTTCCAATTGATATACCCCGCACCTATTTCAAAATTTAGACCTTTCTTATAATTCCATTCTGAGGAGAAAAAATAGGTGTTGTTAACCATTGGCACAAAATCAAATTTGATGGCAAATCCCTTTTCGCCATAAATGTGTTCTGCACAATACCATTCATCGTCATGAAATCTCATGATTTTTCCATTCAGCAATATAATTTTTATGATTCTACTTTTATAGGTATCAATATAAGGCATATAATCTGTGGCAGGCCATTCTTTGTAGCGAATTTTATGTTCACCATAAGATATTATCTTCACTAAGATGTAATCATTCGCTCCTTTTAAATAGAGTTTTTCTTGGGCTAATCCGGTAAAGTGAAAAAAGCAAAAGAGTAAAAACAGCAGCAGTTTTAATTTTATAAGAATGATTTTCTGAAGTTTCATAGGTAAAGTATTATAAGTTAAAACTTAGATATAGAATTAGGGTAGTATCAATAAATATTCAAACCTCAAGATAAAAAAAACCCATTAATTTAAAAAAGAAAAGCCCCTAGTTTCCTAAGGGCTTTTTAAAATGGGTGGAATACCGGGCTCGAACCGGCGACCTCCTGAACCACAATCAGGCGCTCTAACCAACTGAGCTAAAACCACCATTTTGGGACTGCAAATTTAAAATTCTCGCAGCGATTTCAAAATATTTTTTTAAATTATTCTATTTTCTACTACTTCCCAGTTAATTATATTCCAGAAACTATTCACATAATCTGCTCTTCTGTTTTGATATTTAAGGTAATAGGCATGTTCCCACACATCTAAGCCAATTAAAATTTTCATTTTATTTTGAGGCTCCTTAGAGGCATTCATCAAAGGATTTTCTTGATTAGGCGTATTGACAATCTTCAATTGGTTGTTTTGTAAAATCACCCAACACCATCCCGAACCAAATATAGAAGTAGCCATTTTGGTATAGGTTGCCCAAAAATTTTCTATACTTCCAAAGCTTTTTATCGCTAAGGCTTTAAAGTTATCTCCTACCCTTGTTCCAACTTTTAAATGTTCCCAAAAGAAACTGTGGTTCCAATGTCCGCCCCCATGGTTACGCAAAACCGGAATAAGGTCTTTGCTTTGCTTGTCTAAGTCTAAAAACAATTCCTCTAAACTCTTATTGAGTGCAGCTGGTTCTTTGGCCAAACCTTCATTTAATTTGGTGATATAAGCTTGGTGGTGCTTGGTATGATGTATCTCCATGGTTTGAGCATCTATATAAGGCTCCAACGCATTGTATGCATAGGCTAACTTAGGTAGCTCATACTTTCCATTGATGGGTTTTATTTCGTCGGGCACTAAATAATCATTGGGTTGATTTGCCTTCACCAAGTTGCCTGTCGCAATTAAACCAACGCTTAGTCCGAACGCTGTTTTAAGGAATTCTTTTCTTTCCATTTACCTATTTTTATTCGAACATAGAGTATTGGAATCAAAAACTCAATATAAAAAATAAAAGCCCTTAATTATATAACCTTACCCTAAATCCAAACCTAAAGGCTCTGATAGGTAAAGGGTGGTTGGGTGTTAAATAAAATCCTGTATTGGTCCAATCCATGTTGTAGTGTTCCATTTTTAAGTAAACCACCATGGTGAGCACCTTTACATTAAAAAAGGCATCCATCAAAGGATAATTGCCAATGGTATAATTGTCTTGCAAATGAAAGGCCCTAGCGGCAGGGTTCCAAGCATACCCTTGCCATGATGTTTGATAATTGATAGTGGTACCCAACTCAAACTCCAAAGATTTTTTAAAGATGGCAGCATGTATAAAGTACCTAATATTCCCACCAAACTCCGGCAACCTCACGTAATCTCTATTGCTGTTTTGTAAAAACAAGTTGTGCTCTAAATACAACACACCTAATTGAAAGGTTTTACTGGCCTCTAAAGTATTTACTAACAAAACGTCACTGCTTTGTTTGGGTGTAACATCTTTATCAAAATATACCCAATTGGCTACTACGTATTGGTTAAACTTTAAATGAAAGTTATTTCTAAATCCTCTTGTGCTTAAGCCAACTCTCCAATTAAGCACGGTGATTTTAGAGTAGTTGTTTGTCCAGTTAAAATTGGTAGAATTAAACCTGCTGATGGTATAATCTACTTCTCTTAATTGGTTAGTTAGGCCTGCTGTTAAGGCAAATCTTTTATTTCTATACAAGATATCACCACTCAGTTTTACATCATTTTGGTTATAGCCAACGGGGGTATAAGCACCCATTAGGATCAACCCGATGTTATTATCTGTTTTAGGTAAACGTTCTAAACGAAATTCGCCCCATACATTTTGCAGGTTTTCTCCAAAACCTTGCATTTGGGTTTGAATTATTTGATGGTGGGTAGAAAAAGATAAAAGGCTTTGATGTTTTTCATTGCTCTTGCTCCAAAGCACATAGGCAAAGCTATTGGTAAAAGTGCGAGCCGAAATTGAATCAAAGAAAACAGCATTTGAATCTGGATGAATGCCCGGAAACAAAAAGGAGGTATCTCCAGCTAGGTTGTCGAAAAAGTAAGCCTCTCGGTGGTAATTAAACGTATGAGAAAAGAATCCTGCGGGTAAAATCTGAAAGCTAGAATCTTCTTCTGTAGGTGTCCATATTTTTTTTCCGAAGTAATAATGTTGTTTTAAAAACACATCGGTGTTTTTGTATCGGGCCTGCGCCCCTTCTAACCTTACATCAGATGATTTATTTGTTCCAGTAAGGGTTTCAAATAAAGAATCGCTAAGCAAACCTCCATTTTCGTTGTTGATGCCTCTATTTCTGATATACCCGGCCAATAGTCCATAGCGCTTATTTTTGCTGAAATAGCTAGCAAAAAGATTGGTGTGGTATCCGCTGGTTTTTTGGTTTACATAAAATCCTTCACTGGTAATTCTATCATAATGTCCTCCGATATTTAGCCTAGGCGTGATATTGAGGGCTGCGTGAATTCCAAACTGCAAGAACTCTCTTTGGCCTTGGGTATAAATGATATCGGCAAAAGGTTTTTTGGCAATGAAATATTTGGTATTACTATTTTTCTTAAAATAGGGCTCGTAGGGGTTAAAGGTAAAGTTAAAACCCATTCCTTTGTTCCAATCAAAGAAGGCATTGCGCGAAGCAGATCCAATATTGCCAAGGTCTTGAAAGGCCAAGGTGCTTTTGTATAGAGGATGGTAAATATCATTTTTATTAATATTGGTATCCAATACTTCATAAGGCAAGTTTCTGGTGAGCTTATCGTCTGTGGTAGAAAAAGTAATATATTTATCTAACAAGCTCGAGTCTATTTGGGCATTTAAAGTTAAGCCAAGCGCCAGGAAGAGCAGTAAAATAGGTAACTTACATCTCACAGTTTTATCAACTTCTTTTTTATGGTTTGTTTAGTATTGTTTATGCAAACAGTATAAACTCCCGTGTTTAAATTATCTAATGAAACCTCAAATGTAGGTTCAGACAATGGCATCTGCAAAACCAGTTGCCCCATATTGTTATAAATTTTTAATTCTCCTTGTATTAATGCGTTTGTATTAGTTTGAATTTGAACCTTGTTTGAAGCGGGGTTCGGGAAAATTTGAAAGCCCCACTCCCCTTCTAGCTCTTGGTTGCCAACAATTTCTTTGGAGGCTTTTAAAGTATAAATTCCTTCTTGCATGTCACTTGCAGCAATGGTACCAGAAGCAAACCAAGGAAAAATGCCCCAACATCCATTAAAACCAAGGTAACTTGCTGGTGGATGTGGCAAGGTTCTGTAATATCCTAATTGAACGGGGTTAAATGGGTTTTTTACATCAAAAATCACTACGCCATCATGGTAATATGAAACATAAGCCAAATCGCCAATCCAAAAAGCATTGTGTGCTGTAGCAGAGGGGCTCGACTCGAACCTACTGACCAATTTGGGGTCTGATAAATTGCTCACATCATATATTTTGATGGCAAGTCCACTAGGCAATTCGTCTGTAAACATTACATATTTTCCGTCTGGAGAGAGGAAACTGCTATGATTATATCCATTTTCTGGGTAGTTGGCAATCACAGAAAGCAATACTTGTTGGTTTAAGTTGCGCAAATCAAACACCCATAAACCGCTGTATTCAGCCGAGCACCAGGCAGTGTCATTTCTCACAAATACCTCGTGCACATTTTTAAACACAGGTACATTGCCATTCACCTTTGGTACATTTAAAGTGCCTATTTTAACTGGTTGTTCGGGGTTTTCGAGGCTTAAAATATCCATGGCAAAAGTAAAACCAGTTTTAGCTCTATTGATACAAAGGTATAGGCGCTTGCTTTTGGCTTCAATAAATATGCTATGGGTATTGGTGGTAATGGTATCACTATCATACACCTTATTCACCGAATCGGGCAAGGTGCTTAAGTCAAAAATTTGCAAAGAGCCTAACTCGCCATTATCACTTACCCCATATACATAATGGCTAAAGCATTCGAAATCGCGGTTAATCATATTCTTTGATTTGCCGTCTTCTACGTCACAGAGAATGATGTTTTTAGGGTCGGTAATGTCAAAAAAGTAAATACTATCTGTGCTTCCAGCGATGATATATTCTCTATTGTTTATTGTATCAGTATAACCGGTGAGGTCGCTCCATATTTGGGTTCCGTTGAGCCTTGGCAGGTTCGGGTTATTCCAATGGTCAAGTAATTCTATGTTCCAAGATTTATCCTGCGCAAAGGCTTGGGTCAACCCAACACATAAAAATATTGAAACAATCAACCTTACCATTTTACCACCTTTTTTGTTTGCGAGCCTTTTGCGGTAGTAAGATGTATCAAGTAGATTCCTTGGGCCAAATCTTTAAAGCTTATTTGGTTTTGGTTCGACCCAATCCTTCCTTGCAGCACAAGGCTTCCAGTGCTAGAGTACACTTGATACACCGCTTCTTGATTTTCTAAATGAGTTAAGTGAATATACTCGTGGGTTGGATTAGGATACAGACCAAAATCTAGGGAAGGTGCAGAAGTTTCTGATTGCCCAACTAAGCTGCTATCAATTTCAAACACAAAGATCCCAGCGGTGAGGTCGCTAGCAATAATACGCTTGCTAGGCAAAAAAGGATACACCCCCCAACAACCTTTAAAGCCGCCATATTGCTCTGGCACAACGGGGTGGGTATCATACCAAGCCACTTGATAGGGTTTAGAAGGATCTTTGATATTCCAAACCCTTACGCCATCGTGGTAGGCAGAAACGTAGGCAAAGTCGCCATACCAAATGGCATTATGGGGCATGGCATCTGTGTTACTGTTAAACATACTCACAAAACGCGGTTCGGAGAAGTTTTTTAAATCATAAATTTTCACATCTAAGCCAGTGTTCTCATCAGTAAACATAAGGTAACGGCCGCTTTTATCTAGCCAACTAGAGTGGTTATAACCTCTATCTGGGTAAGAATTTATGATGGTTAGGAGCCTTTGACTGGCAAGATTTTTCAAATCAAAAACAAACAAACCCGCATTTTCACAACTCAGGTAAACGGTGTCGTTACGGGCAAACATTTCGTGAACAGCATTAAACAACTGAAAATTGTTAGGGTCGGTGGGCACTTGCAATTCTGCCAAAAACTGGGGGTTTTCGGGGTCGGCCAAGCTTAATACATCCAAGGCAGAAAAACCACCTGGTTTGGTGTTCATGGTCATGTAGAGGCGGGCCGAGTTTGAGTCGATGAAAATGGTATGAGTAAAGGTTCCCAAAGCATTACTTTCATACACTTTATGAACAGAATCTGGCAAATATTGTAAATCAAAAATCTGAAGTTTTCCTATGCCCGAGGCTTGATCCGACACGCAATAAGCATAGTGTTGATAGGTTTCGTAATCGCGGTTGCGCGCATACCTAGAAGCGCCATGGTGGCGGGCTACCAATTTTATTTGAGTTGGTTCGGTAATGTCAAAAAAGTACACGCTATCGGTGGTACCAGCAATGATATATTCTCTGTTTTTTATCGGGTCGAACCAACCTGTTAAATCGTTCCAAATATCGGTAACATCTACTTTAGGCAAAGTAGTATCGTTATAATTAGCCAAGAGCTTCATTTTAAAGGCTTGCTGACCAAAGGATAGGCAGCTGAAGCAGGCAAACAATAAAAATAAAAGTAGTTTTTTCATGGTGGGGTTTTAGTTAAATAACTTTCGGTAAGTATAATGAATTTTGCTGGTTTGGGCGCCAACAGCTTGAATGAGGCTTTGCATTTTAGGGTTAAAATCGCCAATCCATGCTAGTTCGCATTTGCGGTAATTTTTGGTTTGAAGCATGGCCTCGTAAAACTTCATAATCATTCCTGTTTCAAGTCCCATATTTTGGTATGCAGGAACAATGCCAAAAACAATGCCACGCATGCGGTCTTGTTTACCAACATATTTATAAAACAAGAACTTTAATTTACCCCACACATTAAAGTTGCCATTCACATGTTTAAACCATTGATTAACCTCTGGAATGGCCACAAAGAAACCAGCAGGTTGGCCATTGGCGTAGGCAAACCAAATGCCCTTTTCTACTAAAATAGGTTTAAGAGAATTTAAGGTAACCAAAACTCTTTCAAGGGTAATAGGTACAAAATCATGGCGATGTTGCCAGGCTTGGTTATAGATGCTTACAAAATCTTGAGCAAAAGCATTTAATTGATTCAACTGAAAATATTTGAATTGATAGGAAGGGTTTTGGTAAACGCGTTGAGCCAGCTTTTGAAATCGTTCTAGCTTAAAAGATTCCATAGAAATCTCTGAGGTTAATTGCTGAAAATGCAATTGATATTGGTTGGCTTCAAAAAGGCTTTGATAGTATAATGGATTATAATTTTCTTGGTAGGAAGGAATGGCATTTGGGGTAGTAAGCAAACCCCAGTATTTATCTCTTTCACCAAAGTTAATTGGCCCGTCTACACCTATAAAACCAAGGCTTTTTAGCCATTGTTCGGCGGTAGAAAACAACAATGAAGCCGCATTAACATCATTGATACACTCAAAAAACCCTATTCCGCCAATGTTAGATTTTAGCTGATTGGCATCATAAAAAGCAGCAATTCTGCCAATAATGGTATTTTGTTGGTCAAATAATAGCCATGCTTTGTATTGACCCGAAGCTAGTAAGGTATTTTTTTGTGGGTTAAAAATATTAAAAATATCTTGTTGCAGGTGAGGAATATATTGAGGATCGTTTGAGTAAAAGTTTGAGGCACAAAGCACAAAATCTTTTAGCTGACTTTTAGATATTACTTCAACAATTTTCATGAATAGCAAATTTCGGGATAAGCCTCACAAAACCCAAATAAGTGTTTTGCACTGTTGGGGGCAATTGTTTATTTTGCTAAAAATTTAGAAGTATGCTAAACATTGGAGACAAGTTACCAGATTTTAAACTAAAGGGGTTTGATGGTAAAGAATATACACAATTTGATTATGCTGATAAATATGCATTGGCAGTAATTTTCACTTGTAATAGTTCTCCTATATCAAAAGCTTATGGTCATAGGCTGATTGATTTATTTGAAAAATACGAGGAGGATAGCATGGGTATTGTAGGCATTAATGCTAATGATGCCAGTCAATCTCCAGAAGATAGTTTTGAGCAAATGCAATTTGTGGCAGAGCGTTTAGGATTAGACGATATGCACTTTTTGTACTTACACGACGAAACACAAGAAGTAGCCAAGCGATTTGGCGCGCAGGTAAACCCAGAAGTATTTTTATTTAACCGCAAGCGCGAATTAGTTTACAAAGGTGCGATAGACGATTGTTGGGAAAATGAAGCCATGGTTACAGCGGTTTATTTAGAAGATGCCATTGAAGAGGCTTTAGATGGAATGGAAATAGACTATCCAGAGATGCCAGCCGTTGGAACACCAATCATTTGGAAAAAATAAAACCTCCGAGAGGTTCCAACATGCAGGGTAAAACTGTTATCATCACAGGAGCGTCTTCTGGAATTGGAGAAGCGTGTGCTTACGCTTTTGCTAATGAAGGCGCTAAACTAGTTTTGGCAGCTAGAAACTTAGATAAGCTAAAGCATATCGAACAAAAATTACTGTCTCAAGGTGCGGAGGTTTTATCCGTTAAATGTGATGTGAGAAATGAAGAGGATTGCAAAAATTTAATACAGGATGCTTTATCTTATTTTGGTCGCATTGATGTATTAATTAACAATGCGGGAATCAGCATGCGCGCCTTATTTAAGGATGTAGATTTAAAGGTGATAGAAGAGCTGATGCAAACCAATTTTTGGGGAGCAGTGTATTGCACTAAATATGCATTACCTCATTTAATAGCCAATAAGGGTTCTGTTATTGGGGTAAACTCGTGGGCTGGGTTTACAGGTTTACCTGCCCGAACAGGATATACGGCTTCTAAGTTTGCTTTATTGGGATTTTTAGAAGCATTAAGGGTAGAAAACTTAAAGACTGGTTTACATGTAGGAAGTATTTTTCCGGGTTATACCACCTCTAACATTCGTAATACGGCACTCAATGCCAAGGGAGAAGCGCAGAAGGACAGTCCGCTTGAAGAAAAAAAATTAATGCCTGCCGAAGAAGTAGCAGAAAAAATAGTTAAAATGGTTTTGCGCAGGCGCAAGTATCATATACTCACCTTTACAGGCAAAGTGATGTATTGGGTAAACAAGTTATTTCCAAATTATGTAGACCGCAAGGTTTACGAGGTGGTATCTCGGGAGAAGGACTCTCCCTTTCACTAAAGAGATGGGGTGCTAAAAGCAAAGAAGGCGCGGTAAACCGCGCCCTTTTGATATATGAACAACATCGCTGTTGTTCCCTACCCCCACCATTTGAGGGGGAACATGGGAAACTTAAACGTCTATCTTAGCGTACTTAGCATTTAATTCGATAAACTCTCTGCGAGGTGGCACCTCATCCCCCATCAGCATACTAAAGATATGATCTGCTTCTGCTGCACTATCTAAGCTTACACGCTTGAGGGTTCTAGTTTCTGGGTTCATGGTAGTAGACCAAAGCTGTTCTGCATTCATCTCTCCTAAACCTTTATAACGTTGGATGTTAACGGTATCAGGGTTACTGCCTTTGGCAATGCGCATCACTGCTTCTTCGCGTTGAGCCTCTGTCCAGCAATACTCTTCGTCTTTGCCTTTTTTCACCAAATACAAAGGTGGTTGGGCAATGTAGATGTATCCAAACTCAAGGAGTTCTTTCATGTAACGGAAGAATAAAGTGAGGATAAGGGTACGAATGTGAGAACCATCCACGTCGGCATCCGTCATGATGATGATTTTGTGGTAACGCAATTTTGTAATGTTAAGCGCTTTACCATCTTCTGGTGTGCCAATGGTTACACCAAGTGCTGTAAACATGTTACGAATTTCTTCGTTTTCATAAATCTTATGTTCAAGGGCTTTCTCTACATTTAAGATTTTACCACGCAATGGCAATATGGCTTGGAAGGCGCGGTTTCTGCCTTGCTTGGCGGTTCCACCAGCCGAGTCACCCTCTACTAAATATATTTCGCAAAGTGCAGGATCACTTTCTTGACAATCTGCCAATTTACCAGGCAAACCACTTCCAGTTAAGGCACCTTTGCGTTGCACCATTTCGCGGGCTTTTCTAGCGGCTGCACGAGCAGTGGCTGCAAGAATTACTTTTTGTACAATCAGCTTTGCTTCTCTAGGATTTTCTTCGAGGTAGTTGTTAAGCATTTCGCCCACACATTGGTCTACCACACCAGTTACATCGCTATTTCCTAATTTGGTTTTAGTTTGCCCTTCGAATTGTGGCTCTTGAACCTTTACAGAGATAACTCCAGTTAAACCTTCTCTAAAGTCGTCACCACTAATTTCTACTTTTACATTTTTAAGTAGACCTTCTTTATCGGCATAGGCTTTTAAGGTTCTAGTTAAAGCCCTTCTAAAACCAGCTACGTGCGTACCACCTTCTATGGTATTGATGTTATTTACGTAAGAATGAAGGTTCTCTGTATAACCATGGTTGTAGGTCATGGCCACTTCCACAGGCACACCTTGCTTTTCGCCTTCAACGTAGATGGGCCCAGGTAATAGTTTTTCTCTGGTGCCATCTAGATAATTCACAAACTCTATCAAACCACCTTCCGAGAAAAACTCCTCTTCTCTTAAGTTTCCTGCTTCATCAGGCCTATTGTCTTTTAGTTTAATGCGAATTCCCCTGTTTAAGAAAGATAGTTCTCTTAAGCGCGCTGCCAAGGTTTCGTATTTGTATTCGGTAGTAGTAAAAATGCTACCATCTGGTTCAAAGTAAACAGTGGTACCATTTCTGTCGGTTTCGCCCACTACTTTTACATCGTATAAAGGCTTACCGCAGCTATATTCTTGCTGAAATATTTTACCTTCTCTGTAAACTGTGGCGCGTAATAAAGTAGAAAGTGCGTTTACACAACTCACCCCTACACCATGCAAACCACCAGAAACTTTGTAGGTGTCTTTGTCAAATTTTCCACCCGCATGCAAAACGGTCATTACCACTTCTAAAGCAGATTTTCCTTCTTTGGCATGCATGCCAGTTGGAATTCCCCTACCATCATCTTCTACAGTGATGGAATTATTGGGATTAATAGAAACTAGGATGTTTTTACAATAACCGGCTAATGCCTCGTCAATGGAATTATCTACTACTTCATACACCAAATGATGTAAACCGCGCACGCCCACATCCCCAATATACATGGCCGGACGCTTACGTACTGCCTCTAATCCTTCGAGTACCTGAATATTATCGGCACCATAATTACCTCTTTCCGTTGCTTCGTTGCTCATTCTTATCTCTAAATTATCAAAGCGTAAAAGTACGGTTAACTCTTGTGTGAACCAAATTTTTCAAGGGTTACAAGCCACTTGTTATCCACATTTTTTCCTTAGTTTTAAACGTTAAAAAAGGCGTTTTGGATCAAACCGAACTTGGGTTATTTATATAGGCCAACCAAGGTTTAAAAACCGCTTCGTTAACTTTAATTTCTCCCGTAATCCATTTGTTAAAATTAGTTAGGCTTGTGTGTTCGTGTTGAACCAAAGGCGCTAGTTGCTCGGGCCCAAATAAACCTGTATGCCCAATTAAATGTTGCGCCACATTGTATTGTGGCAACATTTTGCCATCATCTATTTTAATACAAACTCCCAATTTTAGCGACTGAATGGCCATGCAAAAAACACCTTCTGCCCCTGTTTTCCCGATGATTTCTGGAGCACATACCTCCATCATCTCGGTACAATAACGATGGGTTCCTGCCACCATCATGGGATGTTGCGAGATGGCTTCTATCAAGGTTTTACAAGCTAGCTGGCGCTTCTCGTCAAATTTTTCGGGATGTATAAGGTTTCTAAAACACAGTGCTTGGTGATAAACCGGAATGCTATAGATAGGTGCAGAGCATCCATCTAAGGCAGTCACCATGCTGCTTCTAGGGTATTCATAGAAGGCTTCTACATATTCTAAAATTAGCTGTTGAATGGGATGCTCTGGCTTTAAATAATCTTTAACCTCATGCCCTAATAGCACGCAAAGTGCTAACATCCCTGCGTGTTTGCCGCTGCAATTATTATGTATATGTCTTGGTTTTTGGCTGTTTTTAATCAGCTCATTGGCGTCTTTCTTGCTACTTGGATATTGGGCACCACAATTTAAAAAAGATTCGTCTAAGCCAATTTTTTGCAATATGCTGCTTACTTCCGCCAAATGTGCTGGCTCTGCATTGTGCGAACCACACATCACGGCAATTTCTGATGGGGTAAAACCAAATTTTTCTATCCCACCTAATTCAATTAAAGGCAAGGCTTGCACAAATTTCATGGCAGAGCGCGGATAACATACTTGCATGGGATCTCCAAGACTAAATACGATATCGCCATGTTGGTCTACGGCACAAACTGCTCCCCTATGAAAGCTTTCTAAAACACCAGCCCTATAAACTTCTACTAATATTGGATTGCTTTGAAATTCGTCTGAATACATGTGACGAAAATACTGATAGAAATATTTATTTAATCAAATTATGAATAAATATTAGCCATCGTAATGAACTAAAATTTGCAAAGGCTAAAAATATTAACTTTCCTCTTGCTTTAATTTTGTTACCATCACCTTATCAATCCGTTGCCCATCTTTGTCGATTACCTCTAACTTGTAATCTTCTACCATAATAGATTCACCTACCTCTGGCAACCTGCCAAATTGGTGAATGATGAGGCCTGCTACCGTTGCGTAATAATTATCGTTGATTTCTGGCAAATAAAGTTCAAAGTACTTCACAAATTCAAAAATAGAATATTGCCCATCTACCAGCCATGAATCTTCATTTCTCTGCACTATTTGATACTCGAGATGTTCGTTCTCTGTTAAGTCGCCTACCAAAGCCTCCATTACATCATTCATGGTTAGCATACCAATGGTGGTGCCATATTCATTGATCACAATGCCACAATGGATTTTCTCTTTCTTAAACAACTCTAAGGCATGGTAGGCACTGGCATTTTCGTTTAAAAACACAGGCTTTTTAAGGTAGGTTTTCAATTGAAAAGCATCCTTCTGTTGCTGTATAAATAAATCTTTTAACAAAACAATTCCCAAGATATCATCCAAATCCTGCGTGGCAGAAACCGGGTAGGCTGAGTGCTTTTCGTGGTTAATTTTTTCTACCAAAGACTCCCATGATTCGTCTATATGAAAAAACACGATGTCGTTTCTATGGGTGAACAAAGTATTTACTTTTCTGTCTCCAAGTTCAAATACCCTTTCTACAATTGTTTGCTCTATATCCTGTATCTCTCCGCCCTCAGCACTCTCTTTAATAATCGATTTAATTTCTTCTTCTGAGACTTTTTGTTCTGTATCATTCTTAATTCCCAATAAACTTAACATCAAATTATTGGTACTTGTTAATAGCCAAACAAAGGGCGAAGTAACCATTGAAATCACTTGCATGGGTTTAGAAAAAAATATGGCTATGGCTTCTGGATAGGCCATGCCAATTCTTTTTGGCATTAATTCCCCTAAAAGGATAGATAGATAGGTAATAAAAATGACCAAAATAGCTGTGGCAATTTTATCTGCGTAGCTAGCTAAAAAACCAAAAGTAGAAATAAATGCTGTTAAATCTTTGCTCAGGTTTTCGCCACTATACACACCTAATAAAATACCTATTAAGGTTATACCAATTTGGATGGTAGATAAAAATTTAGTGGGATTTTCTGAAAGTTCAAGGGCAGCCTTGGCACCCGAGTTCCCTTTCTTTTTTAAGTTCTCTAGTTTAAACTTTTTGGCGGCTACCAACGACATTTCTGTCATCGAAAAAATGCCATTTAATAAAACCAGCGCCAATATTACAAGTAATTCCATACGGGTAGAAAATAAGTTTAAGTAAACTTATTCTTCAGTTTCATTTTCTCCTTTAATCATCACATAAACATCTTCGTCATCTGCCTTCATTAAATACTTTTCCCTAGCAAATTTCTCCAGATTTTTGCTCGACCCAAATAACTCGTTTTGCTCTCGTTTTACTCTTTCTATTTCCTTGGTGTAATAGGCATGTTTATCTTTTACCTCTTGGAGGTTCTTTCCATACTCATACTGGTCAATTAGGCCATACCTATCATTAAATATCAAAAACAAGGATAAAACTATCCCGGCAACAACATATTTGTTGCCGAGAAGCTTTATGTATTTCTTACCTAATTGCAACATTTTAATTACTTAGCGTATTTAAAATCTTTACCAGGATAATAGGCATTTTTGCCTAACTCTTCTTCAATTCTAATCAATTGATTGTACTTGGCAATCCTGTCTGTTCTGCTGGCAGAACCTGTCTTAATCTGACCGCTATTTAAGGCTACTGCTAAATCTGCAATCGTGGTATCTTCTGTTTCACCACTTCTATGGCTCATGATATTGGTATAGCCATTTCTAGTAGCCATATTTACTGCATCAATGGTTTCGGTTAATGAACCAATTTGGTTTACTTTAACTAAGATGGAGTTTGCAATATTTTCGTTGATACCTTTTGATAAACGCTTTACATTGGTTACAAACAAATCATCACCCACCAATTGACATTTGCTGCCAATGGCCTGTGTTAACTCTGCCCAACCTTTCCAATCGTCTTCGGCACAACCATCTTCAATAGAAATGATTGGATATTTGTTTACCCACTCAGTCCAATAAGCCACCATGTCGCTCGGACTTAATTCTCTCTTATCAGATTTCTTGAATACATATAGGCCTTTTTTCTCGTCCCATAACTCAGAAGTAGCAGCATCCATGGCAATGTAAATGTCTTTACCTGGCTTAAAGCCCGCTGCTTCAATAGCCGTTAACACCGTTTCAATTGCTTCTTCATTGCTTTGGATGTTGGGTGCAAAACCACCTTCATCACCCACATTGGTGCTGTATCCTTTTTTCTTTAATACTGCTTTCAAATGATGAAATACCGAAGTTCCCATTTGTAATGCCTCGCTAAAGCTATCCGCTTTGGTAGGCATAATCATAAACTCTTGAAAATCGATGGCGTTATCTGCATGCGCACCACCGTTTAAGATATTCATCAATGGAATTGGAAGGGTATTGGCATTTACTCCGCCGATATAGCGATACAAAGGCATGTTGCACTCAATGGCAGCAGCCTTAGCACAAGCCATAGA
>CAYUDC010000062.1:0-15170 GCA_964443415.1 uncultured Chitinophaga sp. | reverse complement strand
ACCTGGCTTCAAATCCACCTGCAGAAAACTTTACGTTTTGAACCAACTCGGTATGAATAAAACTTAAGCCTTCTTGTTGGCCGCTTCGTGGCAAGAACGGACGATAGATTTCGATGTCGTTTACATAAATTAAGTTTTCATCGTAATTACCTCCTCTCACATTGTATTGAGAGCTTAACTCATTATTAGACGAAACACCTGGAAGTGTCTTTAGAATTTGTTCAAATGATCCACTTACATTGGCCAATATGCTGGCTTTTCTAGGGTCTATGGTGTACATAGAAACCTTTTCTCTTTCTTTTTCTTCGGTTACTACAAAGGCTCTTAACGAAACGCCATAATCCATTTTTATGTTTATTTCGAATTTCTCACCTTTTTCTAGGGGCCTTATATCCATTTTTTTTGCAGGTCTTCCCACATAGGTAAAAACTACACTCAGCGCCATTTGTGCCGGTACTTGAAGGTTAAATGCTCCGTTTTTATTGCTGCTTCCGCTGATTTTGGCCGAGGGAATCAAAATGTTGACATCCTCTATGGGTCTGTCTAAAGAGTCGCTAATGATGCCATATATAGAGGCTTTATCCTGCGCATAAATTTTAGGCAGCAGGAGTTGGGTTAAACCAAACAGAAAGCATAGGGCAAATTTTCTCAATGTTTTCCTTAACGATTAATCATCAAATTGTGGTATGATGGGATAGGTTTTTTAGAGAAGCGATGGTATCCAAAGGGCTATCTGAGGCAAAAACGTAGTTTCCTGCCACAAGCACGTCTGCGCCAGCGGCCAATAATTTTGGCGCTGTTACCTGATTTACCCCACCATCAATTTCTATGAGGCATTTCGATTGGTTACTATCAATTAGTTCTCTGAGTTCGCTACACTTTTGATAGGTTTGTTCTATAAACGATTGACCACCAAAACCTGGATTTACACTCATCATACAAATCAAGTCGGCATCTTTAATCACATCTTTTAGCAAGCTCACAGGAGTATGCGGGTTAATGGCAATCCCAGCCTTCATGCCTTCTTCCTTGATGGCATAAAGTGTTCTATGTAAATGGGTGCAAGCTTCTAAATGAACAGAGAGCACCTCGGCTCCAACTGCTTTAAAATCTTTAATATAACGCTCGGGTTGTACAATCATTAAATGCACATCCAAAGGTTTTTTGGCTAATTTTTGCATGGCTTTAATCACAGGGAAGCCAAAAGAAATATTAGGCACAAAAACGCCGTCCATTACATCTACATGAAACCAATCGGCTTGGCTTTGATTAATCATTTCTATGTCGCGGCCTAAGTTGGCAAAGTCTGCAGAAAGCACAGACGGAGCAATTATGGGAAAACTCATGCGGCGAAGATAATGAAATTGTGGAAAGGCCTAAATGCTTAAAATAAATTCCCTTTCTGGGTAAAGTGCATTGGTTATTAGGCATCTATCGGCATTTTGGAGGTCTTGTAAGGAACATGGTTTTTCTATCACTGGGTTGTTTTGCATAAAAATATGTCGTCCAATTCCTTCTATACAACCTTCAGAAAGTGGGGGAGTGTACCAAGTTCCATTTTTTTTCCAGAAAATATTTCCAGTGGCACTTTCTATGATTCTTCCCTCTGTGTTTATGATAAGTGCTTCATGAAGATTTCTTTCTGCAGCAAAAATTTGGGCCATCACATAAACCAAGGCGTTACCGGTTTTAAGGTTTGCGATAATGCCTGGCGCTTTGGGTTGATCCAAATAAACCCCAACTTTTAGTTGTTGAGGGGAGTTGGGTGTAAATGGGCTGGCTGAGGCCTCATAAGTAAGTATTGGTTGGCTTGGTAAATAATTCCCAAGTCCTTGTCTTTTAGCGGTAAATCTTACCCTAAACCTAGTTGCGAGTGGGTTTTGGGTCGACCCAACCCTTACAGCTTGGTTGGCAATATCTAAAAACTCATCGAAGGATAAATATGGCAATGGCATTTTAAGAATTTGTAAACCTTTGCTTAAGCGGGTAAAATGCAGGTCAGCGTTTTTGAGGTTTTGGTCCTCAAAAAGCATGGTTTCAAATAAAAGGTCGCCATATTGGCCTGCTCTATCCATAAAATGATTTGTTCGTAAAGGTAAAATCATAGATTTGCCCCACCAAATCAAAAAATCAAAAAATCAATTTTTATGAAAACAGTTTATATTGTTTCGGTTGCTCGCACGCCAATAGGCGCATTCAATGGTTCATTGGCTAGTTTAACTGCGCCACAGTTAGGAGCTATTGCTATTAAAGGTGCTTTAGAGAAGGCTGGCGTTGCGCCAGAGATGGTGAATGAGGTATTTATGGGAAATGTAATTGCTTCGGGTTTAGGACAAGCTCCTGCAACCCAAGCCATGATTTATGCTGGGATACCAAATACAGTTCCTGCCACCATCATCAATAAAGTTTGTGCTTCAGGTTCTAAGGCTATCATGGTGGGAGCTCAAAGTATCATGATGGGCATCAATGATATAGTAGTAGCTGGTGGTATGGAAAGCATGAGTAATATTCCCTATTATTTAGACAAGGCTAGAAATGGATACCGCCTAGGGCATGGAACCATCATCGACGGTATGGTGAAAGATGGTTTATGGGATGTTTACAAAGACTTCCACATGGGAAATGCGGCAGAAATATGCGCAAGAGAATATAATTTTAGCAGGGAAGATCAAGATGCTTTTGCTATCGAGAGCTATACCAGGGCACAAAATGCCTACAAAAAGAATGCATTTGATGCAGAATTAGTGCCAGTTGAAATTGCAGTTAGGGGTAAAGATCCAATCAAGGTAACTGCCGATGAGGAGTACTTAAAGGTAAACTTTGAAAAGTTAAAAACTTTAAAGCCAGCTTTTGAAAAGGATGGAACCATTACAGCTGCCAATGCTTCTAAGTTAAATGACGGAGCCAGTGCATTGGTATTAATGAGTGAAGAGAAAGTGAAAGAATTGGGCGTAAAACCATTGGCAAAAATTATAGCCTTTGCAGATGCGGCCCAAGCTCCAGAATGGTTTACTACCGCTCCATCTTTGGCCATTCCTAAGGCGCTTAAATGGGCTGGAATTGACATTAAAGATGTAGATTATTTTGAATTAAATGAGGCATTCTCGGTAGTGGGAATGGCTAATAACAAGATATTAGGTTTAGATGATAAGAAGGTAAACGTTTACGGTGGAGCTGTTTCGTTAGGACATCCTTTGGGAAGTTCAGGTTCTAGGATTGTGGCCACCTTAACAAGCGTGTTAACTCAAGAAGGTGGAAGATATGGTGTAACAGGTATTTGTAATGGTGGTGGTGGAGCCTCTGCTATTGTAATTGAAGCTGTTTCATAAGAAAAGCAATAGGGGGGCGTTATTTGTTTATGAAAAATGTATTTGTGCTCATTGGAATAATTTCGACCTTTACCTTAAATGCTCAGAAACTAGATTCTGTAAGCCTTGGCTTGCTGCAAGACTATGAAATAAGGCTTTCTGGCCTAGGCGAAAAAATGGTTCGTAGTTTTGATGAAGAAACTAGAATTACCTCTGGTAAAAATTTTATTATGCAATTTTCAAGAGCCCTTCGTGTGGAGGGCTCTTTTTATTATCCGTTTGATTCTCTAAAAAATGTCATGAAGCTAAGCTCCCCTGATGGGTTGTTTAGGATATTTACGTGGAATGTTGCTACCAATGATGAACATTTTAGATACTTTGGAGTTATTCAAATGAATCCTGAAAGGTTAAAAAAACTCAATCAGGTTGAACCTATTTACGAATCTTTTTATCCATTGATTGACAGGAGCGATAGTATTAAAAGTCACTTGTTTGTTGAAACAGGCTCTAATTATTGGTATGGTGCCAATTATTATAAGATTGTGAAGACTAATTTTAATAAAAAAGACTACTATACTTTGTTAGGATGGGATGGTGCAGATAGTTTAATCAACAAAAAGATTGCAGATGTTTTACATTTTAAAGAAGGTAAACCACGCTTTGGAGCGCCTATCTTTGATATCAAGCGAAAGACAATTTTTTATCGCATGGTCTTTGAGTTTAACAATGAAGCAACGATGGCTTTAAGGTATGACGAAAAAAGAAAGTACTTGATTTATGAAAATATTGTACCAGACAAGCCAGAGAATGCTGCCTTTGCTGAGCGTTACTTTCCAGACGGCTCGTTTGATTACATGATATGGAATAAAAAGGGGCAATGGGAGAAACAACCTAAAATGCTCGAAGAATTCGAAAAATAACTAACACATAGCAAATGATAAACTTTACAAAATCACTTTTTAAGGTATTGGTGCTGTTAACACTAGTATCTTTAACCAGCGGCAAGTTGCATGCACAAGCCTTATCTGGTACTTATTCTGTTCCGGGCAGTTACAGCACCATCAAGGATGCTGTGGATGCCTTAAATTTAAACGGGGTAAACGGTGCTGTTACCATTAATGTGGGAGCTGGTGCTACGTATACCGAAACCTTAACAACAGGTTTAGTGTTAGGTAGCTCGGTCTTAAATAGCAGTGTTTCTTCTACCAATACCATTACGTTTCAGAAGGCAGCTACGGCTTTGGCTAATCCGCAAATAATTGCATTTGCAGGCTCTAAGATTGCCAGCTCTGCAGATTCAATAGACGTCATGTGGTCTATTGTAGGTACCGATTGGGTTACCATTGATGGAATAGACTTAGCCGAGAATAGCTCAAATACTACCAATACAGCTTGGATGGAGGTAGGATATGGTTTATATAAAGCTAGCGCAACCGACGGTACAAACAATGTGACCATTAGAAATTGTGTTATCACTTTAAACCGAAATAATATTACCAACGGTGCGGGCGTGCGCAATAACATTGCAGGTTCAACAGGAATAGAAGTGATAGGTGCTTTAAGAACAGTTGTAAACACAGCGTTGGTTCAAACCTCGGTAGCAGGCGCCAATTCAAACAATAAATTTTATAGTAATACCATCCAAAATTGTAATATTGGTATAGCCTTAGCTTCAGGAGCAATTGCTTCACCCTATACCTTGGCCGATTTAAACAATGATATAGGAGGATTAACAGCTGCTACTGGTAATAACATTATCAATTTTGGTGGTGGTACAGGAGCAGCAAATGCGTGCGCTGCTGTATTTATCAGTAACCAGTATGGGGCCAACATTTCAAATAATATCATTGATAACAACAACGGAACTGGAATAAACCATCCTGTCTCTAATAGAGGATTATGGTTTTTTGCCAATTCGCCTGGCGCAAGTTGTAATGTAAATAACAATACCATCTCAATTAAGGGTGGTACTAATGCTGGTGCCATCAACTGGTGTATTGATATGGAAATGGCCCAAACAGGTGCCAATGGAAATGTATTAAATATCAATGGCAACAAACTATTAAATTGTACCAGTTCGCCAAATACTACTGCACAATTTACGGCCATTTGGGTAAACTCGGCTGCTACAACAGTGAATGTAAATAACAATTACATTTATGGATATTCTAAAAACTCAACTACAGGTACGCAATCAATTATTTTGAGTCAATTAGCAGGAATTGGAACCTTAAACATTAACAATAATATCATCGATTCTACTTCATTAACTGGTGTATTTACATTGCAACATGGTATTGGTGTTACTGCCAGTGCTACCACATTAAATATGAATGGTAACCAAATTACCAGAACAATTTTTAATTCGTCTTCAACTGGTGCTGGCACGCTCTATCCTATTTTTAATAGTGGTGCCTCTACAACGGTTAATGCTAATAATAACTTTATAGATAGTTTAACTAGAAATGGCACTACGGGTGGTACCACCATCGGTTTGTTTATCTCTTCTGGAACCAATCAGAATGTTAGAAATAATATCATCAGGAATTTTTATATCACAGGTTCAGGAACAGCTTCTGTTATGTACGGTATACAAATGACAGGAACCACCATTGTGTGTGATAGCAATCAAGTGTATAACCTAAATGTTGCAAAAGCCAGCGGAACAGGTGCGTTGTATGGAATTTACAATATTGGTTCTCCTTCTAATGAAAATTGGAGATATAATAAAATTTATAACTTAACTCATATTGGTACTGGTATTGTTTATGGTTTATATGCCTTTACAGCAACTGGCACCAGGACTGTTTCTTATAATGAGGTTTATAACTTGTTTGGCTCGAATGTGGTAACTGGTATCCTGATGTCTTCGAGTGTTCCAAGGATTTTTAACAATAGGATATATAACTTAACCACTAATGGTATCACCAATATTGTTTCAGGTATCAATATCACCTCAACCACTGCTGGAAATCCGCAAGTGTTTAATAATTTAATTTCGGGTATTTATGCCCCTTTATCTAATTCAACTTCGGCAACAGTAATTGGGATCAACCTAACCACTGCTACTGCTACTACCAATATTGGTGTTTACCACAATACCGTAAGTTTGGATGCCGTTTCTACAGGCGCTAATTTTTCAAGTGCAGCATTGTTTCATACCGCCAATGCCACAGCTACCACAGCTACCTTAGATTTAAGAAATAATATTTTAGTAAATAATTCTACTGCAAACGGAACTGGTAATTCAGCAGTTATTAGGAGGTCTGCAGCTACAACAGCTAATTATGCAACCACCTCTAATAGAAACCTATTATATGCAGGTACGCCAAGTGCTAACAAACTCATTTATTTTAATGGTGCTGTTGGCGATTCTACACTCATTGATTTTAAAGCAAGATTGGTAACATTTGAGCAAGCCTCTGTTACCGAGCAACCTACTTTTATTAGCTTGGTTGGATCCTCACCAGGATATCTTCATTTAGATACTGCTGTGGCTACTCGTTGCGAAAGCGGCGGATCTGTCATTGCAGGTATAACTTTTGATGCGGATAATGTTATCAGGCAAGGAAGCGTAGGTTATATGGGTACTGGTTCTGCTCCTGATATTGGAGCAGATGAGGGTGAATTTACAGGTATTGGTATGGTCTTGGATTCTAGCAATGTGGATCAAAATACAGCAGCGGTTCCGGTTAATACCATTCATCAACAAGTGTTAAGAATTAGGATTCATACTTCTAATAACTTTTCACCTTTGGTATTAAGTTCAATGAAACTGCATACATCAGGAACAACTAACGTAGCGGATATCCAGAATGCTAAAATATTTTATACTGGTTCAAATCCTGTATTCTCAACCAGCACTCAGTATGGCTCAACCGTTGCAAATCCTAACGGCGTATTTTATGTAAATTCTAATTTAACCTTGCCAGCAGGGGTAAGTTATTTCTGGTTAACATACGATGTAAAATCTACTGCAACAGTAAATAACTTTATAGATGGTAGGTTAGATAGTCTAGTGATTGGTGGAATAAATACTGCGCCAATCAACGGAGATCCATTTGGTGCTAGAAGAATTCTTGCCCCTCTTAGTGGAAACTACCAAGTGGGTAATGGTCAAACATACCCAACCTTAACAGCCGCCAGTGCAGATTTACAAACCTTGGGTGTATCTGGTCCGGTAACATTTATTTTAACCGACACTATTTACAACAGTGCTACGGGCGAAGTTTTCCCAATAACCTTTAACGCATATACTGGAGCATCCTCTACCAATTCGGTAACCATTGTGCCTGCCACAGGAAATACTGCGAGAATAGAAAGCAATAATGCGATTACCACATTAGATCTAAATGGAATTAACTTCCTAAGAATAGATGGTAGACCAGGTGCAACGGGTGGTTTCATACTTGGATCGAACCTAATTATTAGCAATGCTACCAGTGTAGCTCCGGCAATTAGGTTTAACAATGAAGCATCAAACAATCAAATACTATTTACAGATTTACGTGCCAATAATCAAAGTGCTACAGGCACAGCCACAGCTGGGGTAATTAACTTTGGTGCAAGTGCAGGTGCCAATGGAAACGATAATAACCTTATAAGAAATTGTCATATCCATGAAAATGGAGGCGGTAATCCTGTAGTTTCAATTTCATCTATTGGTTCTGCCACAACTGTTGCTGCCAACAATGACAATATCATTATCGATAGCTGTGAAATTTATAACTTCTACAACGCAACTATAGCTAGTGCTGCCATTTATGTAGGTGCCAATAACAATAGCTGGCAAATTAATAACAATAAGTTTTATCAAACCGCTACCCTAAACTATACCTCTGCAGTTACCCATAGAATTCTTTGGATTACGCCAAATACAGCTAACTTAACTAGTGGAAGTGGATTTATCATTCATAACAATTATTTAGGGGGTAATTCGAGTGCAGGAACTGGATTTTATACCATGATAGGTACTCCTGCTTATTTGTTTAATGCCATGGATATTTCGGTTGGTTTAGGAACACCTACTTCAATCCAAGGAAATGTGATTACTAACTTTAATGAAACCAATGGTGGTGGAAGTGCGATTAACTTTTTAGGAATTAATCTGGTAAATGGTAATGTTAATTGCGGAACTGTTAGCGGTAATCTTATTGGCTCTAGAACAGTGAATGGTGCCATTACCTATACCGTAACGGCTATAAATGGTGGTGCATCTGGCATTAGAACAGGTGGCGGAACAGGAAATACGTTTAATATTTCTAATAACATCATCAGTGGTTTTGATTTAATAGGAAATGCAACTACCAATACTCCTGAGTTCTTTGGTATCAATCCTTTCTTGGGAACCAACGTAAATGTCACCAATAACATGATTGGTGATACCTTGTTGCCATCGAGTATTCAAATCTTATCGAGCAGCGCTACCTCAACTTATGCGCAAAGAGTAACAGGTATTTTTGCTAATCCAAGCTCTGGAACTCCAGTATTTAATATTAGCAATAATATCATTTGTAATATTACGAATGCCTATGCTGCTACTGGAACACAAGCAGCTTGCACAAGAGGTATAGCTTTATTGCCAACCATTGCAGGAACTTATACTGTGGCAAACAACAGAATCTTTAATGTATATACGAATTCTGCTACCACTGCCAATGCTGTAAATGCTACTTTAGCGGGTATCACAGCCAGCCATACAGTAGGTACTTCTGTTATTAGCAATAATAGAATCTCTAACCTGGTATTATCTGGTACCAGCACAACCGCTGCCAATCAAGTTACAGGAATCTTTTATTCGAGTCCTGCCAGTGCAAGTAATCAAGTTTCCAGAAACAATATTCATACGTTAGTAGTAACTGCTTTAAATCCTGCTACCGTTGTAAATGGTTTAGACCTTGCAGCCGGTAATGGAATTATCTCTAACAACATGATAAGATTGGGCTTAGATTCTATCGGAAATGCCATCGCTTCACCCAATATGTTCAGAGGAATCACTAAAAATACCGGTAGTATCACATTGGTACATAACAGTGTTTATATAGGTGGTGCCAACATTGCTTCAAACAATGCAAATACTATGGCATTCCAACGTTCTGGTGCAGGAACAGATATTGTAAGAAATAACATTTTTGTAAATAACCGCTCCAACGCATCTGGCATCGGAAAGCACTATGTAAACTTCCTAATTAACAATACCACACTCACTCAAAATAATAATAGTTATTATGGAAATGGTACCGGTTTGGTTTTTGGTACTGCCAACAATGGTACCACAGATATTGCCAATTACACTGCTGGATGGATTAGTAGCGACAACGGTAGTTCGTTTGCCAATCCACAATTTGTAAATGCCAATGGTGGTATGTTAGATGGAGATTTACATATTAGTACAACACTTGCTACACCAGTAGAAAGCAGTGGCTTTTTAATTACCACTATTACCGAAGACTTTGATGGACAATTAAGAACAGGCTTAACCCCTACAGATATAGGCGCTGATGCGGGTAACTTTATTCAGTTAGATGTGTTCCCTCCAGTGATTTCCTCATTTGCTGTAAGCAACACCGCTTCAACAGGGGATAGAGTCTTTTTAGTGAACATAAGTGATCAAACTGGCATCCCAGTGAGTGGTGGGGTTGAACCAAGGGTGTATTTTAAAAAGTTTGCCGCTGGTTCTTTTGCCTCAACTGCTGCCACGCGTGTTTCGGGTACTGCTCAAAACGGTACTTATGCTTTTACCATTCCACAATCATTGTTAGGTGGTTTAAGCATAAGCGATTCGGTCTATTTTTATCTTATTGCCCAAGATTCTGCTACTGGTAATAATTTAGCCAGTTTGCCTGGTGGCGCTGTGGCCACCAATGTTAACACTGTCACTGTAGAACCTAGTTCATTGTTCTCTTATAGAATTGTGCCAGGAATTGGTGGAACAGTATTGGTAGGCTCGGGTCAAACCTATACTACTTTAACAGGTACAGGTGGTTTATTTGAAGCCATTAACTCAGCCTCTATCACCGGAACCATTTTTGCAAAAATTACCAGTGATATTGTGGAGCCAGGTTTAATTGGTTTGAACCAAATCAATGAAACAGGAATTGGCGGTTACCAAGTGATTATTGAGCCAGATAGCAATATTGAAAGATTGATTTCTGGAAGTTTTGCAGGCAATGGATTAATTAGGTTGAATGGCGCCGATAGGGTTAAAATTGATGGAAGATTTAATGGTGCGGGTAGATTTTTAAGAATAAGAAACAATGTACCAAGTGGACACGCCATTACCTTCTTAAATGATGCTAATAAAGATACTGTTACCTATTGCCATGTAGAAAGTGTAAACAATACAGTAGGTACCATTACCTTTTCAACCTCTAATGTGAGTGGTGGAACTGGTAACGACTCTAACGTGGTGAGTTATTGTATCATTGGAGATACGCTTGGCACTCCTAATGGTGGTATTATTCATAATACAGGCATCAGTTCATCAGGTACTGCCGGATTAGAAAATGATGCCAATGTAATTGAGTATAATGATATCATCAACTTTGGATTTAATGCTATCAACCTAAATGCGGCTGGTATGGGTATTAACTGGCGAATAAATAACAATAGCATTTACATGACCCAAAATGCCAGAGCCAATGTTTACAATGTTATCTTTATTCAAGGCGGTAATGGAGGCCATTTAATCACCCAGAATAGTGTGGGTGGTTCTGCACCTAATAGAAGTGGTGCGGCTTTCGCTACTACCACTACCACAACGCCAGGTTGGTTTGGTATAAATATTACTTCGGCAAATACCCTACCAATTAACATCACCAATAATATCTTTAGTAATATTAGTGGAAATACGCGTGCTGTAAATGTTATTCAAGTTACCAATGGTGTAACTAATATTTTAAATAACACTATTGGAGGAGGCGCCATGCCATATGATACCATTAGAAATGGGTATGATAATGGAACCATTAACATTACCGGTGGTACAGTAACCATTGCTAATAATGTAATAGGAAATATTGCTTACTATGGAGGTTCTGGTGACAGAACCAGTGGTATAACTGTAACAGGTGGAACCACTAATATCAATAATAATATTATTAGGGATATCAAAGGAAACTCTTCTGGAACTGGATTTACCTTCTTAATTACAGGTATGCTGGTTAATGGAGGATCAAACCATATCATTCAATCCAATACCATTAGCAATATCGAGAACTTTAATCCGGGTGCTTCTGCTTATACGGTTGCAGGTCTAACCTTAATAGGTAGCACCAATTTAAACGTTCTAAGAAACCGTATATCGGATATTAGAGGCCTTGGAACTGGCGGTGGTACAGCTTCTAATCAAGTTTTTGGGATGTATGTTGCCACTACTGGTAATATTTTTGTTGCCAATAATCAGATTAGCATTGGTGCCAATACCATTGGCGAAACCCGAGTATATGGTATTCAAGACGTAGCTGGCTCTGGTAATAATTTATATTACAATAATTCAATCTTTATAAATGGAACCATTTCTGGTGGTTCAAATCACTCTTATTGTTTGCAGCGCACTGGTTTGGCAAATGTGCAAAGCATCAATAATATCTTCTACAATAAGCGTTCTACCTTAGGTACAGGTGCTGCCTATGCTTTGGGCTCAGCATCCCTTACAGGTATCACACCGGCAACAGTAGGTTATAATTTAATGGTGGTGAACGATACTGCCAGAATAGCCGAGGCTCCAACTGGTATTGCAAATAGCGTGAGTTTATTTAATACCTTGTATACAGGCGTTGGTGCTTATCCATCTAATTGGTACCTCGCTACCAACGCATTGTTGCCAGAGCAATTCTTTGTAGATACTTTAATTGCCAACTTAAACATCGTAACCGGTAATGCCAATGCTTGGTATGTTCACGGAAAAGGATTGGCCTTGGCCTCCGTGAGCAACGATTTTGGTAACAATGCCCGTTCAATTAGCATTGCCAATGGCGCCACCGATATTGGTTCGCATGAGTTTACCACCACCACCTTGCCACCATTGGCATCTGCTAGTGCAACACCTGCATTAGGAGCAAGCACTAATTACTTCTTTGCTGGCAAGCAAATTGCGTCTATCACTTGGGGTAATTCGGGTACTGTACCTACAGCGGTTAACCTTAGATACTTTAGTGGTACCAATGCTCCAAACTTAATTGCTGGTCGCACCAGGGCCAATGCCTATTATGATATCTCGGCCATTGGTGGTACTGCATTTACCTATAACCTTTCTATGTTTGTAGACTCGGCAAATCTGGGCAATGTTTCGGGTATTGCACAAGCTAAAATGGCTCGTTATGATGCGGTATGGAATTTTATTTCTGCTTCAAATGCAAATGGCAATACAGGTATGATGCAAACCAATACTGCTCAAAGCAATTTTGGTATCTTTACCGCAACTGATGGCCTAAACAATCCTTTGCCTGTAGAACTATTAAACTTTACGGCTCAAAAGGTAAGTGAGGATGTTTTGTTAAGTTGGACTACGCTTACCGAAACCAATAATAAAGGATTCTATATTGAACGCTCTGCTAATGGAAAAGACTTTGAGGTATTAGATTTTGTAAAAGGAAAAGGTAATTCAACTACCCAAGTTAATTATACCTTTAAAGATGCCAATGCCTTTGAGGTGCTTGCGGCTAAAACCATCTATTATAGGTTGCAACAAGTTGACTTTGATGGTACTGTAACTTATTCGGATACTAGAATCGTTGGTACAGAAGAGCCGTTAGACTACCAAATTGCTGCTTATCCAAATCCATTTACCCAAACCATTACGCTTGCACTTGGCTCGGTTCAAACCGAAAACATTGCCATACAAGTGATGGACATCAATGGAAGATTGATGGTAAATCTAAATAAGCCTGCTCAATCTACCTTAACTATAAATGAGTTAAATGACCTTAGCCATGGTGTATATTTTATCAAAGTGATCCAAGGTGATTTCATCAAGGTAATAAAAGTGATAAAAGAATAACCCGCTATGCGATTTTAGAAAAGGCTGCTTTCTGTAAATGAAGGCAGCCTTTTTTATTTAATAGCTGCTCTTTTGAGCCTATCATTAATAGCCCTGCCAAGGTTTTCTTCTGGCAATAATTCTGCAATAATTAACTTCAACTTCAAAGCATCTGCTTTTCTTAGGGCCGCAAATAATTGCTGTGCTGCTTCGGCATAATCCCTCTTCTCGGATAAAATTACCTGATTACTTAAAGGAATGTTTTTATGCGCTTTAGAGAATCCAATAAAGGCCATCTGTTCATAACTAGCCTCCTGCAAGTGGGCTTCTGCTTTGTCTATAAATAAAGGAGTATTTGGTGCATAATGCCTACTCAGCATGCCCGGAGCTTGCGGGTTTTCGTTGTTGATGAGTTTGCTTTGATCCAAGCTTACACCGAGTGTTTGCTCAATGGCTTCGATGCTTAATCCGCCTAATCTTAATAATTTTGGCTTTGCCTCAACAAATGAAACAATGGTAGACTCTAGTCCTATTTGGCAATTACCCCCATCAAGTACAGCCGCAATTTCATTTCCAAATTGTATGTCCACATCTATCGCTTTTGTTGGGCTAATACTTCCGCTTTTGTTGGCGCTAGGTGCTGCCAAAGGGAAGTCTAAACTTTCTAGCAATGTTAAACACAAGGTGTGGTTGGGCACTCTAATGGCAACACTCGAATGCCCTGCTGTTACAATATCTGGAATGATGGCACTTTTGGGTAAAACAAACGTAATGGGTCCCGGACAAAAAGCTTTAGCAAGTTTAAGCGCTAAAGGAGGAATTTGAATGCCCCATTCTTGGAACCTCTCTAGTGAGTTAGAATGTAAAATCAAAGGATTAAACTGTGGCCTGTTTTTAGCCTGGTAGATGCCTGCCACTGCTTTGCCATCAAAACCGTTGGCTGCCAAACCATATACTGTTTCGGTTGGAATGGCAACTAATTTGCCTTCCTCCAAAAATTGTTTGGCTACCTTTGGGTCTGTGATAATCATTTTGTGGTGTTTCTCTTTCAAAATAAAACAAAAAAGCCGCAGAAAACGTATTTCCTGCGGCTTTTTATAATTTAAAAGATTAATTGAATCTTGGTGATACCACTAATTCTTTTGAGCCTGGTGTGTAAACATAAAATCCTTCACCAGATTTAACGCCTAAAATACCTGCTGTTACCATGTTCACTAAAAGTGGACTAGGAGCATATTTGGTATCTCCCAATCCTTCATACAATACATTCATGATGGCCAAGCAAACGTCTAGGCCAATGAAATCTGCTAATTGCAATGGACCCATAGGGTGCGCCATACCAAGTTTCATAACTGTATCGATAGATTCTACTGTTCCAACTCCGCTTTGCAAGCAAATAATTGCCTCATTAATCATAGGCATCAAAATACGATTGGCAATAAATCCGGCATAATCGTTGGCTTCTGCTGGAACTTTACCAATAGCCTTTGATAGATTTACAACAGCTTCGCTTACCTCCTTAGAAGTTTTGTAGCCATTGATAACCTCTACCAATTTCATTACTGGAACTGGATTCATAAAATGCATGCCAATTACCTTTTCTGGACGTTTGGTTACGCTGGCAATTTTGGTAATAGAAATAGAGGATGTATTAGAAGCCAAAATGCAATGTGCTGGCGCATATTCATCTATTTGTTTAAAAATATCAAGCTTGATATTAATATTCTCGCTGGCTGCCTCCACAATGAGGTCGGCATTTGCACTAGCCTCTTTTAAGCTGGTGAAAGTGGTAATATTGGCAAGGGTATTGGCTTTTACCTCCTCGCTAATACTGCCTTTGCTAACCATTCTGTCTAGGTTTTTGCCAATGGTTTCGATGGCTT
>CAYUDC010000061.1:0-15208 GCA_964443415.1 uncultured Chitinophaga sp. | reverse complement strand
TTTTCAATTTGCTGAAAATAAATAATTTATTACTTGACATTCATTTACTATTTATTACCTTTTCGGAGTATTTATGAAAGAAAAAATTCTAAGCATAGTATTCCTATTGTGGTTGGGTTCAAACCAAATAATAAAAGCGCAAACTGATTTTGCTGCCCCTCTAATAAAAAACTTTTCTAAGCAATTATACCAAGGCGGGACCCAAACATGGGATATTGCCGAAGACTCATTAGGGATTTTGTACTTTGCCAATAACGATGGTCTTTTAAGATACGATGGTAGACGGTTTAACCGCTTTAGTTTACCCAAAAAAACCATCCTACGGTCTGTTTTGTACGACGAAACTAGCAAAAGGATTTATGTAGGAGGACAAGGAGAAATGGGCTTTTTTGCCTATGATACCAAGGGCCATTTACAATATACCCCCTTGGAGAATTTGCTAATGGATGGGCAAAAAGGATTTGAAGATATATGGAATATAGAGCGTTACCAAAACCTAATTATTTTTCAAACAGGCCGCCAAATATTTGCCTATGATGGGAAATCTATCCTAACATTAAAACCTACTGAAAATCTCATTGAAAATCTCTATAAAATAGACCAAAAACTATTGTTAACAGATGCAAACGGTAGCATCTATGAGTTTAATGGAATGAGCTTTAAGCCCATCGTATCTGCATCGGGTCTTGATATATCTGGTGTTTTACCTTTTAACCAGCAAAAATACTTGGTAAGCACCTATAAAAATGGACTGTTTTTTCTAGAAAACAACCAATTGCTTAAAGCCAATTTCAATGATGAAGTTTTTAGGCACGACCGCATTTATAAGCTTATAAAACATGGTAACGGATTTGTTCTTGCCACAAATCGTTCTGGGATTTATTTACTAGACAGCAATGGCCGATTAGTAAACCAAACCAACCTACAAAACGGCTTGCAAAACAACAATGTTTTGAGCGTTTACAGTGATAAAAGCAAAAATCTATGGCTAGGTTTAGACAATGGTATCGACCTAGTTAGGCTAAACTACCCTTATAATTATTTAATTCCAGATGGTTTATTAAAAGGCACAGGCTATTGCATGGCAGCGCATAATGGCAACTATTATTTTGGAACCAATAATGGTCTATACTTCAGAAATATAGAGGATAATGGCAATGGGGCCTACCAATTGGTAGATAACTCTGAAGGACAAGTCTGGTGGATTCAAAATATCGCTGGTAAGTTATACATGTCACACCATGATGGTTTATTTGAAATCGAAGGCAAAACTGCCAAAAAAATCATTGATATCAGAGGCTGTTGGAAGCTGATAGCCTTAAAGTCGCAGCCAGGGTACTATATTTTAGGTACCTATAATGGCATTTATGTTCTTCAACAAACTCCAGCAGGCTTAAAGATTGTTTCAAAACCTGGGCCGTTTAAAGAATCTTCAAGGTTTTTAGAAGAAGACAAGGATGGTCATATATGGGTAGGCCATCCCTACAAAGGCTTATACCGAATCACTCTTACAGAAAAACTTTCAGCCATTAAAGAAACCAAAAGGTACGGCCAAAAAGAGGGATTACCCGATGAAAACAACAATTATGTGTTTGCCTCAGAACGAGGCTTGCTTTTTGCCACTATTGATGGTATTTATGAGCTAAAACGAGGCGGCAATAGACTAACAAAAGTGCAATTTAATGGGGTTCAAAACGACTCCATTAAAAACCTTAAACGAATTTTTAAAGGCAATGATGAGAGAATATGGTTTATAAGCGAACAACAGGTTTTTTACATCATCCAAGACTATAATGGGGTAGAATACAGCTATAAGAAAGTAGTACTACCTAAGCCAGACCAAAACCTAGTAGGAGGATTTGAATTTTTAGCCGAATTTAACCATGGTAACCTCTTCTTAGGTTCCGAAACAGGCTTTTTACATATCAACCTCAGAAAAATTAACCAATATGAAGGCATTGAACCTAAGGTTATTATCACGAGTATTTTTGCTTTAAGCAATCCAGACTCTTCTCTTTATGGCATCACGCTGCCAAAAGAAGATAATATTCAATTACACGAGCGTTCACTTGAATTTTTCTTTTCCTCTCCCAATGGCTCTTTTTATAACGACCTCAGTTTTTCTACTTACCTAGAAGGTTGGGATAAAACTTGGACTCCTTGGAAATCCAATGGCTCTAGAGAATTTAGCCAGCTAGGTTATGGAGAATACACCCTGCATGTTAAAGCAAAATGTATGGGCAAGGTAGGGGAAGAAATTAAAATAAAGTTTAGAGTAACTGCCCCATGGTATTGGAGCACCGGGGCAAGGGTTGGTTATACTATTCTTGCAGTAATTGCTATTCTTCTTATAGGATTCTATCCCCAAATGCTGGTAAGAAAGAAAGCGAGTAGAATTATTGCTGAGAAAAACGACCACCATAAAAGGCAAACAGAAGACTTATTACTTCAACGAGAACTTCAAGAAAAAGAATTGATTGAGTTAAGAAATCAGCAGCTTCAAAAAGAACTTGAACATCAAGGGAGAGAACTAGCATCTTCTACCATGCATATTGTTCAAAAAAGTGAAATGCTATTGAGCATCAAAGACAAACTCAAAAGAATAAGCCAAGTTAGCAACGACCCTAAAATTAAGCCTGAAATTGCAGAACTCATCAAAAATATCGATAGTGACACGCTCATTGACAGAGATTGGCAGCGGTTTGAACACTATTTTAATCAGATTCATGATAGTTACACCAAAAGCTTAAAAGAGAAGTTTCCTATTTTAACTGCCAACGATATTAAAATGTGCTCCTATTTAAGGATGAACCTATCCACTAAAGAAATTGCCAGTATATTAAATATTTCAAGCCGTGGAGTGGAAGTAAGCCGATATAGGCTACGAAAGAAAATGAACTTAGAAAACGGCATTAACCTCACAGATTATTTATCTAAGTTATAACAAAAGAGGCCGTCCCTTGCGGGACAGCCTCCTTATCAAATCAACATATACAAAAAACCTATTCAATAATAAGTTTAAAGGTTTTATTGGTTCCGTTAACCGAAACCTTAACCAGGTAAATACCTGGTGCAATGCCACTGGTTGCTAATTCGTACGAATTACTGCCAGCTCCCATTGTTACTCTTTGAGCAACTTTAGCGCCTAACAAGTCATATACATCAATGCTTACATTGCTATGTGCATGACGATTAAATTCTACATACACCTTATCCTTAGCCGGATTTGGATAAATAGAGGCACTATTTAATAACATTTCGTCGATACCTACTGCTTCGCAAATGGTACAAGTGTTCCAGCAATACGGACCAACTTTTACAGCAGATGAATCTTTGATGCTAATGAATCTATTGGTAAAAGCACCATCTGTTTTGGTACAAGGATCGCCAGGGGTAAATTGCTCTTGTTGATCCCAATTTCCAATGGTGTACTTAAACTCGTGTGAACCAGTATCTATTTTAATGGTTACTTCATATACTTTGTTACCAACCAAGTTCATTGGTGTACAATCGCCGCACCATCCATTAAAGGTACCATTTAAGGTTACTCCTTTTGAAAGGTCGCCAGTAAAATCTTTCATGTTTACTTGGAAAGTAACATTTGCTTTGATGGGTGGAGTTGTAGCACAAGGAGCGCAAGATTCCCAACATACTGTAGGAATTGTCATATTGGTAGTTCCAGTTGTCATCACCCTATTGGTGAAGGCATCCGTTGTTTTTACACAAGACAAGGTTTTAGCTAAATTTTCTTGGCTAGCCCAATTACCCACCGTAAACTTATATTCGTATTCTTTAGACTGATCCAAAGGAACAGTTACTCTCCATGTGGTTGTTCCAGAATCTTTAGTCATTTTAATACAATCACCACACCATCCATTAAAGGTACCATTTAAAGTAAGTACATCGTTTGCTCCTAAAGTAAGATTTTTAGCATCTACAGAGAAGGTCACATCAACGGTAGTAGGTGGCGGTGGACTACCAGCACCAAATTTAACATCATCAAAATAATAGGTTTTTTCGCCAGCTTGAGCGCCAGTTACACCAAAATTAAAGAAGATAGATAACATTCTGTATGTATATCCAAAGTTGATAGCAGCAGTACCAGCAACATGATTAGCAAAGTTAAACTCTAAAGTTTCCCATGCATTTTTGGTTGTTGTACGAGCATCTGTTTCTACACTCTTTGTAGGGTCTGTTGGATCCTCTGCTTTTAACCTAACTACAATACCGCTATCAGGAGAGTAAACCCTAGCCGTTAACTTAGTAGAACCTTGTGCAAAAGGAATGGCTGTTGCCAAACCTGCAGGTGTACTACAAGTTGTACCAGCCCATAATTCAGCCGTATTACTTTTAATTACCTTGCCTACTTTGTTGTTTGCATTGGTTGGGTCAACTACAACAGAACTTGTATTACCACCAAAATCTGTCATGCTGTAATTTACATCGGTAGAATCAAAATTAATAGGAACGCTAATTTGCTTTAATACTGGGCCTGTTGGCGGAACAAAACTTACATTATCAAAATAATAAACCTTTGCACCAGCTTGAGCACCTGTTACACCAAAATTAAAGAAGATAGATAGCTTGCTGTAAGATATAGCATAATTGATGGCAGCAGTTCCATTAGCTGGATTGGCAAAATTAAATTCTAATACTTCCCAAGCATTACTAACTGTGGTTCTGGTATCAGTTTCTACACTCTTAGAAGCATCTGTTGATTGCTCTGCTTTTAATCTAACTACAATGCCACTATCAGGCGAATAAACCCTTACACGCATTTTATTTGCGTTTGCAGCAAACGGTATAGGTGTAGCAAAACCAGAAACACCCATGGTTGTACCTGCCCAAAGTTCTGCCACATTAGATTTAGTAACCTTTGCTACCTTGTTAGTTGTATCCATTGGGTCTCCAACAATCACTGAAGCATTGCCACCAAAATCTACTAATACATAGTTTACATTACCGGCGTCAAATGTTACAGGCAAATTCATTGGAAGCAAATTGTTACAAGGAGCGCAGCTGTTCCAACAAACTGCAGGTAAAGTAGTATTTGCAGTTACATTAATTGAACGGTTAGTAAAGCCGCCGTTGGTTACAGTACAAGGAATACCTTGCGACAAGCTTTCTTGCGCGCTCCATCCACCGATGGTAAATTTGTATTCTTGCGCTCCAGAAGGAATAGAATAAGTACCTTCCCAAACATTGCTGTTGGCTTGTTTAACCAATGGGTTACACCTGCCACACCAGCCGTTCCAGGTGCCATTCACATACACCGTGTCGTTTAGCCCAGTGTATTGGGCCATGTCTACCTTAAAGGTAACATTGTAGGATTGCGCATTTATCTGCCAACTGGCAAAGACAAATAAGCAACTCAAGAAAAATTTAGTAAATAGTTTCATGTTTGTTTAAATTGATGGGTAAATCTAAAATTAAAATCTACGCTTGATACTTTCGCCTACCCTACATCAATATCTCTTGGCGTTTTAATCTATAAGATTACCACAACAACGCTACTACTAAATTCCATTAATAACTGTTTTTCTGATATTTATGCTCACTTTCGGTTTGAACCAAAACTTGACGAAATAGAATAACCATCATTCAAAATACTAAATAATCGAACCAAAACCCATTGAATTGGTAAGTGCTTTTTTAAACAAGCTGTTTGAAAATAAAACTGCTTTTCCTATTTTGGGAAAAATAAGAATTTATATTGCACTACAAACTTCTCATATTCTATGATTTAGTTAAATTGCACAAGAATTGTAGCCTTCAACAAACACAATCCCTAAAAATGAAAAAAGCTAACCTCTTTCTAAAGACCATCCTAGGCTTCGGGCTTATATTTGGTGTATTTGAAGTAAAAGCCACTACCTGCACCATTACTAAAACCAATGGTATGGGCTTTACCACCACTATAGAAAGTGTAGTAAATAATTGTAATGGAACCTACACCATTAAGCTACTATTTGCTCACAATGGTTGCGGTGGACCAAGTTGCAAAGCCTTGTCTCACTTATCTATTCAAGCATCTCCTGGCACCTACTCTAATATTTCTGCTGCTAAACTAAGCGGCAATTGGGCTTATGGAAGCTTGTCTATGGGGCCTAATTTAGGTAGCGACCCCTTTCAAGGTTTTAAATTTGACAATACTTCTGGCATAGGGGGCGGAAATGCTGGGACCGTTAGAATAACTTATACCATTACAGGCACACTGCAACAACAACAAGTAAGTGCAAAAGCTGGCACCAGCGGAAACATCGTAACCTTTACCTCAGCTGATTTTACCTATGTAATGAACTGCGCTGGCACAGGTTGCAATCCAACTCCCTCCGGCCCAACAGACTTTGACAACGACGGCTGTGTAGATTCACTAGACGCATACCCATCAGACCCTGCAAGATGCTTTAACAACTTTAAAACTGGTACGTTGGCCTTCGAAGACCTTTGGCCAGCAAAAGGAGATTTTGATTTTAATGATTTGGTAATTGAATACCAATTTAAATCTGTTACCAATGCCAATAACAAAGTAATAGATATTGTAGCTAGATTTACGGTTAGAGCTTTTGGAGCAGGTTATCATAATGGTTTTGGATTTCAACTGCCAAACAATATCAATCAAACCCATTTGAGCGCCACCGGTATGAACATCGCCAGAAATTATATTAACTTAAGTAGCAATGGGCTAGAAAACTCGCAATCAAAACCCACCTTTATTGTGTACGACGACACGTATGATTTTATGCCATATCCTGGCTCTGGTATTGGTGTAAACACAAGTCCTGGGGCTACCTACGTTCAGCCTGATACTATCACCTTAAATATTTCGGTTCAACCCGACACTTATACAATTGCTGATTTGGGCTTAAATACTTTTAACCCGTTTATTATCGTAAATCAAACTAGGAGCCATGAAGTGCATTTGCCTTACTACGCCCCCACTAGCTTAGCCAATACCAACCTATTTGGCACTTTAGATGACGCAAGTGTACCATCGAATGGTAAGTATTATGTTACCTCTACCAATATTCCTTGGGCTATCCATATTCCAGAAGCCTACGTTTGGCCAAAAGAAAAAGTAGATATCATGCAAGCGCATACCAAATTTGATGATTGGGCAGAAGGCAATGGTTCTGTTTACGCAGATTGGTATAAAAACCTAGGCGGCTACCGCAATACCGAAAATCTTTATTAATACTTCCCTTTAACTTTTTTTAAAAAGAGCTTGTCCCAATAGACAAGCTCTTTTTTTTGCTGTCTTGCTTATGGGAAGATTCCAATTTTTGGATTCTGCATTCAATATTTTCCCGTTTTGAACCAAAAATCAATGCAGATAATTTTGTTACCATTTGATTTTAAGGGCTTTAACTTTCTAGCACAAGAATTGAAATAATACTGGCATAACACAAATTATCAACTAAATGAAAAAGCTACTTGCCATCGCCCTTTTTGGAATTCTAATGGGAACTTCTTGTAAAAAAGAAACAACTGAGTTTACACCAGTTACCAATACTGAAAAAGCCACCTCTACTTCAGAAATTAAAGTAAGTGATAATTTTAATTGGAAAACTACCCAAGAAGTAAGCTTAAACCTAATTGGATATGCTAATGCCCCAGTGCTAATTGTAGACCTTAATGGAAATGTTATTGAAAAAGCTTTATTAAGCACTAACACAAAATACAACACCATTATTAGTGTGCCAACTACCGAGAAAAAAGTAAAACTACTTTACATGGGACAAGAGGTTATCATAGATTTAAATCAAAGTGAATTAACTTACCAATTTAACTAAGTTTGATTCACTCAATTAACGAAAGGAAACATAATATGAAATTTATAAAACAACTCACTCTGATTGCATTATTTATTGCCACTAGTGCAATGCTTAATAAGTCACAAGCCCAGTGCACCATCACTAAAACCAATGGTATGGGTTATACTACTACCATTGAAAGTGTGGTGAATAATTGTAATGGAACACATACTATATCATTGATTCTAGCACATAATGGTTGCGGCGGCCCTAGCTGTAAAGAGTTATCTCATTTGTCTATAGAAGCAACTGCGGGAACTTATTCTAATATGTCGGCTACCAAACTTACTGGCTCATTTAAGTATACAAGCTTAGCAAATGGACCAAATTTAGGTTCTGACCCATTTCAAGGATTTAAGTTTGACGGAACATCTGATATTGGTGATGGCAAGGCCGGAACAGTTAGAATTACCTATACTCTAACTGGTGGCTTACAACAGCAACGTGTAAGTGCTAAGGCTGGAACAGCTGGTAACATTGTAACTTTTACCGTGGCAGATTTTACTTATGTAATGACTTGTAACAACACCAATTGCAGTCAACCTGCCCCTCAAGATACCGATAACGACGGTTGTGTAGATTCTTTAGATGCGTACCCAAATGATGCTGCTCGTTGCTTTAATACCTTTAAAACAGGAACTTTAGCCTACGAAGATTTATGGCCAAGTAAAGGAGATTATGACTTTAATGACATGGTAGTAGACTACCAATTTAAGTCGGTAACCAATAACAATAACAAAGTTATTGATGTAGTTGCTACCTTCACCTTAAAAGCATTTGGCGCAGGATTTAAGAACGGTTTTGGATTTCAATTGCCTAATACCATCAACCAAACGCATTTAAGTGTAACGGGTATGGTCATCAACGGAAATGTAGTAAGCTTAGGCTCAAACGGATTAGAAAACGGACAAAGCAAACCTACTTTTATTGCTTTTGACAATTGTTACACCCTCATGGCTCATCCTGGTAGTGGAATTGGAGTAAACACTACACCAGGTGCTACCTATGTGGCCCCAGTAACAGTAACCTTAAACATTTTGGTTCAACCCGAAACCTATACCATTGCAGAACTTGGCATTAATAACTTTAACCCATTTATTTTTGTAAATCAAGTAAGAAGCCATGAGGTACATTTACCAAACTATGCACCTACTAGCTTAATGAATATGAATTTATTTGGCACCTCGGCTGATAGAAGTGTTCCGGCCAATGGAAAATATTACGTTACAAGCAACAATATTCCTTGGGCTATTCATATTCCAGAAGCTTTTGCTTGGCCAAAAGAAAAAGTAGACATTCTAAAAGTGTACAATCACTTTGAAGATTGGGCAGAAAGCAACGGCTTAGAATATGCAGATTGGTACAAGAACCTAAGTGGTTACAGAGCAACTGAAAACATTTATTAAAATAATATGATATAAATCAAAAAACTACCCCTAGTGGTAGTTTTTTGATTTATATACTTTTACACAATTAAGATAACAATATCCTTCTAAATAATTGAATATTAGAAATTCTAAATTGTAATTGCTAGCCCTAAACTAAAATGGAAAATTCACTGCCTGTACACGCGCAACAACTATTTAACATGATGCCTTCGGGCGTAGTTTTCCATGACCATACGGGCGCAATTATTTTTGCTAATCCTGCAGCATGTGATTTGTTAGGTCTTACTTTAAATCAGTTACTGGGCAAATCTCCCATGGACGAAGGTTGGCATGCCATACATGCAGATGGTTCTGATTATCCTGGTGACACTCACCCAGCGAGTGTAGCCTTAAAAAAAGCAGAAACTGTAAAAAATGTAGTAATGGGTGTATACCACCCCATACTTCAAACTTACAAATGGTTGCTAGTAAATGCAGTGCCAGAATTCTTACCAAGCGAGACAAAACCCTACCGGATTTTTGTAACATTTAGTGATATCACTGAACAAAAAAATGCTGAAAAGGCCTTAGAAGACTCTAAGTTTCAGTTAACCGAAAGGTTAAAAGAGCTAAACTGTGTATATCAAATTAATTGGTTAAGTGAGAATGCAGAGCTTTCTATTGAAGAATACCTTCACAAAGCAGTAGAGTTAATTCCCCACGGTTATCAGTTCCCCGAACAAACCTCGGCACAAATTAACTTTGGCGCAGAAGTTTACAAAAGCAATGGTTTCAAAGAATCGAACAGTAAAATGTTTACCGATTTTCATTTAAACCACAGTAAAAAAGGCTTCTTAACAATCTATAACCCTGCGGACACTCCTTTCTTAAAAGAAGAATATCAACTATTAGATAACCTCAGAAGAACCATTGAGGTTCATTTAAACAAAAGGGTGGTAAAGCATCGTTTAATAGAAAGTGAAAATAGGCTCAAGAATCTTTTAAATACCCAAACGAGCTATGTGTTAAGAACCAACCTAAATGGATTACATACCTATTGGAACCGCACATTTGAAGAAGAGTTTGGTTGGTTATATTATGAATCTGGCTTGAAAAATGGCAATTCATTGGCGTCTATTTGCGAGTACCACCATCAAAAAACCTTTGCAACCGTAGAGAAATGTATTTCCAATCCAGGGATAGCCTTTCAGGTAGAATTAGACAAGCCTAATAAATCAGGCGGAATAAAAACCACTTTTTGGGAGTTTGTTTGCTTAACAGACGATCAAGATAAACCGCTAGAGATTCAGTGCATGGGTATCGACATCAGTGAACGAAGAAAGATGGAGGTTGAACTGCGCGAAAACGAACAACGCTTACAAACCATTGCAGACCATAGCCAATCTGTTATTTGGGAATTAAACAAAGAAGGGATTTATACCTATGTCAGCAAAATTGCTGGTAAAATATATGGATATGAGCCAGAGGAATTAGTAGACAAAAAGTATTTCTACGACCTACACCCCGAAGAACATAAAGAAGAATTTATAGCGCACGCCTATCAAGTGCTAGAAAAAAAGGAGAGCTTTGTTAAACTATTAAACCCCATACAAAGAAAAGACGGTACGGTAATTTGGGTTGAAACCAACGGTACACCAAAGCTAGATGCTGAAGGAAATTTGATTGGTTATATTGGTGCAGATATTGAAGTTACAGATAGACTTGCTACCGAGGCAGAACTTAAAAAGTTTAGAATTATTTCGGATCAAGCCAACTATGGAACTGCCATTACAGATATCAATGGCATCATGCTGTATGTTAATCCAAAGTTTGCCGAGCAACATGGTTACAAGGTAGAAGAACTCATTGGCCAAGCCATTCCAATATTGCATAGCCCAGCTCAACTGCCATTGGTGGGAAGCTTATTAGAAAAGATTAAAACAGAAGGTGGTTTTGAAGCTACTGAGGTAGGGCATTGCAGAAAAGATGGAACAGAGTTTCCCACTCTGATGAGTACAAAGCTTATTTTAGATGAGCAAGGAGCACCTGCCTTTTTATCGGCAACAGTAATTGATATAAGCGAGAAAAAAGCACAAGAAGAAACAATTAAACTGCAAAATCAGAGGTTATCTGCCATTATAGACGCCATGCCAGACATGGTATTTATTTGCGATAAGGATGGCAATTACTTAGAATATTTTAGGTCGAGCACAAACAGTCAACAAGATGATTATAGCTACTTGGTTGGCAAAAATGTGAGGGATGCTTTTACCAGTGAAATTGCTAAACTTCATGTGCAGGTAATCCAAGAGGTATTAGCCACCGGCAAAATGAAGTCTTATGAGTTTCCTAAACAAGAAGGAGAAATCACAAAATACTTCGAAGCAAGGGTTGTGGCCATCAATAACAATCAAGTATTAAGGTTCATCAGAGATATAACCAATAGAAAAGAAAAAGACTTTGAAATCATTGATTTAAACAAAACACTCGAAAGGCGAATTCTAGAGCGCACTAAAGAGTTAGAACAATCTAACCTAGATTTAAATTATGCGAGGGTGGTGGCCGAAGAAGCAAATAGATCAAAGAGTGAATTTTTGTCGCGCATGAGCCATGAACTTAGAACGCCTATGAACTCCATTTTGGGTTTTGCGCAACTATTGCAAATGGGCGAACTAAGCGAATCTCAAGAAAAAAGTGTTAATCATATCCTTAATAGCGGAAAGCATTTACTTGGACTGATTAATGAGGTGTTGGATATCTCTAGGATTGAATCGGGCAAGATTTCTGTTTCTGTAGAATCTGTAGACATCAAGCGTTGCATCATTGAAATAAAAGATACCCTGTTGCCTTTAGCCAATGCTAGAAATATAGAATTGGTGGTAGATGATGCTATGCCAGATAAACTTTTTGTACACGCCGATAACCAAAGGCTTAAACAGGTGCTTACCAATCTGGTAAATAACGGTATTAAGTATAACAAACCTTATGGGAAAGTATTTTTAAAAACCGAACCTATTCAAATGAATGGTAAAGATTACTATAAGATTTGTGTCACCGATAATGGTATAGGTATCGCAGAGAAAAATTTAAATAGGATTTTCAATCCGTTTGAGCGCTTAGAGGCAGACAGCACCGGAACAGAAGGAACGGGTTTAGGATTGGCTGTAGTTAAACAATTGGCCAGTTTAATGCAAGGAACCATAGGAGTAGAAAGTAAGGTAGATGTAGGTAGTACTTTTTGGATTGCTTTGCCAGTCGGGGAAAATCATCAAGAACAAATTAAAAAACAATCTGAAGATAAGCTATCCAATATTCAATCACCTAAAGCTGGAAAAATTCTATACATAGAAGACAATATTTCTAATATTGAGCTTGTTAAACAAGTATTAAGCAATACCCGCAAAAGCATTACGCTTGAAACCTCTACAACTGGCAAAAATGGCTTTGAGATGGCTAAGGTCTTGCAACCAGATTTGATTCTACTAGATTTAAACTTACCTGATTCGCACGGCTCTGATATTTTAAAGATGCTTAAAAACGAACCCACCACCTCTGTGATACCTGTTGTTATTATAAGTGCAGATGCCATGGCTGATCAAAGAGTAAAATTAATGTCGCTGGGTGCAAAAAGTTACTTAACAAAACCCATAGAGGTTGTAAGTTTGCTTAATACCATAGACCAGTTTATATAATTTCGGGTTGAACCAAAAAGTATGAAAGAAGAAATAAAAAATTCTAGAATCCTAGTCATAGACGACCAACCAGCTAATACAGAAATATTAGCCAACTTGCTGTCTATTAAAGGATATACAAATGTAGGCATCATCAATGATTCTACGAAGGCACTAGACGAAATTGCGATGCAATCACCCGACTTACTGCTTTTAGATTTAATGATGCCTGATATCAGTGGATTTGATATCATGAAGCATCTAAAAGATAATGGTTCACTCCATGGATGGATGCAAATTTTGGTACTAACAGCAGATGCCACAAGAGAATCTAAACAAAAAGCCCTGTCTGGCGGGGCTAGCGACTTTATTGTTAAGCCTTTCGACCTAATAGAGGTAGAACTAAGAATTAAAAACCTTTTGTTTACTAATTATCTTTTAAAGCAACTTAGAAATCAAAACCAAATTCTAGAAGAAAAAGTGAAAGAACGTACCGCCGAACTTCTTTCAACCAATCAAGCACTTATTTCTAGTAACGATGCTTTAAGAGAAATTGCTTGGACACAATCGCATATCGTGAGAGCACCTCTTGCCAGGCTAATGGGCTTGATTACACTACTTGAAACCGAAGGAGATGTGATTGAAATGAACCCTAAAGAAATTTTAAAACACATCAGAAATTCTGCTACAGAACTAGATGCAGTGATACGTGACATTACCAACAAAACATATACAGCAAATAATATAATCAACTAGGAAATGACAAATATGAATTACGAATTATTAATGGTAGATGATGATGAACTTTTTTTAGTTCTTAATAAAAGAGAACTAGTAAAAAGTGGTTTTCATTTAGAGCCTAAATCATTCCTGGATGCAGAAAGTGCTTTAACCTATTTAAAGTCATTGGATCAACCCAGCAAAAAAGTATTGGTCTTTTTAGATATCAATATGCCACAGATGGATGGATGGGAATTTTTGAAAGCACTCAGAGAATTAAACCTTGATCACAGCATCAAGCATATCTTGGTAACTTCTTCAACAGACCCAAAAGATAGAATTATTGCCAAAGACTTCCCAGAAATCATAGGCTTTTTAGAAAAACCAATTGATAAACACATGCTCAAAGACCTAAGCGAACAGGCGGCTTTTCAGCAGTTTATAAACAGCTAACTAAGACTTTCGCTCCTCCAATGTACCATCTGCATGTTTAGCAAATCTGCCTTTACTTCTTGGATGAACTTGGTCTAACCTTGCCCATGGCCAACCACCAAATTGAGTGCGATGGTAATCATTAAATGCTTGTTGAATTTCTTCTTTTGTGTTCATCACAAATGGTCCGTATTGTATCACTTGCTCTCCAATAGGTTTACCCTGCAAAAGCAAAATACTTGCTTTGCCTTTTGTAGCCTTTAATTGTACTAGTATCTCTGGCAATAGTTGCACCGACTTGTACTTTCCTATCGCTGTGCCTTCAATATCTAAACTCTCGCCTTCGTAAAAGTAAATTTTTCTGTTAACGCCTTTAGAGGCTGTTGGAAGACTTAGGCTAGCACCTTCCTCCATTTTTATCACCCAAATAGCTACTTCATTGGCTGGCTGTGCTGCCCAAGAATCAGGTGGTGGTTGTAAAGCAATGTGCTTCCCAAAATTACCTGCTATCACCTCAATTTTCGATACTTTTCCAGCTGCATCCTTTAAACTAACATTTGGAATTTTCTCAGACCAAAACATCTTAAAATGGGGTGCCACCATTTTATTTTTAGCAGGTAAATTCAACCAGATCTGAAATAACTCCAATGTATTCTCTTTATCTTGGTGCAAAAGCGGAAACATTTCTGAGTGCTGTACCCCCTTACCCGCTGTCATCCATTGCACATCACCATTACCATATCTGCCCGCTGCCCCAAGGCTATCTGCATGGTCAACTAAACCCTTTCTAACCACAGTCACCGTTTCGAAGCCTCGGTGCGGATGACCAGGAAATCCAGGAACTTGCCTGCCATGGTACATCCTAAAACCATCCTTCACAATAAAGTCGTCTCCTAAACTTCTGCCATTTAAGGAAGTAGCAGGGCCCATGGCCGCATTACCTTTTGGGAAAAAATCTTCATGATGTACACAAAATAAAAATGGGTCGGCAGTTTCCCATTGAAAGCCCATGGCTTGAACATTTAAAACAGGATTGGTCTTTTCCATTGATTTACGTATTGTTTTAGCAGCATTTTCAAAAGGCGCAGAAAGAGCTGCACCTACTCCCAATGTTAATCTGGTAAGAAAATTTCTTCTGTGAATAGCCATAACTAATAAATTAGATTATTAACATTTTAACTGCATATTAGGGTGAATGTTTGAA
>CAYUDC010000060.1:0-15293 GCA_964443415.1 uncultured Chitinophaga sp. | reverse complement strand
GCCATGAAAAAGACGAGAAGCATGATTATGCGTATAGTTTTCAGTTGTATAGAAGAAGGTAACTAGATTACTTTCTTTTTCTTTGAAAATGCCTGATGAGAAAGCAACTAATATATGCGAGGTAATCTAGGAAATATTGCTTGTTTAAATCATGGTTTGTAGTTAATTGAATTTGAATACTTGAGTTATTAAAAATATTGATTATTTTAGTAAAAACAATTAAGCAATGAAACTTACATTGAATAGTACCTCATTTGATAAGTACTTTGGATTTCTTTTGAAACTTGATACTCTTACTAAAAAAAGGTTAATCATCAAATTAACAGAATCCATTAATAACTCAGAAAGTAAGAAAATAGACCTAGCAATGCTTCATGGCGGTTGGGAAGACTCTAGGAGTTCCGACGAAATTATCAATGATATAAAAATTTCAAGAATAGAAAAGACCAATAAGATTGATTTATGATACAATATCTGTTAGACTCAAATATTTGTATTCACTTCTTAAGAGGTAAATTTAATATTTATGACAAATTACTTGAAATAGGTATTGAAAATTGTGCTATTTCCGAAATCACTCTTGCAGAATTAACCTATGGGGCAGAAAAGAGTAATAATACAAATAAGAACTTAAAACTAATTGAAAACTTTACAAATCAATTAGATATCCTTCCAATTTTAAACGTTATTCCAATTTATGCAAAGGAAAAGGTGAGACTTCAAAATCTTGGTAGAATGATAAGCGACTTTGACCTGCTAATTGGCTCCACCTGTGTCGCAAATGATTTGATAATGGTTACAGAAAACACCCATGAATTTTCAAGAATATTAAATCTAAAAATTGAAAACTGGGTGATTAGAGATTAATGTATCAAATCATAATCATTCCTATATTCAACTCGTTCTTAAGAAAAACAAATTTCAATTAAGTCCCCCCTCCTTTCCTCAACAATTTCGGTTCAAACCGAAAAATGAGCCTATATTTGCCACTCATTTTTGCACGTATGAATATTTTACTACTTGGCTCAGGTGGCAGAGAACATGCCTTTGCACGCGCATTGGCTGCCGGAAAACATTGCTCACAATTATTTATTGCTCCCGGAAATGCTGGCACCCTTGCCCATGGTAAAAATGTACCTTTAAACCCTACCGACTTTGATAGCATTGGCCAATTTTGCTTGGCAGAAAACATTGGCATGGTGGTAGTAGGCCCAGAAGAGCCTTTGGTAAAGGGCATCAGAGATTATTTTGAAGCCGATGCACAATTGTCGCACATTGCCTTTGTTGGCCCCAATGCCATGGGCGCACAGATGGAAGGTAGCAAAGATTGGAGCAAGCAGTTTATGCAAAAACATGGCATCCCCACTGCTGCCTATGCCACCTTTACCGCTCAAAACCTGGCAGAAGGCTTAGCCTATATAGATGCCATGCAGGGCACGGTGGTGTTAAAAGCAGACGGACTTGCAGCGGGCAAAGGCGTGGTGATACTAGATGATAAAGCAGCTGCCAAAGCCGAGTTAACGGCTATGATTAGCGAGCTTAAATTTGGAAATGCCAGCAGCAAAGTGGTGATAGAAGAATTTTTGCAAGGCATAGAACTATCGGTATTTGTACTAAGTGATGGTAACAGCTACCAAATTTTACCTTCTGCCAAAGACTACAAACGCATTGGCGAAGGAGATAAAGGCCTTAACACTGGCGGCATGGGCGCTGTGAGCCCTGTGCCTTTTGCCAACAAAGAATTTATAGAAAAAGTAGAAACACGCATTGTAAAGCCTACCATCGAAGGGCTTAAACAAGATGGCATAGTGTATAAAGGATTTATTTTTATTGGCTTGATGAATGTAGGTGGTGAGCCTTATGTCATAGAATACAATTGCCGCATGGGCGATCCAGAGACAGAGGTGGTATTGCCTCGCATTAAAACCGATTTATCTGAACTAATGTTGGCCACCGCCCAAGGCAGATTGCATGAGATAAGCATAGAGGTTGACCCAAGAGCCGCCACTACCATTATGCTGGTTTCGGCAGGGTATCCTGGCGATTACGAAAAGGGCAAAGTTATTAGTGGATTTGAATTAGTAACAGATTCTATCGTGTTTCATGCAGGCACTAAATTGGGCGAGAATGGCGAAGTATTAAGCAATGGCGGAAGGGTAATTGCCATTACCAGTTTGGCCAATACCTTATCAGAAGCACTTGCCATGAGCAATAAAAATGCAGGCATCATAGATTTTAGCAACAAGTATTACCGTAGGGATATTGGTTACGAGTTTAAGGATTAACAACGGTAAACATCGTATCTGGGTCGATAGGATAATTGTCCCACAGAACCATTTCGTCTTTGGTGGGAACATACACATGGTTAGGCCTTTCGTAGATTAAAAAGCTGGCCCATTTATAAGCCTTGCCTTCGGCTTCTATGAGTACGGTGTTTGTGGGCGACTTAGGCTTATAAGTATGTGCAATGCGCCTGCACATATTGTGTATTTGCGGATAGGGCTCGAGGTGCGAGTTATAGTGATACACGATATTTCCATTGGCATCTTTCTCTGTTACCCTTAGTACCGCAAAGCCATTCATGGCCGTGAGGCTGCGCGTCCAAAACGAAATCTCTACACTGTCTTTCACATCCATTTTCCCTTCAAACAAGGTATGCTTTCCTTCTAAGGCATCACTAAAATCTTCGGCAGCCTCTAATTCATAAATGCCAATGTTCATTTGATAGTGAAAGAACCCCAAGTGTGGCGTGGTGGCATACACGTCTTTGATAGGCGACACATACACTGGCACACGTTCAATAGAATCGTCGTAATGGCGCCAAGTAGGCACAATGCGCTCTGGATTGAGGCTATAAAATTGGATATCGCCATGCTGAAACAAAAACTCTGCAGGACGTAAAAAGGCTTGCTCTAAGGGAGAAAGTGCGTCGGGGGTAACCATTATTAAAAATGGTTTAGGCCCACTAAACTGGTTAAAATAATATTTAGGAAGTATGGGATGGCTCATGATGGCAGCAATCTCTAATCCTTCGCTTACACTGGTTCTAGACATCATATAGTTTACCATGGGTAAACCACTATGAAAGGTTAATGCCATGGCATTAAAGATAGATTTCTCTGAGCCTGCAAAGCCGGCCTTCTCGTTACCAATGGTAAAAAAAGGTAAGGCAATAAGTGCACGGTAATGATTGGCATCTATTTCCTTTTCTGCCAGTACATCTTTGATATCGTATTGTAGAAAGGCTTTTCCTTCGTTGTGGTGATTAACCGCCGCCAACAATTTCTTTTGAATGAACATACCATCTATCAACAGCAAGAGGGCTGGCAAATAGTAGAGGTAACGCCTCCAAGCGGTCTGTTCTTTTAAGGATTTTTGATAGAAGAAGATGAGCATAAACACCATAAACACCTCAAAGAAAATCCAAGCAAACCTGCCTGGAGAGCGAAACTGCAGCAGGGGTTTAATGAATTGAATAAAGTAATCGAGGGGTGGCATGTAGAAAGGAAATACCGCTGCAAATATCAAAGAGAAAATGCCGGTATAAATAAATATGTTGAAAGCGGGAATCTGAATAAGGTTTAAGGAAAAGGTTTTGGTTTGAACCCAATTTTTGATGACGGTAAAAACAACATACAAGGCAAAAAACAACCCTATTACTCCCACATAAGCATCGCCTTCTGATTCGTATTTACCAGCCTGAATGGCATTCGGTATAAAGGCATCAAAGGGGCTATCGGGGTTAAAGAAGATACTGCGAAAGGTGGCTCGGTAGTTTAAAAATCCCCAAGGCACTTCTACCCTATCTGTTTTGGTATCTGCCATAGACATAAACACCTTGAAAAGTAAGATGGGCAATAAACCCATGAGCAGTATTTTGATAAAAGGCCAAAGTTTTTTTTCACCATCGGCGGCTTGGGTCAACCCGAAACCAATGGCAGTAAAGCCAAAGAACACTAAGGCAATGGCGAGGTAATACACATGTATAAAGCACATGGCAAACACAAAGCCCACATTGATGTAGAGGTATTTATTGTCTTTAGTGCTTAGATATTGCAGGGTGTAAAACCAAATAACAGGAATAAAAAAACTATAAGCTAAACCATAATGACCAAAGATGCGCTCGTTTTGTGGGGCTAAAAAGGCTAGCACGAGTGCCATTAAAAAGGCAGGCAAGGGCTTTACTTGGTAGTGGGTAAAAATGCGATAGATAAAATATACCGATACTGGAAAAGCAAGCAAAAGCAACACATTGAATATAAACAAGGCATGTGATAAGCTAATAGCGTCTGGCGCTCCTAAAGCTTTTAAGGTGTATGCCAAAAAGGGTTGGTTATCGGTAAAGGTAATTAAATCGGCATAGGGATAAGCCATGCCTGTAAAATCGAAACCTGCCTCATGTTTAAGGTAATGTAGGAAAGTAAAATAGTTCTTGATGCCATCGTGTGTAGCACTAAAAAAGGTGCTATCTAAATGGGTTAAGCCATGCGGAAACACGCCCAACAAAAACAAAAAAAACAGCACGACGGCTCCCAGAAATACGGCCAAGAATTCTTTTGTTTGTTTCATCATCTATAAGGGGCATTAGGGGTTCACTTCATCCTCTTCTTCAATAAGTACATCTTCTAGCAATGAATCGCTCACCAGCGTATCACTCTTGATGATGTATTTAAGGGCAGGACCTTTTATTTGAATAAGGTGTGTAAGTCCGAGGGTATCTTCGGGTGGCAATACACCACGGTTAATCATTTTGTTGGCCACAAACCTAAAGCTCTTTTCTAGGTAAGGCCTTAGTTGACCGTCTTTGCCAAAGCGCCACATAAATTTTTTAGGGCTTGGGATAATATTGGCAAGAAACATGCACTCGCTAAGGGTGAGCTCCGAAGGATTCTTTTTAAAATAAAACTGTGATGCTTCGCCTATGCCATATACATTGGGCCCCCACTCGATGATGTTAAGGTACACCTCATACATGCGGTCTTTAGAACTAATGTGGTTGTTTTCTAAAATATAAACCAACAGGATTTCTTCTAGCTTGCGGGCCATGGTTTTTTCGCGGGTAAGAAACACATTTTTTACCAGCTGCATGCTAATGGTACTGGCACCGCGTTTGAATTTTCCGGTACGAATATTTTTGGCAATGGATTGTCTAAAGGCTTCTGTAACAAAGCCGCGATGCCAATAGAAAGAAGGATCTTCGGTGGTTAAGATAGTTTTTTGCAATATTGGCGAGATGTTTTCGAGGGGCACAAACGATGGGTTGGAGGTGCCAACGGTAATGCCACGCACAGGCCTTCCGTTCTCGATAGGATAATGCACAAACTCACGGTTGAGCTTATTTAAATCGGCTTCACCAAACTGCATGATTTTAAGGTTCTCTTTCTCGAGCGTACTTTCGAACACCATGTCGTCTGGGTGATTTTCGTTGAAGATAAAATCTAAGCGATAAGCAAAACTACCACTGGCACTCATCCCTTTGATGTGAGAGAAAAGGCCATCGGGCAAGGCATTCACAAAAGTTTGGGCTTCTGTTTTTTCTGTTTTAATTACTAAGTGGTAAATGGTATCTGGCCCTTTTTGGTAATAGGCAAAAGGCCTAAATACGATGCCATTAAAGTTTACTTTACTGATACTATCAAGGGCAATATAATTAGGCCCAATGCGGTAGGCATAATCAAACTCCATGTTATCAATGATAACATCTTTGGAGGCAATTTTAGGGTGATTTACCAAAAAAGAATTGACGCTGGCACGGCCATCGATATGGAGCTCATCGTTATCTAAACTAACGTTGTTAAGCACAAAGCGGGCAGAGGCAAAGCCGGTTTTAAGGTTAAAACGCTCGGGAAGATAAGGCATGAGGATGCGCCCAGTATCGGAGCTAGAAAAAATAATATCAGCCTGCTTGGCATCTGGGTTGGCATGGCCACCTAGGCTCCAATGTTGGGTGAGGGTGGGCGTTTGCACTTGCATTTTGGAGCTTACTTCTCCTTTTTCGTAGGTTAAAGAAAGCACCTTAAAGTTCACCCATTTATCTTCGTCGATGCCTTTAAAAGTAAAATCTTGAATATTTACTTGGGCTGGAACTTTATTTAATATTTTAGAAATGAGTTTAAAGGCTACTTGGGCGTAGTTTACAGGCTCCTCATTATTGGCATCGGGCTCTGCATTTGTAAGCGTGCTGCTGTCTTTGGTTTGACCCAAAAAGCTATCAAAGTTTCGTATACTATCTTTTTTAGAGAGCTGCAGATAACCTTGATTCATGGTAATTTCTGCCACACGGATATCGCCTATAAGGGCATATAAAAACTTTATCTTTAAAGAAAAATCTTGAATGGCAAAAAGGGTATCTCTTTGTTGAGGGATGAGGTAGAGGTTTTGAATATGCACCCCAGATAAACCAGAAAAGCCAGCCGCTCCCACTTGCAGCTCTGCTTGATAGGTATTTTTTAATTTTGCTTGAACTTTTTGAAGGGCCTTCTCTAAGAAATATCCTCGAAGAGAAAAGTAGGCAATAATGGCTAAAAAGACAAGAACGCCTGCCAGCTTAAGCAAGAGCATTCCTGTCTTTTTAAGGTTGATTTTTTTGAGCATGTGCAGCTAAGCTTATACTTGCATAAGGTCTGCCTCTTTAGCAGCGCATAGTTCATCAATTTTTTTAATGTAGGTGTCGGTAGTTTTTTGCACCTGAGCTTCTGCTGTTTTAGCATCATCTTCTGGCACACCGTCTTTTTGAGCTTTTTTGATGGCTTCGTTGATGTCTTTACGGATATTTCTTACCTGAACTTTGGCATGTTCTGCCTCGGCTTTCACTTTTTTTACAATTTCTTTTCTGCGTTCTTCGGTTAATGGAGGAAGGCTTATTCTAATCACTGCACCATCATTAGAAGGGGCAAATCCAAGGTTGGCAATGATGATTCCTTTCTCGATGGCTTGAATCATATTTTTTTCCCAGGGTTGGATAGCAATGCTGCGGGCATCTGGCGTATTGATGTTAGCCACCTGACTGACAGGCACTAGCTGTCCGTAATAGTCTACCTTTACAGCATCTAACATAGAGGGGTGTGCTTTGCCGGCTCTAATTTTTGTAAATTCTGAGGCGGCATGGTCAACAGCTGCATCCATGCTGTTTTTTAATTCGTCGAATAGCGGTTTTAATCTTGGATCGCTCATAATTAATGTCATTTTCGGAGGCTGCAAATTACAATCCTACACCTGAATTTATGAAATATTTTTTAGAACGAGCCTCATTTTTATCTTTGCCCCTCAGATTATGGATAGAAGAGTAAGAGTTAGATTTGCACCCAGCCCAACCGGCCCTCTGCATATTGGAGGAGTTAGGACGGCCCTGTACAATTATTTATTTGCCAAAAAGCATGGCGGAGATTTCTTGATTAGAATTGAGGATACCGACCAAACACGCTATGTGCCGGGCGCCGAAGACTACATCATCGAGTCGCTAAAGTGGGTGGGCATACCTGCTGTAGAAGGCGTTGGTTTTGGCGATGGCCCACATGCCCCCTACCGTCAAAGTGAGCGTAAACCTATGTATAGGCAGTATGCCATGCAACTGATAGAAAATGGCCATGCCTACTATGCCTTTGATACCGCAGAGGAGTTAGAAGGCATGCGCGAGCGATTAAAAGCCAGCAACGTAGATGCAAAATACGACGCCATTACCCGTTCTACGATGAAAAATTCTTTGACCTTGTCTGAGGATGAGGTTCAAAAACGCTTAGAGAGTGGCGACCCTTATGTGGTGCGTTTTAAGCTACCTAGAAAAGAAGAGGTAAAGTTTCATGACGAAATTCGCGGTTGGGTGAGCTTTAACACCAGCCAGTTGGATGATAAAGTATTATTTAAAAGTGATGGGATGCCTACCTACCATTTAGCCAATGTGGTAGACGACTATTTAATGGATATTTCGCATGTCATCCGTGGCGAAGAGTGGTTACCCTCTGCCCCTTTACATGTGTTGCTTTACCGAGCCTTTGGCTGGGAAGATAAAATGCCCAAGTTTGCCCACCTGCCTTTGTTATTAAAACCAGAGGGCAATGGCAAGCTCAGCAAAAGGGATGGCGACCGTTTAGGGTTCCCTGTATTTCCGTTAAATTGGGTTGACCCAAGCAGTGGCGAAATGAGCTCGGGTTACCGTGAGGCAGGATATTTGCCTGAGGCGGTGGTAAACTTATTAGCCATGTTGGGATGGAACCCTGGCAGCAATCAAGAAATCTTTAGTTTAGAAGAATTGGTGGCGGCCTTTTCTTTGGAGCGCGTGAGTAAGTCGGGTGCCAAATTCGACCAAAACAAGGCCAAATGGTATAACCAACAGTACCTTAGAAAATTGGATGATGCCGCATTGCTTCCTTTTTTAAAGAGCAGCTTGGCAGCCAATGGCCTTGATACAAACTTTAGCGAAGACTATTGCTTAAAAGTATGCAGTTTGGTGAAAGAGAAAATGAGTTTTACCAAAGAAGTATGGGACATCAGCAAATACTTTTTTGTTGACCCAATGGAGTACGATGCAGGTGTTATTCAAAAAAGATGGAATGAAAAGATGCCTGCCTTATTGCAAGACATTCAGGCAGGAATTGAGAATAGCAGTTCGCACGAAGCAGGGTTGATAGAAGAAATTTACAATCAATGTTTAACCAAACACCAAATAGCGGGTAAAGACTTCTTGCAGTTGTTTAGGGTTTGTTTAACAGGAGTAGCTGGAGGACCACCCTTATTTGAAATAGCTGCATTGATTGGGAAAGCCGCTGTGAGCAGAAGAATTTCTCATGCCATTCAAGAGTTTAATCAAGCATAAATTATTGCAAATATGAAATTATTAAAACTTAGTTTTATGATCGCCATGGTAGCCTTTTTAGGAAGCTGCCAATTGGCCAAGTTCGACCGCGTACCAGGTGAAGCATTAGGGAACATACCAGTTGAATTTCATGGCAAATACGTAATGGCCACAAAGGATTTAAAAGGTTTTTGGGGCAGCGATAGTATTGGTTTAGAAATTGAAAACTCTACTATACATGTAAAATCTAAAGGGATAAACTTTAGTAAAACTCACGACCAAGATTATAAAATGGCTACATTCAGAGGCTATATTCTCTTGGCCATGACAGATGCAACCATTCCGGCATTATGGAACCTGGCGGTATTAGAAAAAACTAAAAGCGGATTGCGTATTTATCCTTTGTTAGACAAAAGAGCTTCTGCTGAAGACCCAGGTAAGTTAGCACAATTTACTCCGCAGCAAATGTTAAATATTACGTCGGAACCCATTCCACCTTCTGTAGCACCAATGACAGAAGCGGGCACAGCGCCAGTTAACAGTCCAAACCAAGGATTACCGCCAAGGGTATATTTCTTTACAATGATGGAAGATCAATTTGCAGATTATTTAAAAACAGAAATTATTGGCAAAGAATTTCTTCAGTTTGAAAAGGTAGAGATTAAAGCAAAAAAGAAATAATCATGGAAAGACCTATCAGGGTATTGGTGGCCAAAATTGGCTTAGATGGACACGACAGGGGAGCAAAAGTAATTGCTACAGCCCTAAGGGATGCTGGCATGGAGGTAATTTATACCGGGTTAAGGCAAACGCCAGAAATGGTGGTTCAGGCCGCCATGCAAGAAGATGTAGATGTTATAGGCGTGAGCATTTTATCAGGGGCGCATTTGAGTGTATTTTCTCGACTAACCGAATTATTGGCTCAAAACAATATGCAAGATGTGTTAATCACTGGGGGCGGAATTATCCCAGCGGAGGACATTGAAACTTTAAATCAAAAAGGTGTGGGAAAATTGTTTACTCCTGGCACCAACACCCAGGAAATTGCTGATTATATTAAAGATTGGGTGAAAAAAAATCGAAACTTTTAGGTCGATTTGGATATTATTATGATAGAAACCTAACAAGCGTTTTTGTTTTTTTGAATTAAGAACTAACCTTGCACGGCAAAATAGAAAAAAAATGACTGCAACAGCTATGTATCAAACAATCCTAACTGAAACAAAAGATCAAATCTTTTACATTACTATTAATAGAGAAGATAAGTTAAACGCGCTTAATATTCAAACCTTAACCGACATTAAGAATGCGGTATTGAGTATTTATAACGACAGCAATGTTCGTGGCGTAATTCTTACTGGAAAAGGCACTAAAGCCTTTGCTGCAGGAGCAGACATTGCAGAGTTTGCCAATTTTTCTGTAGAAGAAGGCACCCGCATGAGCGAGGAAGGCCATGGTGTATTGAGGGCCATCGATCATTGCCCAAAACCAGTCATTGCTGCTATCAATGGTTTTGCTTTAGGAGGCGGAAACGAATTGGCGATGGCTTGCCATATCAGAATTTGTTCTGAAAAGGCAAGATTTGGTCAACCAGAGGTTAACCTTGGTATTACCCCTGGTTATGCTGGTACCCAGCGTTTGGCTCAGTTAATTGGAAAAGGAAGGGCATTAGAATATTTGATGACCGGAGACATGATGGATGCTACAACAGCACTCAACCTAGGTTTAGTGAACCATGTAGTGCCACAAGAACAATTAATTGGCAAGGCAGAAGAAATTTTAAATAAAATAAAATCTAAAGCCCCAATGGCTATTGCATCGGTAATTAGATGTGTGAACGCCTACTATGAAAAGCGTGCCGATGGTAATGATGTTGAAATAAATGAATTTGGCAATTTCTTTGGCAGCGAAGACTTTATTGAAGGCACTAGGGCTTTCTTAGAGAAGCGTCCTGCCAATTTTAAAGGCAATTAATACATGAGATTCGAATCGCATAATCCTTATACGGAGACTATTTTGTCTTCGTATGATTTTGAAGATTCCGACAGTATCCACCAAAAAATTTCAAATGCTCAAATGGCGTTTGAACCTTGGAAAAAGAGCAGTTTTACAGAAAAAGCTGCTCTTTTTCTGCGTTTAAAGGAGCTATTGGAAACAAATGCCGAACGTTTAGGGGCATTAGCGGCCATGGAAATGGGTAAGCTTAGTGGGCATGCCAGTGCGGAGGTGCTTAAATCGGCAAGTTTATGCAACTATTATGCTGAGCAGGCAGAACGCATTTTGGCCAAAGAAGTATACCAAGCGGATGAGCAAACAGAGGTTCAAATTTCGCAAGAACCTTTAGGGATTATTTTGGGTGTATTTCCTTGGAATTTCCCTTATTGGCAGATTCTACGAAGTGCATTACCCACGCTAATGAGCGGGAATGTGATGTTGGTGAAGCCAGCGCCCAATGTGCCACAGAGCAGTATTGCTTTACAGGCATTAATGGATGAGGCAGGGTTTCCTAAGGGTGTGATAACAACAATTTTTGCCAGCACAGAGCAGGTGTCTGAGTTGATTCGGCATCCTGCGATTAAGGCGGTTTCTTTGACGGGGAGTGAGCGCGCCGGAGGCGCGGTGGCACAGCTGGCAGCACAACATATCAAACCTTCGGTCCTCGAATTAGGTGGCTCAGATCCTTTAATCATACTTGATGACGCACCTTTACAAGATATCATCGAGCAAGTAGTTTTCTCTCGCTTTCAAAACAACGGCCAGAGCTGTGTAGCTGCCAAACGCTATTTGGTTCAAACCGACCTAAAAGAAACTTTTGAAAAATTACTCATTGAAAAAGTAGCCGCCCTAAAGATGGGCAACCCTTTGGAAAAAGGCATAGACATAGGCCCTTTGGCAAGGAAAGATTTAAGAGACCAATTAGCCCAACAAGTAAATCTATCTGTGAAAGCGGGTGCAAAGATTTTATTTCAACAAGGCAATGTACCTCAAACCGGATGGTTCTACCCTCCTACCATTTTAGTAGATGTTCCCAAAGAAAGTTTGGCGTATCAAGAAGAATTATTTGGACCGGTAGTAAGCGTCTTTTATTTTGATACAGACCAAGAGGCCTTACAAATTGCCAACGACACCAGGTTTGGCTTGGGAGCTAGTATTTACAGTAAAAACTTAGATCGAGCGAAGGCGCTCGCTCATCAAATAGAAAGCGGAATGGTGTACATTAACACCATCGTAAAGAGTGATGTAAGATTTCCGTTTGGCGGAATTAAATCGAGCGGTTATGGCCGCGAGTTAGGTGAACATGGGTTAAGGGCCTTTACCCAAACCAAAACAACTTGGGTGCGCCGATAAAAAAGAAAGGGGGCCTTCGGCCCCCTTTCTCAGCTTTTAGCAACCAAATCCTACTTTAGAATGCTAATTACTTTTTGCACGGCTTTGTATTCGCCTTGCACTATCTGCATGAAATAAACACCAGATACTACATCATCTGTCTCAGCAAAATCAACTAGATTTCTACCAGTAGTTAACTGAACAGTTTTGCTGCCAATTACTTTTCCGGTGATGTCAATTAAACTTAAAACAGCTTCGCCATCTTGAGGCGTATTAACCTCTACGGCAAATTGAGATTCAAATGGATTAGGGAATACTTTGGTGCTAAACTTATCATCGTTAGAAGCATTTACACTTACGATGTTTGAGTAGCTAAAGCTTCCATCAAAATCTACTTGCTTTAAGCGATAATATAAAGTATTACCCATGCTTAATGCATCTTTGTCTGTTAATCCATAACGTGTTAAACGAGCAGTATTTCCAGCTCCTTTTACAAATCCAATGTGTTCGAAATTTGAACCGTCAACCGAACGCTCCACTTCAAAGCCTTTATTGTTTTGCTCAGAAGCAGTTAGCCATGTTAACACTACGTCTTGTTCTACTGCATTGGCAACAAAATAGCTCAACTGAACTGGCAATGGAGCCGTAATATCTGTACCCGTAAAATCGGCCATTACCAAGTTGTTTGCCACATTGGTGATGGTTCTAGCACTTGTGTTAAGCACCGTATTAGAATCTACACTCCAGGCGGTGGCTGCATACCTAGCCAATCTTAAATTGTTTTCAGATAATACAGTACCCATTAATGCTGGATCGTAATTCATGGTTACACGATAAGTGTATCCAGTTCCACCGGTAGCACCTAAACTTAAATAGGCATTTAAGAATCTAGCTGTGCTAAAGGCATTTGGATGGTTTACGCCAGTATAGTAAGTAGCGGTTACAGCACTTGGAACACTACCTGCATTACCCCACTGAATGCTACCAATGTTTCTGTTGGCAAACACCAAGGCACTAGTGCCATTGATCGCAGGAGCTGCACTAACATTAGCGGCAGGCGGAATAGTAGTGGTACTAAATTCATTGGCACCAATATCAATTCCTAAACCTAATGTTGTACCACGGGTATTACCATTAAAGTCTGAATTAAGGTTATCAATAATACTACCAGCAATACCTTTTCCATTTAAATACCAGCTTAATGGTGATGTAGTTACCACATTTAGGTTACCATTGGCAATGTTGGTAAATAAGGCACTTGGATTAACAATCGTACTTGTTTCGCTCCAAGAGTTAGCATCGTTGCTGGTATTGCTTCTCCACTCACTGATGGTTCTGTCTGTATTACCCCATAATCCAACAGTAGCTGGGTTAGCACTAGATAAGAAGTTATAATTGGTGTTTAACCAACCCGAACCACTCACACTTCCCAATACTTCGTTGGCAATGGCATAACTCTTAGCATTGGCACCTGTTCTGGCATTGATAAAGGCATTGTTGATGGCTTTTACACCAGAAGTAGTTTCAAATGTAGCGTTGGTACCACGGTGGAAAGCATAGGTTGGAATATTACCAGTAGCTGTTCCAGAGATTAATACAGTGTTATGATAGTAATTTGCATTAAATCCAGTATTTAACTGCCAAATTCCATTGTACTGAACATTGTTGGTTTGGTTATGACCTAAGGTAATTTGATTGTTATGTATATCAACCGAATTAGTTAGAGAGGTAATTAAGATACCCGTAGCAGCAGGCATTGGGTTAACCGCATTTGACGTACTTAAATTACGGATATCATAGATCCTATTTCCAATAATTTGACCATTATTTACACTCTGCAAATTAATTCCTGAGGCATATGAAACCAGGCTACCAGTATTGGAAGCCTCTAAACTGTAAATGGTGTTGTTATTAACCTTAACACCTGGCACAGTAGACGCAGAAATTGAGATGCCAAAAACATTTAATGCTGTTATTGTAAGGCTGGTATTAGAAGAAGAAGATCTTAAATTAAAGATGGTATTGTTTGAGATATTAGCAGCAGTTGTTCCGCTAGATTGAATACCTCCTAAGTTCACTGCAGTTTCGCCTCCCAAACAAGTTAGGTTTGCCACCACATTTTGGGTAATCTGGGTAGCAGGGTCGATATTGGCAGTGGTTTGCAAGAAAATACCTCTTAACAAAGCATTGGCATTGTGTGAAATGCTATTTGGAATAGTTACAGCACCAATGATATTGTTTGTGATATTTGACACTCCACCTGAAACGAAAATACCAATAAATGAGGTACTACCCCCAGCATTATTAATGGCAATACCAGAAATTCTGTTACCACTAATTAACACTGGAGAAGTAACCGTTCCAGTTACAGAAATACCATTGTGTTGTGTAGGTGGATTAAGCTCTAAACCTCCCGCCACAGTAGAGTCTCCAATGAGGTTGTTAGTAATTGCCAACCTACCAGAAGTTACAATGATACCATTCCACTGGTTACCTAAAGATGTTTGGGTAAACCTCATGTTTCTGATGATATTACCATGTACGGTAGTTTGAGCACCAATCCCTACAGCAACTTGGATTTGATTCCAAGCTACCTGAGCATTACTTGTCCATGGAGCGCCAGCTGCGTTTGCCGAAGTTCCACCAATGATGTTGTTACTTATGTTGTGTCCATTAGATAGCAATCCTCCATTAAAACGAATTGGCAATGGATTTAAAATAACTAATGGTAAGTTATAGAAACAGCTGTTGCCACTTACTAACCATTCGTTACCAGAACCAGCATCCACATTTATATACACCACAGAGGCATTAGATAGTTGGTTATTGATGATCACGTTCTGACTGTTTAGGGTTAAACCTGCATGAACACTATTTATAAGTGTAGAAGGTATACCCGATGGGAAGTTTACGGTGCCGTCATTTCTAAGGATACAATTGCTCACTGTATCTTGAGAGTTACCAATGGTTGAAGTACTACCAGCAAAAGAAACCAAACCACTATTTACCACATTAAAAGTATTATTGTTTGAACCTTCAATGATTAAGTTGCTTAACCTATTTTGAGTAGCACCATTTACAAATAGCACTACTGGACCATTCGTTGAATTGCGAAGCAGAAGGTTATTTAAATTTTGGTTAGTACTTAAATCTGGCACACCAGTTATCTTTACTC
>CAYUDC010000059.1:0-15526 GCA_964443415.1 uncultured Chitinophaga sp. | reverse complement strand
TGTTTGGGCTATTGCCAGCAAGTGCCTCCCATCTTAGTGGGGTTGAAATTAGTTACAAATACCTTTCGCAAGACAATTATGAAGTAAGCCTAAAGACCTACCGAGATTGCGCAGGCATCTTGCAATGCGCGGCTTGCAGCCAACCCGGCGGACAAGGCACATGTAACATTGCAGTGGAACTCTTTGGCGCTGATCATCCGCAAGGAATCACCCATAACTTGCCGGCCCAATCTTGTAACAAACAAAGTTTTGGAAACAATCAACTGCAATGGATAAGACAAGAAAGTGGTTACGATGTCTTACAATTGTGCGAGTTGGCAAAATCTATTTGCAACAACTGCAATACCAGAACGGCCGGCACTTTTACACCTGGAATAGAGGTGTTTTCTTTTAAAGGAACGATTAACTTATCTACTGTTCCTGCTAGCTGCTGTTGGGTAGGTATTGGTCTTACCCATTGTTGCCGAAGTGCTTTTAATAATTCTTTTAATAACCCAGGATCGTTAAATTATTTCTCCGAGGCCATTATAAACCGCTGTGTAGCGGGTGGAAACTCAAGTGCCATTCAAACAACTACTCCGTTTTTATTAACAAATTACAATAGCTCCTCGCAAAACCTTAAACAGATTAACTTAGGTGTAATAGACCCTGATGGCGATTCTATTGCCTTTAGGTTGGCTCCATCCTTGGTGGCACATCAAACGCCCACCCCTTATGCTATGCCATACTCGGCCATGTCGCCATTTTTATACCTTGGTTTTCCAAACACTTCACCTCCATTGCTTCCTCCATCAGGCATAAACATCCATCCAGTAACTGGCGACATTCAATTTACCACCTCTGCTGCCTTTGTTTCATCTTTTGTAGTGGAAATTTTAGAATATAGATACCTATCTGGAGTGCCCACCTTGGTTGGCTTAACTAGAAAAGACCATCAATTGGTATCGCAATTAAGTAATCCCAATAGCCCATCTATCCTTTCATTTTATAATGCACAAAACACTTTATTGCCAAGAGTTAAAGACACTTTTGAGCTTTCGCCCAATACCCAAATTTGCCTAAAAATTGCGGCACCAGATGGTAAAGAGTCTTGGGATACCACCGATATAAAATTGGTATTTACCAATGCCGATACGGTGGCAAATCCAATTAGTATTACGCGTAGCTATAATCCGGCAAATCGTGCCGTCACAGGACCAAAATACGATTCCATCCAATTTTGTTGGACCACCCCCGCACAAGGCAATAGCAACCGTCGGCCATTCTTATTTTCTTTTGAAGCCAAAGACAGAGCCTGCCCAATAAAAAGCAGTTATACCAAAACCATGGCCTTTTATGTGGGCAATGGTGGAGGATTAAGTCTCTCAAAAATAAATGAGCCTGCTGCATTTAGCTTATTCCCTAATCCAAGTAACGGCTACTTTACCATAAAATCTAAATACAACGAAGCTTTTGTGTCGGTAAAGGTTTTCAATATCAAAGGAGAATTGGTAAAAGATTTCGGTTTGACCCAAGCCCAATTTGAAGCAGAATTTAAACTGCCAAACTTAGCAAATGGAGTGTATCAAGTACAAATCCTGCAAGCGAACGGCAGTGCAGCAACAGTTCCACTGGTAGTTGAACCTTAATAGGTTTTTACTTTACCACACTTCCTGGTTCAATATCCTTCTCTGGACTTACGCTGTAGAGTTTTCCAAAGTCGTTGCCTGCCATTAACAGCATACCCTGGCTTTCGATGCCTCTTATTTTGCGTGGTGCCAAGTTAGCTACCACAGTAACTAGTTTGCCAATCAGTTCTTCTGGTTGATAATACTCGGCAATGCCACTTAAAATCGTTCGTTTTTCAAAGCCTAAATCCACAGTTAAGTTTAACAGCTTATCTGCTTTAGGAACCTTAGTGGCCTCAATAACTTTACCCACGCGTAGGTCTAACTTATCAAAATCTTCCCAAGTAATATGTGGCTTAAGTTCAGCTAAATTACTGCTATCGGGCTTTTGACTGTTGGCTGCTTTAATTTGTTCTAACCTCAAAAGCTGCTTGTTAATCTCTTCGTCTTCTACTTGTTTGTATAGAATTTCTGGTTTTTGAAGCTGAGCACCGCTATTCACAATTACTTCGTCTGCTAGTTGTTGCCAGCGCATTTGGGTCAAACCTAATAAGGCTTGCAACTTTTGAGCAGTATGCGGTAAAAATGGCGTAGCGGCAATGGCTAGCTTGGCGCATATCTGAAGGGCATCAAACAATATTCCACGCACGGCAGCCTCATCTATTTTAGCCAATTTCCAAGGCTCGGTATCTGCTAAGTATTTATTTCCAGCGCGGGCAATGTTCATAAAGGCAGCTTGTGCATCGCGCAATTTCACCTCTTTTAAATCTTGCTCCATCTCTTGGATACTAGCCTTAATTTGGTTCAAACAAACCTGCTTAGATTCTTGAATTTTTTGAGCCAATGCTTCGTCTAATGCACTTCCTGGCATTGGCACCAAGCCTTGGTAATACTTATCGCATAACACCAACACTCGGTTTACAAAGTTTCCAAAGATACTTACCAACTCGCTATTGATGCGGGTTTGATAGTCCTTCCAAGTAAACTCACTGTCTTTGGTTTCGGGTGCAATACTGGTTAATACATACCTTAATTCATCTTCTCTGTTAGGAAAATCTTCTAAGTACTCGTGCAGCCAAACTGCCCAATTGCGTGAAGTTGAAATTTTATCTCCTTCTAAGTTTAAAAACTCATTGGCTGGAATGTTCGATGGCAGTATATAATCGCCATGGGTCATCAGCATCATTGGGAAGATAATGGCATGAAATACAATATTGTCTTTTCCAATAAAGTGAATGAGTTCGGTATCTTCGTTCATCCACCAATCTTGCCAAGTTAGGCCATTGGCATTTGGCTCTTGCCCTTTGGCTGATACCGCTTCTTTGGTGGCGCTGATATAACCTATGGGAGCATCAAACCAAACATACAATACTTTTCCATCTGCTCCTTCTATCGGTACTGGTACTCCCCAATCTAAGTCGCGTGTCATGGCGCGGCTTTGTAAGCCATCGTTTAGCCAACTGGCACATTGCCCTTTGATATTAGATTTCCAATGTTCAAATCGCTTGATATATGACTGAAAGGCCTCTGTATTTTGCAATTTACCCATGGGCAAAAACCAGTTTCTTGTTTCTTTTAAAACTGGCACCGCACCACTCAAAGCAGATTTGGGGTTAATAAGGTCGGTTGGACTTAAAGACGTACCACATTTCTCGCATTGATCGCCATAGGCGCTAGGATTACCGCATCTTGGGCAGGTGCCTGTAATGTATCTATCTGCTAAAAATTGTTGCGCTTCTGTATCAAAATATTGTTTGGTGATTTCTTCCTCAAAAACGCCCTTATCATAAAGGTGCTTAAAAAACTCTTGCGCCGTTTGATGATGAACCTTTGAGCTGGTTCTACCATAATAGCTAAAGTCTATTCCAAAAGACTTAAAGGCATTTTTCATAATGCCATCATATTTATCTACTACTTGTTGCGGCGTAATACCTTCTTTTTTAGCTTTAATCGTAATAGGCACACCGTGTTCGTCGCTGCCACAAATAAACATTACCTCTTTGCCAATGGCTTTTAGGTAACGTACATAGATATCTGCTGGAAGATAACATCCAGCTAAATGCCCAATATGAACAGGACCGTTAGCATAAGGTAATGCTGCTGTAACCAAAACTCTTTTCTTCTCTGCTGCCATAAAAATGCCTCCGACTTTTGCTGCAAATAACAGCAATTTATTCCTTAAAACGTGGCAGTAAGAGAAAGATTCTTTGCTAGAAGCTATCGGTTAAAAAACAGATGGTATAAAAATTTAAAGCGTATTTTATTGATAGGAAAAAGTAGTCACTAACTTGCCAAGGTTAAGGCAAAACTTATCTGGGTTCCCTTGCCAACTTCAGACTCAATTTGTATTTGAGCACCATGTTTTTCTAGGTATTCTTTGCATAACAACAATCCAAGTCCAGTGCCACTTTCATGGTTTGTTCCATAGGTTGTAACATTACTTTCTAAGTTAAACAACTTTTCTAATTTTGCTTTATCCATTCCCACTCCCGTATCGCTCACTGTAAAGAATGCCTTACCAGCCTCTATCGAAACATTAACATCTAGCTTTACCTCTCCACCATTTTGAGTGAATTTTAGTGCGTTTGATATCAAATTTCTAAAGACACCACTTAACATGTTTGGGTCGCCAATAACCAAACAATCTTTACAGTTCTTACAATTAAGGGAAATGCTTTTGTTGGCAGCTGTTAACTCTGCTATTTCTAATTCATTAGATATCAACTTGCACACATCAACAATTTCGGCCGTATACTCCATTCTGCCTGTATGCAGCCTCGACCAATCTAACAGATTAAGGAGCAAACTTAAAGCCTTGTCGGCCGATTTATGGATCATCTGCACATACGCCTCCAAGTCGTTAAAGTCTTGTTCTTTTAAATGACTTTCGAGAAGGGAGGTTAAAGCAATTACGTTATTAAATGGGCCTTTTAAGTCGTGTGCGATGATAGAAAAAAACTTATCCTTTGAGGCATTTAACTTGGTTAGCTCTATTGTTTTTTGGTTTAATTGATCCAATAATTGTCTTTGTTCACTAATGTCTTGAATGGTAGAAAGAATGTATTTCTCATCATTAAAAATAACAGGGTCGCAAGACAATAAGCCAAAAAAAGTATCACCATTGCTTTTTCTAAAAAGGGTTTCAAAATTTCGCACTCTGCCATCCCTTGTCAACAATGCCACTACTTTGGCCCTTATGTTCGGGTCGAACCAAAACCCTGTTTCTATGGTGGTTTTACCCACACAGTCTATGGCCTGAATACCTGTTAATTCTTCTAAGCCCCTATTTACTTCTGCGATGTACCCATCGGCCTCTCTGGTAAGAATGATGGCATTAGGAGAATGATTAAACAGCTTCATAAACTTTTCGCTTACCAGCTTCATATCACTTTGTAATGCCCTGTTTACCATAATCACAATGCCAAATAACTGCAATAAGTAAACAAAGAAATAGGCTAACATTACCGCCACCTCAAATGAGTTTGAGTGCAGGTAATTCTCGCTTATGGCAGGGGTGTTTATATAATTGATGATTCTTAAAACATCGATAATACAGTATAGGGTAAATGCAAAAGACAAAGCCGTAGTTTGATGCTTTTGACCTTGATTGAGTTCTACCCTTAAAAACCAGAGTATTCTAATCGAAACAATCAAATAGGAAACAGAAATGATGACGTTTCTGTGGTGTAAGTTTTGTTCGCCAATGGTAAACCAAGCTTGCAATAAAACGTGAAGGAATAATAAAACAGCCCAAGGCCAATAATGCATCGATTTGTGGTAGAACCGTTTAAGACCAATGAATATGGCAATAACAGCGAAAACAGTTACAAAATTCATTCCCACAATGGTTAAAACATCTGGGAGACTGCCCCTTAAAAACACCAATAATAAAGAGATACTCTGTCCTAAAAAGCTAATAAAAAACCAGAATAAACCTTTGTAGCTCTTGCTTTCAGACGACCAAAGCAAATACATAATAATTGCTCCAGCCACCGATATTAATCCAAATACCAAGAAAATGGTTCTAAAGTCAATCATAGCTTTATTGTTTACTTGCAAGGTATAAAGACTATCAGCAGTACATTATGACTTAAATCATCAAACTACCTGATTTTGAAATGGTTCTCATAACATAGCTTAGCCTAAATAAGAAGATGATTTTGTCGGCCATTTTATTCATTTTTGCAGCCTATGTTTTACGAAAAGCAAAAATTTAATCAATGGTGGATCTGGACCATGCTCACCATTTCTATACTCGCCATCGGTTATGGCATTTTAACGGGTAAAGCAGATCCATCAGAACGATATGGCATTCTCATTAGCCTCGGTATTATTCTTATTATCTCTGCTCTCTTATACTTTACCAACCTAGAAACTCGCCTCGACGAGCATGGAATTACCTTGAGATTTTTTCCTTTTCAAAGGGTGTATTATTATGTAAAGTGGGAAGAACTAGAAAGTGTTCACCTTCGCAAATACAAAGCCATCAAAGAATTTGGGGGCTGGGGCATACGCTTTAATTTTGTGGGTGGCAAAGCCTATACTATCAAAGGAAACGAAGGTTTACAATTGGTTTTAAAGAGTGGCAAAAAGTTTTTAATTGGCACTCAAAAAGCCAAAGAAATGAATGAATTTCTCGAGTCGCTTAAACTATCTCAATGGCGGCAGCCCGACCTGCAATAAAACCGGTTGTCCATGCTGCCTGAAAATTAAAGCCTCCAGTAATTCCATCGATATCTAAAACTTCGCCAGCAAAATGTAAGCCTCGCAGCCTTTTTGCCTCCATCGTTTTAAAGTCTACATCATCTAAATTAACGCCACCACAAGTAACAAACTCTTCTTTAAAAGTAGTTTTGCCCGAAACATCATAGGTGTCGTAAAGCAAGCATTGGATTAATTGGTTTACTTGTTCTTTGCTTACTTCACCCCAGTTAGATTTTTCGTCTATTCCAGCCCTTTCAAGTAAATAGGTATTCAAACGCTTGGGCAATTGAAAAGGAAATAAGCCCCCCACTTGCCTCGATGGATTCGCTGCTTTTAAGTTAAATAACTCTTGGCGTACAGAATCCTCTTTCTTATTTTCTAACCAACTTATTTGAACTTTAAACTGATAATCCCTCTCGGCCAAAACCCTCGCCCCTAAAGAAGATAGCTTTAGAACAGCAGGCCCACTTACTCCCCAATGGGTAATTAGCAAAGGACCACAATTCTCCAGCTTGGTATCCAAAACCTTAACTCTTACTGGGTTTACAGCAATACCTTGTAATGATAGAAGGTCTGATTGGGGAATGTTAAAAGTAAAAAGGGAAGGCACCGGATTTTCTATTCTAAGCCCCAATTCTTTGATCCACTCTAAACCTTCGGCTTTCGGAGAACCACCAGTAGCTATAATCACACGGTGACAGTGTAAATTTGATTCATTCGTTAACTGAAGGTCAAATCCACCATGAAAGCTAGGAGTAATCCTTTTAACACCCGTTTCTTTTCGAATGTCAATCTTTAACCTTGTGGCCTCGCCCTCTAAACAATCAATGATGGTTTGAGAATTGTCGGTTACTGGAAACATTCTTCCGTCGGGTTCGGCCTTTAACTTTACTTTCTTTTGTTCGAACCAATTTACCGTATCCTGAGTAAAAAATCTAGAAAAAGCAGATTTTAGATGCTTTTCTCCGCGAGGATAATTTTTTGCTAAAAGTTTTAAATCAAAGCAAGCGTGGGTAACATTACATCTCCCTCCACCAGAAACTTTTACCTTTTGCAAAACTTTTGCGCTCTTTTCCAGCAAGATAACCTTGGCTTGGCGGTTGGCTTCAGCGCATTGAATGGCAGCAAAATAGCCTGCTGCTCCTCCTCCTATGATTATTACAGTATGTGACACCAATCTTTTTCTCCTATCAAAACCTCCGCAAATTTAGGAGAAATCATTTATGTTTGCCTTTCTTCGTTAATAGCGCATAATTATTTTGAACGCATGAACAAATATAACCTGTTAAACAGTGTACTCGGATGGCTACTTTTTGTGGTATCCCTAGTAACTTACACGCTCACCCTTGAACCTACTGTTAGTTTCTGGGATTGTGGCGAATTTATTTCCGCATCTTATCGCCTTCAAATTTGTCATCCTCCGGGGGCTCCACTCTTCTTAATGATTGGCAGAGTATTCAGCTTAATGGCATCAGACCCTAGCAAAGTGGCGTTTTGGGTAAACATGGTTTCGGCAGTAACCAGTGCTTTAACCGTTATGTTTATGTTTTGGACCATTACCCATTTGGCTAAGAAAATATTAACCAAAGACGGCAAAGAACTAGAACTTTGGAACACCATCACCATCATGGGCGCTGGTGCAGTTGGCGCCTTAACGCTTAACTTCTCAGATACCTTCTGGTTCTCGGCAGTAGAGGCTGAGGTTTATGCCTCTTCCAGCTTTTTTACAACACTTACCTTCTGGTGCATCCTTAAATGGGAAAATGTTGCCCATGAAAAAGATGCCAATAGATGGTTGGTATTAATTGCTTACCTCATTGGGTTAGCCATCGGTGTCCATCTATTAAACTTACTTGTAATTCCTGCCATTGTTTATGTTTACTACTTCAAGAAATATAAATATACTAGAAACGGCTTCCTTGGCGCTTCTGCAGTGGCTATATTAGCCATCGGAATTGTACAGTTTGGTTTAATCCCTGGCCTACCAGGTATTGCCACCAAATTAGATTACTTCACCGTAAATTCACTTGGTTTAAATTATAACTCAGGTGCTATTTTGTTAATTCTTTTATTGGTAACGCTATTTGCTTCATTCCTGCACTATACCCATACTAAGAATAACCTTAGTTTATATGTAGCCATTGCTTGTTATGGTGCGCTATTCTTAAGCAGCTTAATCATTAATTTTAGCCTAACCTCCGAAATTTTGTGGTTAGCCATGACAGCGGCCATCTACTTTTTTGTATTTAAAAAGAAAGTGGCCATGGATGTTATCAACCTTATCGTATTGTCTATTAGCTTTGTAATTGTAGGATACTCTTCTTATTCGATGATTATCATCCGCTCTTTGGCAAACCCACCTATCGACATGAACGACCCAGAGCAGCCATTCTCTTTATTGAGCTATTTAAACCGCGAACAATACGGAGAAAACCCGTTGCTTTATGGACAATATTTCTATGCCAGACCCATCAGATATGATGATGGTGACATGCAATATGCCAAAGGCTTTGATGGCAAATATGTAGAGGCTGGAACCAAAAAGAAAGCCGTTTACGACCCTAAAGATTGTACCATCCTTCCTCGTATGTGGGCCGATCGTGCAGACTATGTTAGAGCCTACAGAGAGTGGGAAAAAATACCTGAAGGGAAAAAAGCCACCTTTGGTAAAAACATCGACTTTATGTTGAGCTACCAATTAGGTTTTATGTATTGGCGCTATTTCTTCTGGAACTTCATCGGCCGCCAAAACGACGAACAAGGCTATGGCGAAGTTACCCGCGGTAACTGGATTAGTGGCGTAAGCTTTATTGACGATTGGAGACTTGGACCACAAAAAAATATGCCAGAATCTATGGCTAATAACAAAGCCAAAAACACCTACTATTTCTTGCCATTAATTCTAGGATTAATTGGTGTAGTTTACCACTATAAAAAGTCTAAAGAAGACTTTATCGTAATCACTACTTTGTTCCTATTTACCGGATTCTTCATTATCCTTTATCTAAACTTCCCTGCCCACCAGCCAAGAGAAAGGGATTATGCCTATGTTGGATCATACCAAACCTTTATGATTTGGATTGGCTTAGGCGTATTAGCATTAGTAGATTGGCTTAGCAAAAAAATAAACAGAAATATGGCCGCTGTTGGTGCAACCACCCTTAGTTTAGCTGCCGTACCAGCTTTGATGGGCCAACAAAATTGGGACGACCACAACAGAAGCAATCGTTTTACAGCCCTTGCCTTTGCAGAAGACTATTTAAATTCTTGTGCAAAAGATGCCATCCTATTTACCAATGGCGATAACGATACCTATCCATTATGGTATGCCCAAAACGTAGAAAACATCCGCAGCGATATCCGAGTAGTAAACATGAGTCTCTTAAACACAGATTGGTATGCAGATGGACTAAAACGTCAAGCTTACGAAAGCAAACCAGTAGAGTTTAGCATGACGCCAGATAAATACAAACAAGGAACTAGAGATTATGTAGTTTTCTTTGAAAACCCAGAACTGGCTAGGAGATATGGCATCAACACCCAAGATTATTATCCGCTAAAAAACATCTTGGCCTTTATTAACGACGACAACGATCCGATGGGAACTGTTGCTACTCAAGGTGGTGACGCCTTAAGGTATTACCCAACCAAGAAATTTAGCTTGATAGTTGATAAAGAAGCTTGCTTAAAAAATGGGGTGGTTCAACCCGAAGATGCCAATTTAATGGTAGATACCATTCGCTGGGAAATTGGAAATAACAACCTCTTAAAAGCAGACCTTATCTTATTAGACATTGTTGCTTCAAACATCAATACACGCCCTATTTATTGGGCCATTACTACCGGTTCAGATGTATATTTAAACCTAACCAAATACTTCCAACTAGAAGGCCTAACTTATCGTTTGGTGCCTATTACAAGCGAAGTTCAAAGAGATGGAACTACAGGTAGAATCAACTCCAATATTCTTTACAAGAACCTCATGGAGAAATTTAAATGGGGTAATATGGCCGAAGAAAATGTTTACCTAGACGAAACCATCCTCAGACAAACAAAGAACTTTAAAAACATATTCTATAGACTTAGTGAGCAATTAACGCTAGAAGGAAAGAAAGATTCTGCTGTAAAAGCCCTCGACTACTGCTTGCAAGTGATGCCTCACAACAAGGTTCCTTACGATGTGTTTGTGGTAAGAATTTTAGAAGGATACTACCAAGCAGGGGCTATTGATAAGGCAAATGCATTGGCTAAACAACTAATCGACATTCACGAGGAAAATGCTAAGTATTTCTTAGGCTATAAGTCAAAGAAAAACCTTGTTAGACAAGATATAGAAGACAATATCCAGATACTAAACTATATCTGGCAGGTGGTAGACTTTAACAAACAAGCTGCGTTATCGGCAGAATTTAGAAAACGCATCGATGCCTTACAAGTAGGCATGTAAACATGAAAGAAACCATCATATACGGCACACATGCCGTAAAAGAAGCCCTGGATGCCGGAAAAGATTTCATAAAAATCCAGGTGATGAAAGGAATTTTTAACCCCGCACTAGACGAGTTGCTTAAAGCAGCTCGTCTGGCGCAGGTTCCGGTTCAAACCGTTCCTAAAGAAAAATTTTATAGCCTAAAAGATAAAAATCATCAGGGGGTGGTAGCATTTATTTCACCCATTTCATACCATAGCCTCGAGCAAATTATTCCAACTTTATTCGAACAAGGAGAAACCCCTTTTATCTTAATCCTAGATAGCGTAAAAGACGTAAGAAACCTTGGAGCCATTGCCCGAACAGCACTTTGCGCTGGTGTACACGCATTAGTGGTTCCGCTTACAGACACTGCACCGGTAAATGAGGATGCCATTAAAACCTCTGCTGGTGCGCTGCATAAGCTCCCTGTTTGCAGAGAAAAACATCTTAAAACAACCCTCGAATACCTCAATCAATCGGGGTTTACCACCGTGGCTTGCACCGAAAAAGCAAAAGATACTATAAGCCAAACAGACCTTACCGGACCGCTTGCCATTGTGATGGGAAATGAAGAGGTTGGCATCAGTCTAGATCTGATAAAGAAATGCACCTCTCTTGCTAAAATTCCAATGGATATGGGTGTTAGTTCGCTCAATGTTTCTGTGGCCGCAGGAATCATTCTCTACGAGGCTATCATGCAAAGAAATTAGTATAAAACCCTAAACCTGATGGTTTCTGGTATTTGCTTTAATTCTTCAATTACCTCTGCAGAATAAGCCTTACTAACGTCTGTAATAACATAACCCAAATGCTCATTGGTTTTTAAATATTGGCCTAGAATATTGATAGAGTGCTTCCCAATAATCTTGTTTATTTGAGATAATACCCCTGGTTTATTCTTGTGAATATGAATAAATCGGTGCGATTGATGTAGCAATGGCAATTGAACCTCTGGTAAATTCAAACAAAACTTGGTCTCACCAGTATTAACATAATTTAATATAGCTTCACTTAAGCCCAAGGCAATGTTTTCCTGCACTTGTTTTGTTTTTAATCGCTCGCCAAAAGTAATGATGGCATTGGTTTTAAACTTGGCCTTGCCCAAACTACTTGCATCGAGCACGTCTGCATAAAATCCCGCCAATTTTCCTGTAGATAATGCCTTTTCAATGGCCAAAAAATCCACAGATGTATCATAACCTAAATGCACCAAGATAGAACCCTTTGGCAGTTGATTTAATTCTTTGCCTCCAAGGAAAATGTCTTGGCCAAACCTATTACCAGCTACATTTACAAGGAAGTCGCTTTTCTTTAATAAATCGCTTAAATTTCTCACTTGTTTGGCTGCCCCAATTGCTGGTTTTTGGTCTACATCATAATAATTTACCTCTACCCCCAAATATCCCGCCAACATTGCAAGTAAAGAGCCACTATGACCATAACCAATGATGCCTAGTTTCTTGCCAAACAATTCCTCTTCTTTTTTTCTAGAGAAGTACAATAAGTAATGAATGGCCAACTCGGCTACGCTTCTAGTATGTGCATATCGGCTGCCAAATATGGCAACTCCGGTACTTTCTAGTTTTTTTAAGGTTTCGGGTCGAACCAACTCTCCCCAAACACCCACGCTTAACACCTTTGATGCATGCTGCTCAATAAAGCTAAGTAATTGGGCTTGCTCAGTTAATTTTGGATCAAATAGGATACAATTAACAGCTCCTGAAAGGCCCTTGCTAATAAGGTTATCAATTGTTTTTACGGTTTGAACCGAATATCCCTCACGCTTAAAATAACTTGCCGAAATCCATGTTAATTCGCCAACCAATACAGCCGTGATGCGTGATTTAGGATAGGAAATAGACATGGGTAAACGCTGTCTAAACAAAATCTCATCTAAGCTGGGTGCCACCTTTTTGGCAAACTCCAAAACCCTTGGCCTGCTAATATTTTCGGTATAGGCAAAAAAATCATCTGCACACCCATGCGCAAAAACCTCATAATCGGTATAACCATCACCTATCATGATTACTTTGCCACTCAATTTAAGCTGCTTTAACAGTTTAACTTTTCCCTGCTCCTGAGCTAATAGATTCTGCTCATCTGCACCTGTTATGTTTTGCTTTTTATCAAACACAAAAGTATTAGCATAAACACAGTTTGGCTCTATATGATAGGATTTAACCACAGGCTCTATAAACTCCTTAAAGCCTCCAGAAATAATGAGCACTCTTCCTTTATGCTCTTTAAAAAACGCCTTGTTACGAATAAAAGAAGGGCTAACACGTTTGCGAAGCCGGTTCACCAACATGTTTAAATGATATTTCTTAGCAGAAAGTAATGCAATTCTAGCCCTAAGCGATTTTCCAAAGGGCATTTTACCCTCCATCGCCAAGTCTGTAAGCTGTTTGATTTTTTCGATGAATACGTCCTTCTCAGGATCGTTTTCTAAACTAATGGCCGCCAACTCCTCCATGGCCTCCACTTGTGTGAAGGTGCTGTCAAAGTCGAAAACATACCAAGTATCTTTCAATTTAATCCTTCAAGAACTTCTGCACAATCATGCCTCTGTCTGTTTGGGCATATAAAATATAAAGTCCGTTACCCAAGTTGCTTACATCAATGCTGCTTTGCAATAATCCACCTTCTTGTGCAAGCCTTCCACTTAAATCATAAATCTTATACTGGGTAGGGTTAACTCCTTCTATATTCAAGGTTGTGCTAGCTGGAATTGGGTAAAGCCTGTAATCATGAATACTTAACTTAGGCATACCTATTCCTATTCCATCATAATCTATAATTACCCTCAGTAAATCCTGACCATTTAAAAGATTAGCACTGGTAATACCTTCTAAATTTCCCAGCTTAATAGAGAAGTCTTTTTTACCCCAAAAAGTTGAATTAGGTGTAAAGTTATATGGTAACTTCTTTCTGTTAGATTGGTCGTAAATGTTGGTGCCAACAGGAAAAATCCATTTAGTGGTGCTTAGGTTAAAGTCTACCCCGTTTTTTGCTGTTCCGTCAATAACAAAGATATCTGCACCCACGCCAAACTCCAAAGTATCATTATTAGCTGGCCAAACCAACAAAAGTAAATGTGCATTGGGGTCTGCCACATTCCAATTGTCATAATCCATTTGTCCAAATCCAAATCGTGTTTGCGCATTCATCCCCAAAGTAAATAGGGCCATGCTAGCAAATAGTATAATTTTTTTCATAAGAATGCTTTATTCAAATTGGTGTCAATAATCCGAATTACAAGTTTAACAAAATATTTGATGTAAAAAAACCCTTTATGGTTGCAAGACAAGCTTTTGCTTAAATTATTTTTTTATCGCCTTCACAATTACCAGCCTTTGTCCGATATACACAGTATCGCTGCTTAGGTTATTTGTAGCGCGAATATCCTCTGTATTTAATCCATATAGTCTAGCTATTTGAAACAATGTTTCACCCTGACGCACCACATGAACGCCTGGAGTACTCTGGGGATCTTTGGTGTCTGCACTGGTAATCGCAGGATTGATAATAAGCCTTTGACCAGATTGTATGGCATCTGATGGCAATAAATTCAAATACATAATGGCATCTACCCTTATCCCATATTTTTTGCTGATACTATAAAGTGTTTCCCCAGCCTGAACCGTATGGAAAAAGCTTACATCCTTTTTAAGTTCGTGTAGCGTATCCACTTCATAAGACTCTTCCACAGGTTTGCTTGTTTCTATATTAAGTGTAGAGCTTTCGTAAACCTTTTTATTGTAAGTTGTATCAATTTTTAAGGGCTCAACCACGCTAAGCGTGTCTGTATGCACCACTACTTCAATAACCTTTGCACTGGCTAATTTGGGTGCTTGATCTCTTTTGTTCTTTAAGAAAATTATTTCACCGACTGCAGGCTCTTGTCCAAAAGTTAACAGGTTTCTTTCCAGCAATTTATCTAATCTAATGGCATACCTCTGACTAATCCAATGCATGGTTTCCTCACCCGCAACTACATGCTGAACACTGTCTGTTTTTAGCTTTTTAGATTTCAAATAAACGGTATCTCCCACTTTACAAACAGCATCCTTTTGTAAATCATTAAAGCGGTAAACTTGGTACACCTTTAAATCGTAGTTTAATGCAATCTGAGCATAGCTTTCACCTTCCTTTGCCACCACCCCAGGAACCCCGTTGTTAATGATTTCTTTTCCATGGCTTTTTACCAATTCTGCCTTTTCTTCCTTTAATTCTCTATCTTCCTCCTCGCTTAACTTTACGCCATCAAAACGATGCAACTTATGCCTATCTATAAAGGTAATAAGCAACTCGGCATACTGAGGATTAGTGGCATAACCAGCTTTTTTAAGCCCATGTGCCCAAGCCTTATAATCGGTTCGCTCCAAATCAAATAAAAAGGCATAACGTGGGTTGTTCATTAAAAAATCTGAATGATCCCTATAGCTATCAATAGCCGCGTCATATTTCCTGAAACATTCCTGTGGCGCATCGTCATCCTCATAAATCGTTTTGCCTGTCCACGATTTTTTGCACTTGATACCAAAATGATTATTGGCTTCCACCGCCAATCTACTGTTTCCATTGCCACTCTCCAAAATGCCTTGGGCCAAGGTTATGCTGGCAGGAATTTTACTCCTATACATTTCATCAACGGCAATGGCACTATATTTTTCAATATACTGCTCCACAGTTTGCTTTGGTGCTAGCACAGGTTTAACGGCGTTAGTATCGGTTTGACCCAACA